>CAZFQI010000004.1:4420-65215 GCA_964520755.1 uncultured Marinobacter sp. | reverse complement strand
ATGTTCACCCTGGATACCGAATCCGGCTTCCGTGACGTGGTGTTTGTAACCGCTTCCTACGGCCTGGGAGAGACCGTTGTGCAAGGTGCCGTGAACCCCGATGAATTCTACGTGCACAAGCCCACTCTGGAGGCTGACAGGCCTGCTGTGCTGCGTCGGAACCTTGGCAGCAAGGCTATCAAGATGGTTTACCACACCAAGCCTGGTGAAGGTGAGTTTGTTGAGACGGTGAAGGTCGAACAGGAGGACCGCAACCGCTTCTGCATCACCGATGCTGAGGTGGAAGACCTGGCCCGCCAGGCCATGATTATCGAGAAGCATTACCAGCGCCCTATGGACATCGAGTGGGCGAAAGACGGTGACGACGGCAAGATCTACATCGTTCAGGCCCGCCCGGAGACGGTGAAAAGCCGTGCTTCCGCCAATGTGATGGAGCGGTACCTGCTGAATGAAACCGGCAAGATACTGGTGGAAGGTCGGAGTATCGGCCACAAGATCGGTAGCGGTCCGGTGAAGATCATTACCAGTATCAAGGAAATGGACCGTGTTCAGGCCGGCGATGTGCTGGTCACCGACATGACCGATCCGGACTGGGAACCGGTCATGAAACGGGCCTCCGCCATTGTTACCGATCGCGGTGGCCGTACCTGCCACGCGGCCATCATTGCCCGCGAGCTGGGTATTCCAGCCGTGGTTGGTTGCGGCGATGCCACCGAGTTGCTGACCGATGGCCAGGAAGTGACGGTTTCCTGTGCCGAGGGTGATACCGGCATGATCTATGAAGGTTCGTTGGATTTCGAACTGCGGGAAAACACCGTGGATTCGATGCCCAACATACCGTTCAAGATCATGATGAACGTGGGCAACCCCGACCGTGCCTTCGATTTCCAGGCGCTGCCCAACGAGGGCGTGGGGCTGGCACGGCTGGAGTTTATCATTAACCGGATGATTGGCGTTCACCCCAAGGCACTGCTGAACTTTGACGGCCTGCCCCGGGATATCAAGCAGACAGTCGAAAAACGCATTTCCGGCTACAGTTCTCCGGTGGATTTCTACGTCGACAAACTGGTGGAAGGCATCTCTACACTGGCCGCTGCATTTGCACCCAAGAAGGTGATCGTGCGGTTGTCGGATTTCAAATCCAACGAGTACGCCAACCTGATCGGCGGCACCCTGTACGAGCCGGACGAGGAAAACCCGATGCTCGGTTTCCGGGGGGCCTCCCGTTATATCTCCGACACCTTCCGGGACTGCTTCGAACTGGAATGCCGCGCCCTGAAGAAAGTGCGCAACGAGATGGGCCTGACCAATGTGGAAGTCATGGTTCCGTTTGTGCGCACCGTGGGCGAGGCAGAGCAGGTAGTGAATCTGCTGGCGGAGAATGGGCTCAAGCGTGGTGACAACGGTCTGCGTGTGATCATGATGTGCGAGCTGCCTGCCAATGCGCTGCTGGCGGATCAGTTCCTGGAGCACTTTGACGGCTTCTCTATCGGCTCCAACGATCTGACCCAGCTGACGCTGGGGCTGGACCGGGATTCCGGCATCATTGCCCATCTGTTCGACGAGCGTAACGATGCAGTCAAGGCGTTGCTGTCCAATGCTATCCAGGCCTGCAAGAAAGCCGGCAAGTACATCGGGATCTGCGGGCAGGGGCCATCAGACCATCCGGATCTTGCCAAGTGGCTGATGGATGAGGGTATTGATACGGTGTCACTGAACCCCGATTCGGTGCTGGATACCTGGTTCTTCCTGGCCGACGAAAAAATCGATTGAGTTCATTTCCAGCATAAGGAGAGCGACAACGTGACGACGATAATTACCCCGGACCTGTGTGACGAATTCCCGGAAGTGTTGGTTGTTGAGCCCGGGTTCAATAACTACGGCGGCAACAAGGCCTTTGGCGGTGAGATTGTGACCGTGAAATGCTTTGAGGATAACTCCGTGGTGAAAGAGCAGGTTGGCCAACCCGGGAACGGTCGTGTAATGGTCGTGGACGGTGGTGCCTCGAAGCGTCATGCGCTGCTGGGTGACATGCTGGCTGAGAAAGCGGCGAGCAACGGCTGGGCCGGTCTTATTATCTATGGTTGCGTGCGCGATGTGGATGAAATTGGCAACACCGCCCTCGGTGTCCAGGCCCTGGGCACCCACCCCAGAAAGAGCGAGAAGCGTGGCCTGGGTGACTTGAATGTTCCGGTCACCTTTCACGGCGTAACCTTCCACCCCGGACACTATGTCTACGCCGATAACAACGGCATCATCGTCTCCGAGAAGCCTCTGGTCTGAGGTTTTTCCGGGTACAAACAAAAACGGCGGCCAATTGGCCGCCGTTTTTCGTTCAGCGAGTGACTTCGCTTATGTTTGTTCCAAGGAGGAATCCGTCGCCTTCCGGTTCACAGCGAATGACTTCACAGACGGTTTCCAGGGGTGGGAACTGATCACTACTCGGGTGAAGAACCGTTTGAAGCTCCTCTCCGACCGCTACTTCCTGCTCGACAAAGAGCTGCATACCGGTTGCGCTCAGGTCACGGCAAACCCCTCTGAAGCGGTTGCCCTGACCGTCGATAATCTCAATCTCCGAGTTTACCTGCATACGGTGGAAATCGCGCTTTTCCGAATAATCCTTCATGGCATCAGGCCCAGTTGTCGGTTTTTCTTGTTGGTTTGAGCATAGGGATGATCAGTGCCAGCAATACGCCACCAAGAACCAGACCGGCGCCCAGCAGCATGAAGTCGTATTCCTTGCTGGCTTCAAGACGTTCGTTTTCGGCCGTGAGTACCTCAAGGTCGTTGCGAATCTTCTGGTTCTCCTCAAGGAGTTCCTCATTACGACGTTTCAGGTTGATGGAATCGGCGGCGATGCTCTTGATCCGCTGTAACTCTTCCTGAAGCTCCTGTGATCGGTCGGAAAGAGAGGACTCCGAGCTTTCCAGGGCGTCTCGCTCGGTAACGACGTTGGACAGCTGCTCCTTGACTCGGGCCAGTTCGGCGCGGGTTTCTTCCAGTTGGCGATTGGCCGTCCGAAGGCGGTCTGCGGCGATTGGCGTTTCGCTCAGGTACTGACTGGATACCCAACCTTCGTTGCCCTTCGGGGTCCGAACGAGGGTATACCCGGAATCCGACGCTTCGATCACTTCCAACGGTGTGCCGCTGGGCACCGCGTTTTCGATGATCCGGAACTGAGAACCCGCGCCGGACCTCACCGGGAGGTACAATTGGTCGTCTACCCAGACAGTTTTGGCCTGGGCAACGGCAATGGACGACACTGCGAACAATACACTGATGGCGAGACGAAAAAGCGTCACTGGTTAGGTTCCCTGAAATTCTGCGGTTGAAATCTGAGCGTGATTAAAAGCGCAATTTTGTCATAGATGCCCCGCCGTGCAAGCGAGCCATCATTACAATAAACTCATGCAGCCCGGGCCTTTGTCTACGGCAAAACCGCCTTGAAGGGCTTTACCACAACGTTCTGGTACACGGCCGCCTCAACGTAGGGGTCGGCATCCGCCCAGGCCTGCGCTGCTTCAAGAGAGTCGAATTCCGCAATCACCAGGCTGCCGGTGAAGCCAGCATCGCCAGGCTCCGGTGTATCAAGCGCCGGATGGGGTCCCGCAACAAGCAACCGGCCTTCTGCCTTCAAATCCTGCAGCCGCTCGATGTGTGCAGGGCGGGCAGACTGGCGCAACGGCAGGCTGTTCTCGACGTCTTCACTGATAATCGCGTAATACATTCAGCTCTCCGCAATGACTTTCACAAACGAGGTAATCAGGCAGATAATCAGCGGTCGTGTCGCGCAATGGTTGGCTGGTACACTGTGAAGCCATGGCATGCCGCCAGTTATCTGATGACTCAGGATATTTTGTGACTATACCGCAAGACCCGCATTTGTGCATTGATCTGCATTGCCACAGCACGGCTTCTGATGGCGCGCTATCACCGGCGGCGCTGGTTGAGCGTGCGGCCGGGCGCGGCGTTACCCATCTTTCCCTGACTGACCATGACACCATCGCAGGACTTGCCGAGGCAGAAACGGCGGCGCAGGCACAGGGCATCGTGCTGATTCCGGGAGTTGAGCTTTCCTGCCTCTGGAAAAGCCGCACCATCCATATAGTCGGCCTCGACTTTGATCCGGATGCAGACGATTTCCGGCAGGCTCTGGAGCAGCAGAACGACAATCGCTGGGCTCGTGCACGAATGATCGCTGAGCGGCTGGATAAGCTTGGTGTTGATGATCTTCTCGGTAAGGCCTCCGAGGCGGCCGGCGGCGATGTCCCGGGACGCCCACACTTTGCCCAGGTTCTGACAGAGGCCGGCGTGGTTCGCAATGCTGCCCAGGCATTCAAGCGATATCTGGGCAACGGTAAGGCTGGTGATGTAAAGGCCTTTTGGCCGGAACTTCCAGAGGTCGTTCGCTGGATTACCGAGGCGGGTGGCGTTGCGGTTCTTGCCCATCCCCGAAAATATCAGCTTACGGCAACCAAGCTGAGGGAGCTGACAGCGGATTTCCGAAGGGCAGGGGGGCAAGCAATTGAGGTCTCTACCTCAGGCCAGTCCAGTGGCGATCTGGGATTTCTGGCTGAGCTGTGCCGGAAAGAGAAGTTGTTGGCATCGCAGGGCAGTGATTTTCACTTTCCCGGCGCTCCCTGGTGTGAGCTTGGCCGTATCATGAAAATGCCAGACGGGCTTGAGCCGGTCTGGCATTCATTCAGACAACCTGTTCTGAGCGGCGCGCCGGCTTAATCCGGCGCGTGGAACAGCAAGTACAGGTCCGTCAGTGAGTCCGGAATGGCATCGGCCATCTGCCGGGACAACTTGTCACTGTTGCGAACCTTCTGGAAGTCTTCGTCATCGAACAGTCCTGAAAGGGTCAGCATAGGCACCATCAGATCGGCGGTTTCTTCCTCGCTGGCCGCTTCCAGCCACTGCTCTTCGTGTTCAAGGAAGGTGTCTACGAATCCGGCACACCAGTTTTCCAGGGCGTTCATCGGGTCGCCGTCCTCGGGCTCCGGCAATTCCAGGGCCTGCCCCATATCCAGGGCATGGGCCATGTCATTTGCCAGCTGGGCGGAGCAACGCCTGAACACCTCGGGAATCCCGGTGTCGGGCACCTGTTCGGCGCCCGTGGCGAGGCGGAAGATTTCTTCCGCACTCAGTTCGGCCGGGCCGACGACGCTGGCACAGACCACCCCGTGGAAACCGAAGAAATCCAGGGCATCATCGCCCCAGGGCTCGGCAAAGAGGATGTCTTCCAGCGCTTCAATGTCGGAGTTCGATAGCATCAGTTAGTTACTCCCGGCCTTTTTGGCCTCTTCCGCAGCCTTCTGGCGCTTGCGGACTTCTCTTGGGTCATTGTAGGCGCGGCCCGGCGTCACCGGAACGTCAACTGCCGGAGCTTCAGCAGGCGCGTCCTGCGCTGCTGTTTCGGGAGCTGAAGGCTTTTCGACCTTCTCCGGCTCTGCTTTTTCAGTCACCGCCTTCTCAGCTTCAGCCTTCGCAGGTGCCGGTTGCTTCGGTTCCGGTTGTGCCTCGGGAGCCGGGCTCTCGGTTGCTGCCTTCTTCTCCGCTGGCTTTTCAGCCTGCTCGGGTTCGGCTGCCGTTTCAGGTTTGGCCGCCGCCTCGGGTTTGGCCTTCGGCGCGGGCGTCTCCTTTGATTCCGCAGGCTGCTCTTTGGCCGCAGGCGCCTGTTCGCCCTTGGGAGCTGCCTTGGATTCCGGCGCTGGCTTGGTGGCGGTCTCTTCCTTCGTAGCCTGGTCGGTTACCGGTTTCTGCTCATCAGCGACGGCTCTGCTCTTGGCAGGCGCTGTGTCCCTCGCTGGTTTTTGAGCCTTTTCGGCAATTTTTTCGCCCTTGTCCTCAGGCTTCTGACGAGGTTCTGAGCTTTTTTCGGTTTTGGCCGGCTCTGCCTTTTCAGCTTTCTCAGTTTTGTCAGCTTTCGCTTTATCTGTTTCAGGCTTTTCAGCCGGTTTTTCAGCTGGCTGGTCGGCGACTTTTGCAGCCTCTTCCGGCTGTGCCTCGGGCTTGCTGTCTGAAGCCGCCTTGTCTGCAGATACCTGATCAGGCTTCTGCTCCTTTTCAGGCGCTTGCTGGACTGCCGCTGTTTTCGGTGCTTCCTTGGCAGCGGGCGCTGTCTCGGTCCGGGTTTCAGCTTTCTCGGACGTTTCGGGCGCCACCGGCTTGCTCGCGGTCTCCTGCGTTTGCTCGGGTTTTACTTCCGCCTTGGCGTCGTCACGACCTTTTTCCGGCTGGGTATCCTTCTGGTGCTTTTCGCTGCGGGCGGCTTTGCGATCCGCCGGTGAGGAAGCTGGTGCTTCAGAGGGAGAGCCGTCACGATTGCGCTGGCGACGTGGCTTGCGGCGTTTTTCGTCCGTGCCGGACTTGTCAGCCGGACCAGATTTGGCTGCGGTATCCTGCGGGCCCTGATCCTTCTGATCCTTCTGATCCTTCTGCTCGCGGTTGTCCTTCTGGTCCCGCTGGGGCTTGTTACGGCCGCGGCCCTGATTGTCGCGACGGTTGTCGCGGCGGTTGTCAGAGCCTTTATTGTCTCCGCTCTTGCCGTCGCCGCTCTTGTTGTCAGGGGCTTTACTGTCTGAAGCCTGGCGATTCTGGTTGCCACGGCCCTGATCGTCACTGCGGTTGCGTCCGCGTCCGCGATTGTCATCGCTGCGGTTCTGCTGGCCTCCCTGGCGGCGGTCACTGCCGCTGCGGTTGCCACCGGAACGCTGGTCGTCGCCGCGGGCTACCCGGGATTTGCGACGATCCTGACGGCCCTGGTTTCGGCGATCTTCGCGCTGGCTTTTGCCGTCATCGCGATTTTCAATCTTTTGCTCTTCCTCGCCACTGAAGAAAGTGGAGATCTTGCGGCCGAGCCGGCGGAACAGGCCTTCTTCCTGCTCGGCTACTTCGGCGGCCTTCGGTTCTTCCGGGGTGGGCGTGGGCGCGGGCGCGCTGGGCCGGATGGCCTTCACAGCGGCCTGCTCACGCACCGGCTTGTCAGGGGTCGGGGCCTCAAAGATTTCCTCTTCACGCTCGCTGTACTCCTGAGCCACCTGGTGACTGGAGATATGCTCGGGCGTGGTTTCATCCTGACGCATCCGGACGATTTCAAAATGCGGCGTTTCCATGTGTGGAACCGGAACCACCACAACGCTGACTTCCTGCCGGGCCTCAATGTCGGCCAGCTGCTTGCGCTTCTCGTTGAGCAGGAACGTGGCAACAGAAACGGGCACGACGGCTCGCACTTCGCCGGTCTTGTCCTTCGAGGACTCCTCGTAGATCAGGCGCATGATGCTCAGGGCGAGGGACTCAATGCCGCGGATTGTGCCCTGGCCTTCACACCGGGGGCAGACTTCGCTGCGGGTCTCGCCCAGGGAAGGGCGCAAGCGCTGTCGGGACATCTCCAGCAGGCCAAATCGGGAGATCTTGCCTACCTGAACCCGGGCCCGGTCGATTTCCAGGGCCTCGCGCATCTTCTGCTCTACTTCCCGCTGGTGCTTGGCCGGCGTCATGTCGATGAAGTCGATGACAATCAGGCCGCCCATGTCACGCAGGCGTAACTGGCGGGCAATTTCCTCGGCCGCTTCCAGGTTGGTCTGGAGGGCGGTTTCCTCGATATCCTGGCCTTTGGTGGCCCTGGAGGAGTTGATGTCGATGGAAACCAGGGCCTCGGTCGGGTCAATCACGATGGAGCCGCCGGAGGGCAGTTTCACTTCCCGCTGGAACGCCGTCTCGATCTGGCCTTCAATCTGGTAGCGGCTGAACAGAGGAATCTCATCCTTGTACAGCTTGATCTTGTTTTCGAAGGTGGGCATGACCGCACGGACGAAATTCAGAACGTCTTCGTAGACCCCGTTGGCGTCAATCAGGACTTCGCCAATGTCCTGGCGAAGGTAGTCGCGAACCGCGCGAATGATAACGTTGCTTTCCTGGTGAATCAGGAAGGGGGCCTTGCGTTCGCCAGCGGCCTGGGTAATGGCTTCCCAGAACTGCACCAGATAATCCAGATCCCACTGCAGTTCTTCGGTGCTACGGCCGATACCGGCGGTGCGAACGATGATGCCCATGGATTTCGGCACCTGGACATCGTTCATGGCTTCTTTGAGCTGTGCCCGTTCATCGCCCTCAATGCGGCGGGAAATGCCGCCGGCACGGGGGTTGTTGGGCATCAGCACCAGGTAGCGGCCGGCCAGGGAAATAAAGGTGGTCAGGGCTGCGCCCTTGTTGCCACGTTCTTCCTTGTCGACCTGTACTATAACTTCCTGGCCTTCGGACACCACGTCCTTGATGTTGATCTTGCCTTCGATCTGGCCGGGAGACTTCTTGAAGTACTCCTTGGAAATCTCCTTCAGCGGTAGAAAACCGTGGCGTTCGGCACCGAAATCAACAAAGGCGGCCTCAAGGCTGGGCTCGACGCGGGTAATGCGGCCTTTATAGATGTTGGCTTTTTTCTGCTCGCGGGAGCTGGATTCGATATCAAGATCAAACAGACGCTGGCCGTCAACCAGGGCGACGCGCAACTCTTCGGGATGAGTTGCATTGATAAGCATTCTTTTCATGGAAAGAAAGAGTTCCTGTCGTTTAATTTGACAGAAAACCAGAGGGGATCGCATCAGCGAAGCAGGATGTGCGTGCCGCGGGCCCTGTTACATCAAGGGCGGACCGGCGGCCAGACGAATCAGACCCTTCGGGGGTGTGATCCTATCGGTCTGAGACCAACGCCGACGATCCGGCTGCCTGTGGGCAGGGAGAGGTCGTGTAAGGTTCGTGTCTGTTGACGCATGTTATCCGTTTTCAGGTTCACTCAGGTGCCTGGGTCTCACGTCGTATTCGTATGCTGGACGGCCCGGCCCTGGGTGGCAATGATTCTTCGCGATGTCGCCCGCGGTTTTCTGCGCGGTTTTTCTCTCTCCCGGGTACAGGATGCAGTCTTATTAAGATCAGTCCTGGTCCTCCGGGAGCATTTCTCTCGCCGTTCCCGGTAGTGATTGGGCGCACGGCGTTCAAACTCTCGAATAGTGTCGGTATACTTCTGCCGCTCCGGCTTCTGACTTGAGTTGGTCAGGCCGTAGACAAACGGCAGAGCACGCCGGAATATAACAGTATTCATGCAGCCGTTCAATCCTGCAGTCACTCCACCATCCAAGGATCTTCATGTCCCGCAAGTCTGCGAGTAAAAAGCCAGCCCGAGCGAGGCCCGAAAGGCCGGTCAAGACGAGTCAGGCAAGCGGTGACAGCGCGGCTGTGCGTGGAGAGGTCCGTCAGGGAGTTCAGTGGGTGACTGTGGATGAGGATAACGATGGCCAGAGAGTGGATAATTTCCTGCTCGCCCAGCTTCGTGGCGTGCCGAAGAGTATTATTTATCGGGTTATCCGAAAGGGCGAGGTGCGGATCAACAAGGGGCGTGTGAAGCCGGACACCCGGGTGAACACCGGAGATCAGGTGCGCATACCGCCAGTCACCCGCAAGGAAAAGCCCGAGCAGGTGGCGCCGGGATCCCGGGTTCAGGGTGTGATGGAGTCAGCGGTTGTTTTCGAGAACGAGCAGATGCTGGTGGTTAACAAGCCCTCCGGCATTGCGGTTCATGGTGGCAGCGGGTTGAGTTTCGGGTTGATCGAGGTGCTCCGTTCTGCCCGCCCGTCAGCAAAGTTTCTGGAGCTTGTTCACCGCCTGGATCGCGATACCTCCGGTCTGGTCATGGTGGCCAAGAAACGATCGGCATTGCGTTATCTGCAGGATGAGCTGCGCCAGAAACGCATACGCAAGCACTACCATGCGCTGGTTTCCGGTGACTGGCCGGCGGGTGTCGACCGGGTTAATGTGCCCCTGCTGCGTTATGAAATGCCCAATGGCGAGCGCCGCGTGAAGGTAGACGATGCCGGAAAAGCGTCCCTGACCACGTTTCGCTGTCTGGAACGTTATGTTGGATACAGTCTGGTGGAGGCATCGCCGATCACCGGGCGTACGCACCAGATCCGGGTTCACAGTGCCTGGGCGGGTCATCCGATTGCGGGTGACGACAAGTATATGGATGATGTCAGCCTCAAAGCGTTCCGGTCCATTGGTGGTCAGCGACTGATGCTGCATGCCCGGGCCCTGGAGTTCACCTTGCCGGTCTCCGGTGAGGCCATGCGCCTGGAGGCGCCCTACGACGATGCATTCAATGACGTGCTCAGAAAGCTTTCTGAACGTCTCAAAGGAACCGATCAATGAACGTCAGAGTGGTTATTTTTGACTGGGACGGGACCCTGGTGGACTCGGTTGAGCACATTGCGGACAGCCTGCATCAGGCCGCAACCGATCTGGGCTACCCCGAACTGGAGCGTGAAGCTTACCGGGATATCATCGGTCTTGGCATGGTCGAGGCGTTGGAAAAGCTTTATCCGGGCATTAGCCGGGAAGAAATGAACAGTATCCGAGAAGGTTACGCAGGCTATTTCTTCAGCAAGGTGACAACGCCCCAGAATGTGTTCGAAGGGATGGCCGACGTGGTTGCGGATCTGCGCGGATCTGGCCGCAGCTGTTCCGTTGCCACTGGCAAGAGTCGGCGTGGGCTGGATTTTGCCCTGGTCTCCAGTGGCCTTGGTGACCATTTCGAAATAACCCGGTGCGCGGATGAAACGCGCTCGAAGCCTGACCCCGCGATGCTCGAGGAAATTCTCCGGTTCTATCGCATTGAGCCGGAGGACGCCGTGATGATTGGTGATACCCGCTATGACCTGGAAATGGCCCAGCGTATTGGCATGCCTTCCATCGGGGTAGAGTGGGGGGTCCATAAGCGGGACGTGCTGGGTGATTATTCCCCGCGCGCTATCGTTGATTCCGTGCCTGACCTCCGTCGGGTGCTCGGGCTGTAAACGGACCGAATTCATTGAAGTTGCTGACAGGATGCGAGCATGAGTGACTGGGAATCTGACAAGTCTGCCGATTGGGGTGACAAGCCCGTGGAGCCGGAGAAGGAAAGTAAGCCGTTTTTCGGGCGTAAGTCGCCGAAGCTCCCGCCCGAGTCCGGCCGTGACTGGAAGCTTATCGAAAAGCTGGTTATGTCGCTGCAGGCTGAACAGCGCAGAAGTCGGCGTTGGGGTATATTTTTCAAGTTCCTGACGTTCGGGTACCTGATCGCCTTGCTGTTCATGATCAAGTTTCCCCTCGGTGAATCTTTTGAGGGTGTGGCAGGAAAGCATACAGCCCTGGTGGAGGTGAACGGGCCGATCGCTTCAGACGAGCTGGCCAGTGCGGACAATATCGTTGGGTCCCTGCGAACAGCCTTTGAGGAGCCAAACTCGGTGGCCGTGATCCTGCGTATTAACAGTCCGGGTGGCAGTCCGGTTCAGGCAGGTTATGTCTACGATGAGATAAAGCGCTTGCGGGAAGAGTACCCGGAGAAGAAGGTATACGCAGTGATCTCCGATATCGGCGCCTCCGGAGCCTATTACATTGCTGCGGCTGCGGATGAAATATACGCCAATCGTGCCAGTCTCGTTGGCTCCATTGGTGTTGTCGCCGGTGGCTTCGGGTTTACCGGTGTCATGGAGAAAATTGGAGTGGATCGCCGCCTTTATACTGCCGGTGACAACAAGGCGTTCCTGGATCCATTCTCCCCGGAGGAGGAGGAAGAGGTGATGTTCTGGCAGAGCGTGCTGGAAAACACTCATCAACAGTTTATTGAGGCCGTCAGGCAGGGGCGTGGTGATCGCCTGGCGGATGACGAGCGGCTGTTCAGTGGCCTGGTCTGGAGTGGCGAGCAAGCCGTTGAGCTGGGGCTGGCTGATGGGCTTGGCAGCGCATCGCATGTGGCCCGGCAGATCATCGGACAGGAAGAACTTGTGGACTACAGTCGCCGCAAATCGCCGTTCCAGGATATTGTTGACCAGCTTGGTGTTGCCTTTGGTGAGGGCTTTGCCAGTCAGTTGGTCGAGTCCCGCCTCGAGCTGCGTTGAGTTATTTCAGGCTCGGGCCGGTTTTCCAGCAGGGGATTCCGGCCCCAGCGTCGCAACATGTCATTGAGGGCAATCAGGGGTAATCCCACCAGACTGTTCGGGTCGCGGCCTTCCAGCGCGTCGAACAGTGTGATGCCCAAACCCTCCATCTTGAAGCTGCCGGCGCAGTCGTAGGGTTTCTCTTGCAGCAGGTACGCTTCTATCTCTTCGTCAGTCAGTTCACGGAACCGGACGTTGAAAGGCTCGCAGAGACTCTCGAGCTTTCCGGAATCAGCGTCAAACAGCGCCAGACCTGTTAAAAATAGCACCCTGTGACCACTGCTCTGGCGCAACTGGTTTGTTGCCTGTGCATGGTTGCCCGGTTTGCCCAGTATCGAGCCGTCAGGAAGGCAGGCGACCTGGTCCGAGCCGATGATCCAGTGGCCAGGAAATTGCTCCGCCAGGGCTCGGGCTTTGGTTTCGGCCAATCGGGTGGCCAGCGAATCTCCGGGTTCGCCTGGTTGTGGCGATTCGTCGATGTCGGGGCTCGCGCAGGTAAAGGCCAGGCCCAGCCGCTCCAGCAGTGCCTTCCGGTAAGGCGACGAGGATGCCAGTAAAAGTGCTTTTCGGGTCATCTGCAGAATCCTATGAGTGCCTGGTCAACGTGTCTGGCGAGCGGTTATCGTAAATTACACCTACCTGCACGGGAACCCCTGTGCAAAAAGCAACGAAGTCTTTGACAGCAGCGGGCTACGTCCCTAAAATTGCGCGCCTATGTCAAATGCGTCCAACGCCGAGTTGCCCAAATCTGTTGATCCTTACCGGTTGGCGGAACAGACGAGTACACTGGAGGGAATTATTCCCATCAGCGGGCTCAGCCGTTTTCGCGAGGCCGTTCTCGGTTTTTCGGATGGGGCTGCATGCCGGGTAAAGCTGTCCTTCTATATGGATAGCGAGCGGCGTCGAATTGTGTCCGGTGAGCTGGAAGCTCCGGTGGATCTGGAATGTCAGCGGTGCATGGGCGCCATGGGCGCGACGCTGGTTTCCCGGTTCACATTGGGTCTGGTTACCAGTGACGAACAGGCGCAACAGCTACCGAAAGAGCTCGAGCCTTTTCTGACCGACGATTTCACGGCAGATCTGTGGTCGATGGTGGAAGATGAGCTTTTGCTGGTGTTGCCACCGTTCCCGCTTCACGATCGGAACGATTGTCCGGCCCGGGAAGATCTCGAAGCTTATGAGCCTGACAGCTCTGCGGCAGAGCCGGTGAGAAAGTCTGGCGAGAATCCGTTCAGTGTTCTGGCGGACCTCAAAAAGAAAAAGCATTAACCGGGCGCGGGTATCCCTCGGGAAGCCGGCGCACATTCAACGAACAGACGTTACTTATTCAGCAAGACAAAGTTTACGTTAACAGGTCAGGAGCATAATCATGGCTGTACAGCAAAACCGAAAGACCCGTTCCAAGCGTGGCATGCGCCGTTCCCACGATGCTCTGAGCGCCGCTGCTCTGAGCACTGATGCGACCACCGGTGAAGTTCATCGTCGTCACCACGTATCTCCGGACGGCTTTTACCGTGGCAAGCAGGTAATCGAAGCACGCGACGAGTAAACTCGTTGCCGCTATGCACCGCCCCGAATCGGATGGCAGAACGGTGAAGCCGGTCACCATCGCGATTGACGCCATGAGTGGCGATCGCGGAGCAGCCATTGTGGTTGCCGCGTCGTTGGAGGCGGTACGTGAAAACGAAGCCTTGAGTATCGTTCTGGTGGGAATCCGGAGCGAGCTTGAGGCTTTGTTGCGTGAAGGGCATGCCCGAATCCGCATTGTTGAAGCGGCGGATGTGGTGCGAATGAACGAGCGCCCGTCGCACGCTCTTCGTCACAAGAAGAATTCCTCCATGGCCATTGCGCTGAGCCTCGTTCGGGACAACGAAGCCCAGGGTTGTGTCAGCGCCGGGAACACAGGTGCGCTTATGGCGTTCGGCCGCACCATCATCCGCATGTATCCGGGCATAGAGCGCCCCGCCATTGCCAAGCTGATTCCCTCGCTGAGAGGTCGTTGCCACGTCCTTGACCTGGGCGCGAATGTCGACTCCACCGCTGAGAACCTTTATCAGTACGCCCTGATGGGCTCACTGATGGCGTCTGCTATCTGCAGCCAGGCGGAGCCGCGGGTTGCCTTGTTGAACGTTGGCGAGGAAGAGATCAAGGGAAATGAGCAGGTTCGCCTCGCCTCTCACATGCTGGCCCAGTGCGATACCATTAATTACATCGGTTATGTGGAAGGCAGCGACCTGTTCCGCGACGTGGCTGATGTAGTTGTCTGCGACGGCTTTGTCGGAAACATTGCCCTGAAAACCGGCGAGGGAGTTGCCGGACTGTTAATAGAGCTGATGGAGCAGGCATTCACCCGAAATCTCTACGGCAGGCTGGTTGGCCTGCTTGCCAGGCCGATTATCGGTCGGCTTCTGCAATTGATGGATCCTTCCCGCCACAACGGTGCCAGTTTGCTCGGGCTCCAGGGTGTGGTAATCAAGAGTCATGGCAACGCCAACGAGCGCGCCATGCTGTCGGCTATTCGCCAGGCAGTCAGGGAAGTTGAGCTGGAAGTGCCCAGCCGTATCAACGAGCGCCTCGACGACCTCATGCTTTGAGTGCCTGAGACTAAAGTCTGTCCCGGTTTGGCCACGCATTCGCGGATAATTGGCCTAACTTGTACTATTGGCTAATCTCACGTAACCACCCAATGACGATAAGATCCCGCTTATGAAATCAGCCTTTATTTTTCCAGGACAAGGGTCGCAGTCAGTGGGCATGCTCTCAGCCGCCGCTGAAGCCTGGCCCATTATCGACAGGACCTTTGCCGAAGCCTCCAATGTGCTTGGCTATGACCTCTGGGAACTCTGTCAAAGGGGGCCAGCCGAGGAGCTCAATAAAACCATGGTTACCCAGCCTGCGCTTCTGACGGCCAGTGTCGCCCTGTGGCGGCAGTGGTTTGTAGCAGGTGGCAGTGCCCCGGACTTTCTTGCCGGCCATAGCCTGGGCGAGTATAGCGCCCTGGTTGCCGCCGAGAGCCTCGACTTTGTTGAGGCGGTGAAACTGGTTCGTCTGCGCGGTGAGCTTATGCAGGATGCCGTGCCGGCAGGGGAAGGGAAAATGGCCGCCATCCTCGGGCTTGAGGACGATGTCGTTGTCGCGGCCTGCGAAGGCGCTGCGCAAGGTGATGTGGTTTCCGCCGTTAACTTCAATGCCCCCGGCCAGGTCGTGATTGCTGGTTCGGCAACGGCAGTTGAGCGCGCCATTGAGGCCTGTAAGGAAAAGGGCGCGCGCAAGGCCATGCCATTGCCCGTCAGCGTGCCGTCCCATTGCGCGCTGATGAAGGGCGCTGCCGAGGAACTGGCGAAAGCGCTGGAGGACGTTCGCTTTAACGATGCTGTCATCCCGGTTATACAAAATGTTAACGCCGCGGCCGAGACCGAATCCGGTACACTGAAGGCCAACCTGCTCAAGCAGCTCTATTCACCGGTGCTCTGGACAGATTCCGTGCGTACCCTGGTTGGCAACGGTGTTGAAGTTGCAGTTGAGTGCGGCACCGGCAAAGTGTTGGCAGGGCTTGCCAAGCGTATCGACCGGGCCTTGGCGGTTCATAGTATCGAAGACCCGGATTCACTGGCGAAGGCGCTCGACGCTTTCGGCAAGTCCTGAAACGAAAGGGAGTTATTCATGTCTCTGGAAGGTAAAACCGCACTGGTAACCGGTGCTACCCGCGGCATTGGCCAGGCGATTGCCCGTGCGCTGGCCGCGCAGGGCGCTGAAGTCATCGGTACGGCGACCAGTGAGGCCGGTGCCGAGTCCATCACCAATGACCTACAGTCGGGCGGCTACAAGGGCTACGGCATGGTCATGAACGTGGCAGATCCCGCCAGCATTGAAGCAGGGCTTAAGGCGCTGACGGAAAAATCCGGTGCACCACTGATTCTGGTCAATAATGCCGGCATTACCCGTGATAACCTGCTGATGCGTTTGAAGGACGAGGACTGGGCGTCAGTCCTGGAGACCAACCTGTCCAGCGTTTACCGCACCAGCAAGGCCGTGCTTCGCGGTATGGCGAAGGCGAAATGGGGTCGGATCATCAATATCAGTTCTGTGGTTGCCGGTATGGGCAATCCGGGGCAGGGCAATTATTGCGCTGCCAAGGCCGGCGTTGAAGGGTTTACCCGGAGCCTTGCCAAGGAAATGTCGAACCGGGGAATCACCGCAAATTGCGTGGCTCCCGGATTTATTGACACGGATATGACAAAAAAACTGGACGACAAGCAGCGCGAGACTATGCTGGAAATCATACCCGCGGGTCGTCTGGGTGAGCCAGAAGAAGTGGCAGCCGTGGTTGCCTTCCTGGCATCAGATGCAGCCGGTTACGTGACGGGTGAAACCATAAACGTGAACGGCGGAATGTACATGGGATAAGGCCCCTGTCGGGGTCTGTGCGCAACTCCTTGTCGCACAACATGTTTATCAGAATCCCTGCTTGTTTGCAGGTAGGGTTTAAACTAAACTGGCAGCACTTGAGTTGCTTGGTTGACACACAAAGTGAGGACATTATGAGTACAGTTGAAGAGCGCGTGAAGAAGATCGTTTGTGAACAGTTGGGCGTTAAAGAGTCCGAAGTTCAGAACTCATCTTCTTTTGTAGAGGATCTTGGCGCTGACTCACTGGACACCGTTGAGCTGGTTATGGCACTGGAAGAGGAATTTGAAACCGAGATTCCCGACGAGGAAGCCGAGAAGCTGACAAGTGTTCAGGACGCGATCGACTACATCGTCGCACACACCTGATACTCTGCATTTAAGAAAGCCAGGCAAAAAGCCGTCCTTGTGAAACAGCGAGGGACGGCTTTTTTATTGGCTGAAAATCAGGTTCAATCTCCGTTCAGGTTCATTCGGACAAGATCAGGTGCAAGGGGTTATGACGAAACGGCGAGTTGTCATTACAGGCATGGGCATGCTGTCTCCAGTGGGCAACAGCGTGGCAGCGTCCTGGGAGGCCATCAAGGCAGGGCGCAGCGGGATCGGTATGATCGACCGCTTCGACGCGTCTGCCTATAATACTCGGATCGGAGGGGCCGTCCGGGATCTGGACATGGAGCCCTACCTTTCTCCCAAGGACGCCAGGAAGCTCGACGCCTTTATCCACTATGGCCTGATTGCTGCCCAGCAGGCGGTGGACGACAGTGGCCTCGAGTCGTTTGACCGGCTTGACCGGGAGCGCGTCGGTATTGCGATTGGCTCCGGCATCGGTGGCCTCGAGTACATCGAGAAAAGTGTTCTCACCATGGACAAGTCCGGGCCCCGCAAGGTTTCGCCGTTTTTCGTCCCTGCCTCTGTCATCAATATGATTTCCGGTAATGCCGCTATCCGTTTCGGCTATCGCGGCCCGAACATTGCGATCGTGACCGCCTGCACCACCGGTACCCACAACATTGGTTACGCAGCCCGTACGATTGCTTACGGCGACGCCGAGGTGATGCTCGCCGGCGGTTCGGAGATGGCGACCACGCGTACCGGTATGGCGGCCTTTTCAGCCGCCCGGGCCCTGTCTACCCGCAACGATGAACCGGAAAAGGCCAGTCGACCCTGGGATAAAGACCGGGACGGCTTTGTGCTCAGCGATGGTGCGGGTGTGGTGGTTCTTGAGGAACTCGAACATGCCAAAGAGCGGGGAGCCACGATATACGGCGAAGTGGTTGGCTTCGGTATGAGTGACGATGCTCACCACATTACTGCCCCGCCCGAAGATGGCGAGGGCGCGGCCCGCTCCATGGTCAACGCGGTGCGTGACGCAAGCTTGAATCTGGAAGAAATTGACTATATTAATGCCCACGGTACCTCTACCCAGGTCGGTGATGTCGCCGAAGTGGCTGCGGTTCGGCGGGTATTCGGGACCCATGCCGAAAAGCTGGCCATGAGCAGCACCAAATCCATGACCGGGCATCTGCTCGGCGCCGCCGGTGCTGTGGAAGCGATCTTTTCGGTGCTGGCGATTCGGGACGGCGTGCTGCCACCAACCATCAACCTGGACAATCCGGATGAAGGTTGCGACCTGGATCTGGTCGCCCACAAAAGCCGCCAGGCCGATGTGCGGGTAGCGCTATCCAACTCGTTCGGGTTTGGTGGTACCAATGGAACCCTGATTTTCCGTCGCTACGAAGGCTGACCTGCGCCGTGTTTCGTCTTTACTGGGCCGAGGAGGGTGGCCTGCCCGCCAATGACCGGGGGCTTGCCTACGGTGACGGGTTATTCGAGACAATTCGAATGTCCGGACAACAAGGCGTTCTGCTTTCCCGTCACCTGGAGCGCCTGGTGAGTGACGCCCGGCGCCTCGGAATCGAGGTTTCGCGAAAGGAGCTCGCCAATGTGTGCGTTGAGGCGGCGCAGCGATTCGCTGATCGTTTCAAGGCCGAGGGCTGGATTCTCAAGCTGACCCTTACCCGCGGTAGTGGTGGGCGGGGATACCGGCCGGATCCCGGAATGGAACCAAATCTGCTGGTCTCGGCTTCGCCGTTGCCGCCGGCACCGGATCTCGCCGGCGTTGCCGTTGATTTTTCCAAGGTGCCCCTTGCCGTTAACCCGTTACTTGCTGGAATCAAGTCCCTGAACCGGATCGAGCAGGTCCTGGCGGCCGCTGAGCTCGGACCTTCGCTGTTCGAGGTGATCATGGCTGATCGCGACGGTAATCTCGTGGAAGGCACCCGTACCAATCTTTTGCTTCGACAGGCCGGCACTTGGGTAACGCCGCCGGCGTCGAGTCTGGCGGTTGCCGGTGTGCTCAGACAGTGGCTGTTGGAGCGTCTGAGGCAGAAGGGGGAGTCGGTAACAGAGCGTGCGGTCACCATGAGTGATGTGCTGGGCCCTGATTGCCAGGGTCTGTTTCTGTTGAACAGCGTGCTTGGCATTGTTCCGGTTCGCACTATTGCCGGTCATGATTTGCCTGTCGATAGCGGACTTGCGACAATCTTCAATCCTCTCGAAACACTGGAATAAATCCTTTGCTCAAGAAGTTATTGCTTGCGTGCGTTTGCGTCGCCGTGCTTGCCTCGGCAGGAACCGGCCTCTGGGTGTGGCAGGGTCTGCAAGGCCTGAAAAAGCCGGTGATACTGGAAGAGCCGCTGCTGTTTGACGTTCCTCAGGGTAGTTCCTTCATTGAAGTGGTTGGTCGGCTCGAGGCTAAAGGTCTCGTTTCAGACCGGCTGTGGCTGAGGCTGTATGGTCGGCTCGAGCCTGAGCAGACCCGGATCAAGGCTGGCCAGTACGAATTTCTCAGTGGCATGAGCCCCAGGGAGATGATCGGTGTCATGGTGTCGGGGGACACCAAGCACTGGTATGTGCAATTCATCGAAGGCTGGACCTTCAAGGACATGAGAGCGGCCCTGGCCCAGGCTGAGCGGCTTCAAAAGGTCACCGGCCAGTGGACCAGTGAGCAGATCATGGCAGCTGTTGGCGCCGAAGGTGAGCATCCCGAAGGCCGATTCTTTCCGGATACCTACGCCTTTACCAGCAGCGAATCTGACCTCGACCTGCTGAAGCGGGCCTTCAACCGGATGGAAACAGTGCTGGCCGAGGAATGGGAGGCGCGGGAAGAAGGGCTTCCTTACGACACGCCATACGAAGCCCTGATCATGGCCTCGATTGTGGAACGTGAGACGGGTGCGCCCCATGAGCGGGACCAGGTTGCGGGCGTGTTTGTGCGTCGTCTCCAGAAGGGCATGCGGTTACAAACCGACCCCACGGTCATCTATGGCATGGGCGATAGTTATCAGGGGCGGATAGGGCGCAAGGACCTGCGTACCTATACACCCTACAATACGTACAGAATCAGTGGCCTGCCTCCCACACCCATTGCCCTGCCAGGCCGTGAATCCATTCACGCTGCCCTGCATCCGGATGATGGTGATGCACTTTATTTCGTTGCCAGGGGTGATGGCACCCACAAGTTTTCGCGCACACTGTCGGAACACCAGAAAGCAGTGCGTGAGTTCCAGTTGAACAGACGTGAAGACTATCGCTCCTCGCCTGCGCCACAGGGCAGCGACGACGATGAGGATGCGGGATGAGCATGAGGGGGCAGTTCATAACCTTTGAGGGCACGGAAGGAGTTGGTAAGTCTACCCAGCTTGCCAATGCCTCCAGAACCCTCGAGGAACTTGGGGTAGATTACATCGTGACCCGGGAGCCCGGCGGCACGCCCATGGCAGAGGCGATTCGCGAGTTGTTGCTGGCGCCGCGGGATGAGCCAGTTAACGAAATCACTGAGCTGTTGCTCATGTTTGCAGCCCGGGCCCAACATCTGCACACGCGTATTCTGCCGGCGATCAATGCAGGTCAGTGGGTGCTTTGTGACCGTTTCACCGATGCGACTTTCGCCTACCAGGGAGGCGGTCGCGGCGTTCCGAAGGAGCGAATTGCGCTGCTGGAGAATCTGGTTCAGGGAGAGGTGCGCCCCGACCACGTTATCTTGCTGGATGCCCCTGTAGCCACCGGAATGGCCCGGGCCCGCGATCGAGGCGAGCTGGATCGCTTTGAACAGGAAGATCTGGAGTTCTTTCAGCGAATCAGGGATGTCTATCGGGAGCGGGCCATTGCCCAGCCATCCAGGTACCACGTGGTAAATGCGGCCCGCTCACTGGAAGAGGTTTCTGGGGCCGTTTCCGGCTTGCTGTCCGAATGGGTAACCCAGTCTGCTGTTCGCTGAAGGGATCTCAGCTTCTCCAGTGATTTGCCCGCCATTCGTGCACTTTTTGTAATGTTCTGCTTTAATTGATGTACATTCTCAGTTAACAGCTGGCAGCTTTAATGGTCAACGCGAAACTTCTGAAACTTCCCATTGCGGCGCATCAGCATCGCCATGAGCATCACCAGATCGTTATAGGGGTGAGAGGGGAAGCCGAACTGAGCGTCGATGGGACCGGGGCGCACCTGGATACGTGGAAGGCCTATTTTGTTCCAACCGAAGCCCGGCACCACTATTGTGGCAATGATAAAAATCACGTCCTGGTTATTAATCTCGATCCCCTGACTCCAGCGATCAATACCCCGGCCCATGCCGATTACGAACGCATGATGCGGGTCTTTGAGAAACCCCGTACCTTGCAGATGGACAGCCGCTTACAGGGACTGGTCCAGTTTGCGGCCGGCGAGTTTGATCGCGCTCCGGACCACGTCACACTCCAGCAGCACCTGGCTGCAAGCATACTCTACTGCATGGCGGACCGGATAACTGACGGTCAGTCCCAGCCTTCAAACCGAAATTGCATCAGCCCTGAACATATTCGACGCTACATCCTCGGAAATCTTCATCGAAAAATCACCGTTGAAGATATGGCGGGTGAAGCCTGCCTTAGCGTCAGTCGTTTCCACGAAGTGTTCAGGGAGGTAGCGGGTATCACTCCACATCAGTTCCTGCTTCAGACGCGGCTTGATCAGGCCGCCGAACTCCTTGCTTCAACGTCCCTTACGGTGTCAGAGATCAGCTACCGAACCGGTTTTTCTTCTCAAAGCGCTTTGACCAATGCGTTGCGAAAGTACAAGGGCACGACGCCTTCCAGACTGCAGGTTGGTGAAAACGTCGCCTGATTCGCCCGGTAATTTCGGTAGTCCCGTAGGATTGTGTAAAAGAATCGTAGGATTTCGTAAGCCCGAGGTCCGTACTGATACTAACTTATAGCGGCTGGATTCTCGTCGTGTGGATTGGCTTCTGGTGAGGGTCACAAACCTCTGTCGAGCCCCAGGTTCAGGGAGCTGTTGCGAGGGAGATTGCCTCGCCCCAATCGGGACGGAACTAAGGTAAAAAAGAAGAACGGTACAGCGCGCTGGCCCCGTGTCAGTTCTGTGCTTCGAGAGCGGATCTATTCCGACTCATTAAACCGGAGGAGCCCTATGGCTATTGGTGTTTGGATCAGTCTATTTGCTTACTTTGCGCTCATGATCGCTATCGGCGTTTATGCCATGCGCAGAGCTACGTCTTCATCCGAGGATTATATGTTGGGTGGGCGTGCTCTCAGTCCTAAAGTGGCGGCCCTGTCGGCCGGTGCTTCTGACATGAGTGGTTGGTTGCTTCTGGGCTTGCCCGGGGCACTGTTTGCATCGGGCCTGGGTTCGGCCTGGATCGGTATCGGTCTGCTTGTAGGTGCGTTCTTTAACTGGACCCTTGTGGCACCAAGGCTCCGGGAACAGACGGTTCATTATGGCAACGCCATTACCATTCCCTCGTTCCTGGCGAACCGCTTCCCGACACAGGCGCTGTCGCTGAGAACGGTATCCGCCATCGTTATCGTTATCTTCTTCGCGGTGTACACGGCGTCTGGCCTGGTCGCCGGTGGTAAGCTTTTCGAAAGTGCGTTCTCCGGAATTTTCAACTTCGGTGGCCTGAGTGACTACGCCGTGGGTATCGTGATCACGCTCGGCGTGGTACTTGCCTATACCGTGGTTGGCGGCTTCCTGGCGGTGAGCATGACCGACTTCGTGCAGGGCTGCATCATGATGCTGGCTCTGGTGATCATGCCTGCGGTTGTGCTCTTTGGCGAAGGTGGCGGCGGTTTCGCCCAGGCGTCACAAACCCTGAACGAAGTTGACCCCACGCTGTTGTCCTGGACCGAAGGGCTGACCTTCATTGGCTGGTTGTCTGCGGTTACCTGGGGGCTGGGTTATTTTGGTCAGCCACATATCATTGTGCGCTTCATGGCAATCCGCACACTGAAGGATGTCCCCATTGCCCGGAACATCGGCATGAGCTGGATGCTGATTTCCCTGATCGGGGCTATCTCTCTGGGTGTATTTGGCCGCGCCTACGCCATCCGTAATGGCATGGATATCGCCGACCCGGAAACCATCTTTATTATCCTGTCGGACCTGCTGTTCCATCCGCTGATTACCGGCTTCCTCTATGCCGCACTGCTTGCTGCGGTTATGAGTACCATTTCCAGTCAGCTTCTGGTGTCTTCGTCTTCACTGACCGAGGACTTCTACCGCCTGTTCCTGCGTAAGGAAGCGGGCGACAAGGAGTGTGTTAATGTCGGTCGCGTTTGTGTCGTGCTGGTTGGTCTGGTCGCGGCAGTGATTGCGTCTGATCCGGACTCTCAGGTTCTGGCTCTCGTCAGTAACGCCTGGGCAGGCTTTGGCGCCGCCTTTGGTCCGCTGATCATCCTGTCGCTGATGTGGTCCCGCACCAACGGTGCCGGCGCCATCGCAGGCATGGTAGTAGGCGCAGCCACTGTTATGATCTGGATTTCACTGGGCTGGAACGGAGAGTTCATGGGTGGTCCAGGCGTATACGAGATCATTCCTGGTTTCATCCTTTCTTTCATTGCCATCCTGGTGGTGAGCAGTGTGACTGCCGATGCTGGCGAGTATCAGCACATCGAGCGGTAATCACAGGCGCGCATGGCGTGCCAAGAGAAGTGAAAGGGCTCCCTCGGGAGCCCTTTTTCGTTCAAGTGAACATCAAGATCGTTTATTGTCCTTCCGTGAATATCACCCTGTGGAGCAGGTTGAGTGACCTTTCCTGAAGTATTGGCATTGTTGTCGATCGGCGGTATAGCCGGATTTATAAACGTACTCTCCGCAGGTGGGTCCATGCTCACATTGCCATTGTTGATGTTCCTGGGCTTACCGCCGCAGGTGGCCAATGGCACCAATCGGGTAGCTATCACATTGCAGAGTGTGATGGCGGTGAGCAGTTTTCACCGCATGGGTCATAGCAACCTGGTGGTTAGCTTGTATCTGGCCATCCCGGCGGTCGCTGGCTCCCTGCTGGGCGCCTGGGTGGCTACCGGGGTTCCCGATACGGTGTTTCAGTTCGTGCTGGTAGCAGCCATGATCGGAGCATCCGTGTTTCTGCTTCTCCCCCAGCCAAAGCTGGACACCAGACCTCTGACGAAGGATCGTCTCGGCCCCTCTATTTACCTCGCCATGTTTGTCATTGGTGTCTACGGAGGGTTTATCCAGGTAGGGGTCGGAGTGTTGTTCATTGTGGTTCTTTACCACATGCTGAAAATAGATCTGCGCCAGGTAAATGTGCTCAAGGTTTTCATCGTCTTGCTATTCACCTTTGCCGCTCTTCTGGTTTTTGCGTTCAATGGGCAGGTGCGTTGGGGTGTGGGGTTGACGCTGGCGGTCGGTAATGTGGTCGGTGCCTATGTTGCGGCAAGGGTTAATGTGGGCGAGCAGGGCGCAAAATGGGTGAAGTGGATTACCTTGACGATGGTGGCTGCGATACTGGTAAGGCTGGTGCTGTTCTAGCTGACAATAAAAAAACGCCAGCCCGGAGGCTGGCGTTTTCATGGAGCGTTACCGCGAAGGTCAGGTCTTAAGCGACGTTCGCTTCAGACGCCTTCTTGGTGTAGTTCTCCATCTGGTCGAAGTTGAGATACTTGTAGATCTCTTTCGACATGCTGTTCAGGTCCTTGGCGTACTCCATGTACTCCTCTGCGGAGGGGAGTTTGCCCAGAACCGCACCCACAGCTGCCAGTTCCGCAGAGGTCAGGTACACGTTGGCACCATCGCCGAGACGGTTCGGGAAGTTACGGGTAGAGGTAGACAGCACGGTGCTCTTTGCTGCCACACGGGCCTGGTTACCCATGCATAGGGAGCAGCCCGGCATCTCGGTGCGAACACCGGCGGTGCCGTAGATGTTGAAGTAACCTTCTTCCATCAACTGAGCCTGATCCATCTTGGTGGGCGGGGACATCCACAGACGAGTCTTCAGGGGCTCCTTGTTCTGCGCCAGCAGCTTACCAGCGGCACGGAAGTGACCGATGTTGGTCATGCAGGAACCGATGAACACTTCGTCGACCTTGTCACCAGCCACTTCGGACAGGGTGCGGGCATCGTCCGGGTCGTTGGGGCAGCAAACGATCGGCTCTTTGATTTCGGCCAGGTCGATTTCCACCACGTGCGCATACTCGGCATCTTTGTCAGCACGCATGAGCTTTGGATCCGCCAGCCACTCTTCCATCTGCTGGGCGCGACGCTCGAGGGTACGCGGATCGCCGTAACCTTCGGCAATCATCCAGCGCAGCATGGTGATGTTGGAGCGCAGGTACTCGGCCACGGACTCTTCGGACAGGTTGATGGTACAACCAGCGGCGGAGCGCTCGGCAGAGGCGTCGGAGAGCTCGAACGCCTGCTCAACAGTCAGGTGCTCCAGGCCTTCGATTTCCAGGATACGACCGGAGAATTCGTTGATCTTGCCTTTCTTCTCAACGGTCAGCATGCCCTGCTTGATGCCGTAAAGCGGGATGGCGTGTACCAGGTCACGCAGGGTGATACCTGGCTGCATCTCGCCCTTGAAGCGAACGAGAACGGATTCCGGCATGTCCAGCGGCATAACGCCGGTGGCCGCCGCGAAGGCTACCAGGCCGGAACCGGCAGGGAAGGAGATGCCCATCGGGAAACGGGTGTGGGAGTCACCACCGGTACCAACGGTGTCCGGCAGCAGCATGCGGTTCAGCCAGGAGTGGATGATGCCGTCACCCGGACGCAGGGCAACACCGCCGCGGGTCTGGATGAAGTCCGGCATGGTGTGCTGCATTTCCACGTCAACCGGCTTCGGGTAGGCCGCGGTGTGACAGAAGGACTGCATAACCAGATCGGCCTGGAAGCCCAGACACGCCAGGTCTTTCAGCTCGTCCCGGGTCATCGGACCAGTGGTGTCCTGGGAACCCACGGTGGTCATGTGCGGCTCGCAGTAGGTGTTCGGACGAACGCCTTTGCCTTCCTCCAGGCCGCAGGCCTTGCCAACCATCTTCTGACCCAGAGTGAAGCCCTTGGTGCCGGCTTCGGGGTCTTTCGGCAGACGGAAAATGTCAGTGGCGCCCAGTCCCAGTGCGGCGCGGGCCTTGGCAGTAAGGCCGCGTCCGATGATCAGCGGGATACGGCCACCGGCCTGAACTTCGTCCAGGATCACGTCGGACTTGAAGCCGAACTCGGAGATGGTTTCACCCGCTTCGTTCAGGATCTTGCCTTCGTACGGACGGATGTCAATGACGTCGCCCATATTCAGATCGTCAACCGGGGCTTCAAATACCAGGGCGCCAGCGTCTTCCATGGTGTTGAAGAAGATCGGGGCAACCTTGTTACCGATGCAGACACCACCAGCACGCTTGTTCGGTACACCCGGGACGTCTTCGCCGAAGAACCACAGAACGGAGTTGGTGGCAGATTTACGTGAGGAGCCGGTACCGACTACATCACCAACGAAGGCAACGGGAAGACCCTTGGCCTTGATTTCGTCGATCTGGCTCATCGGGCCGGTAACCCCCGGCTCTTCCGGCTTCAGACCGTCGCGTTCCATTTTGTAGGCAGCGCGGGCGTGCAGCGGGATGTCGGGACGGGACCAGGCATCCGGAGCCGGGGACAGGTCGTCGGTATTGGTTTCGCCAGTAACCTTGAACACCACCATCTTGGTGCTCTCGGGAACCTTTTTCTTGTTCGTGAACCACTCGGCATTGGCCCAGGACTCAACAACGTCTTTGGCAACGGTGTTGCCGGCGTCCATCTTTTCCTTCACATCGTTGAAGGCGTCGAACATCAGCAGGGTGCGCTTGAGCTGCTCACCAGCCAGTTCTGCCAGTTCGGAGTCGTCCAGAAGATCAACGAGGGTCGCGATGTTATAGCCGCCCTGCATCATGCCCAGCAGTTGAACCGCTTTGGGCTTGTCCAGCAGGGGAGAAGATGCTTCGCCTTTAACAATGGCCGTCAGGAAAGCGGCTTTCACATAGGCTGCTTCGTCTACACCCGGCGGAATGCGGTTTTCCAGGAGATACACCAGAGTATCTTCCTCACCGGCCGGCGGGTTCTTCAGCAGATCGACCAGAGCAGCGGTCTGCTCGGCGTTCAGGGGCTTGGGAGGAATACCCAGGGCTTCACGTTCAGCAACGTGTTCACGATAGGCTTCTAACACGATATGGACCCTCATCAGTTGGAATGTCCCGCGCCGTCGGCTTCATGCCTTGGCGGGAGGTTTTTGGCGGAAAGGCCGCAGGAGCCTCTGAATAATGCCTCAAATCACCGATGGGGTTTCAGGATTTATTCAGAGACTCCTTAATCTGGCGCTGCATTCTATAGGAAACCCCTTATAAAGTTAAGTTGGACAGAGGTCGGAGGAATCTGTTAAGTGCGTTATACTCGCCGGCCGCATATCAACCAGTATACTGAGCCATGAACGACGCCCTCCAAGAGATTCACGACTTCCTGCCATGCCGGACCCCGCAGCAATGGATCGACAACGCCCTGGCTAACCAGGATCTGATGCTGATCGATCACGCCCATTGCGAGAAAAAGGCCGCCTCCACCGCCCTCAGCCTGATGTATCGCTATGTCGATAACACCGACCTGCTGAACAGGATGTCGCGGCTGGCACGGGAAGAGCTCCGGCATTTCGAGCAGGTGCTTGCAATCATGCAAAAACGGGGAGTCGACTACTGCCATCTGACCCCAGCGCGTTACGCCGCAGGTCTGAGACAGGAAGTGCGCTCAGAAGATCCCGGGCGACTGGTGGATGTGTTGATCGTGGGCGCAATCATCGAGGCGCGCTCCTGCGAGCGGTTTGCTGCGCTGGCACCATTCCTGGATGAGAAACTGGCGGATTTCTATACCAGTTTGCTGAAATCCGAAGCCCGCCATTATCAGGATTATCTGATGCTGGCCGAGCAGGCTGCCGGTGAGTCGATCGAAGCCCGTGTGGGCGATTTTCTGGCGTTGGAGAGAGCGTTGATCGAGGAGCCGGATACGGAGTTCCGGTTCCACAGTGGGCCGGTTTCAGCGTAGCTGCCGACAAAGCTTTATCCAGGCATCAATACCGGCGCTGCGGTATTTCTGCTTGTGGAGGATGAAGTAGAATTGGCGATCAAACTTTCGATGCTCGGGAACGGTCAGCGGCACCAGGCTACCGCGCTTGAAGGCGTCGGCCAGCACCACCTCTGACAGGCAGCCAATGCCCAGGTCTGCCTCTACCGCGCGCTTGATGGCCTCGGTATGTTCCAGTTCCAGCAGCACGTTCAGATCCGGCAGCAGTCCGTGCATGCCCCGCTCGAAGCTCTGGCGGGTGCCTGATCCGGGTTCCCGCATGATCCAGGTGGCGTTGCGCAGGTCCTCGTCCGAGAGCGAAGATTTGTTGGCCAGGGGATGGGTGGGGGAACAGAACACGACAAGCTCATCGCCCCGCCAGGGCAAAACATCCAGTTCTGGTGACTGTAATTCCCCTTCAATGAGCCCTATGTCCAGTTCGAAATCCTTGACCCGTCTGGCGATGGTGCTCGTGTTAGCAACTTCCAGAGATACTCGGGGGTGGTCAGGGGTGTTCATGTACTGGGCCATGACGCCCACGGCCAGATAGTTACCAATTGTGAGCGTGGCACCGACTTTGAGCGCTCCCACTTCAGTGTGTTTGCTGAGCGCCTGTTCCAGTTCGCTTGCCTGGGCCAGAACGGCTTCAACTTTGGGGCGGTAGAGTCGCCCCAGTTCGTTCAGTTGCAGGCGCTTGCCAACCCGGTCGAACAGCTGGATATCGAACTGGTTTTCCAGCTCCTTGAGCGCACTGCTTGCCGCGGACTGGGACATTGCCAGAGATTCCGCGGCGCGAGTGATGTTCTGGAAGTGAGCTGCGGCAAGGAATACCTCCAGCTGGCGGAAGCTGTACTTCATAATCGATGCACTCGAATGAAAACGTTATTGTATTCGAAAAGATCAATACGTTAGCCGGCCGGCCTCCGTTATTCAATGGCCGGCTTCGTGCTCTGACAGATATTTATCAGGGCACGATCAGAACCGGTTGAGTGCTTGCACCTGCCACTTTTTCCGTTGTGCTGCCCAGTGGCAGACTGTCGATGGGCGTTGCCCCGCGCTTGCCAAGCACGGTAAGAGCGGGTTTATCGGTCTCGATAACCCGGATAATTTCTGATGCTGCCCGACCTGTCAGAATATTTCTATGGGCGTTGGGGTTCCTGCTCGCCAGGGCATCTACTCGTTGCTTTACATCCTCGTTATCGACGCTGGCCTGGTCGGTTTGCACCCATAATATGCGGCCGGTGTGTCCAGTGGTTAAAAGGTTTTCGAAGCACGCCTCGGCATTCAGTGACGCGTCTGAGCCATCTGTGGCAAACAGGATTTCCTCCTCGACGGAGGGCGAGGACCGGTCGATGGGGATCACGAGCAGGGGCAGCCTGGTCATTCGTGCGAGGTTAAGGGCGATGTTCCCGAAGAAAAGCTCTTTTGCGGCGGAGTGGCTGCGATTGCAAACCACAATGCCATCGGCATGAATGGTTTTGGCAATATCCAGGATCTGGCTCGCGACAAATCCACGTCCAACCCGGAAGTCGGTTGTAACGCCCAGGTCATTGCCCAGCTTTTCGCCGAGTGCTTTGAGTTTGCCGGTAACAGCGCCCTCTTCGTCTTCCTGATGCCGACGCTTATGGGTCTCGATGATATAAACCAGAGTCAGTTTTTTGGTGCCAAGCAACGACAGCATTAAGGGCAGGCGCCTCATGGCGAGCTCCCAGTCGTTGGTGTAGTCCACGGCCAGAATAAGATGGTTAAGCATCAGCTATCTCCTTTCGCTCTGATTTCAGGCTCTGCTTTTCTCGTCTGAGCCTTACATGAACTTCTTATTTGATACGTTATAGTACAAGTGACAACTGCGTGGTGGGTGATTCTTTTTAATCGAGTGAGCCGAATAAGGTTATGAAGATATCCCATTTTCCCGATAGGTTGGCGGGCGTTAGAATGCGGTAATCCGAAATTGAGACATTCGCCGTAAAATCGGTCAACGAGCAGGCAAGAGGCTTACATGAGCAATTTGATCAAAGAAAAAGTGACCAGCGTGCATCACTGGAACGATACCCTGTTCAGCTTTACCACAAGCCGGGACCCGGGGTTTCGTTTCAAGAACGGTCATTTTGTCATGATCGGTCTGGAAACCGAGGGCAAGCCTTTGATGCGCGCCTACAGTATTGCCAGCGCCAATTACGAGGAAGAGCTCGAGTTCTTCTCGATCAAGGTTCAGGACGGCCCGCTGACATCGCGCCTGCAGAAGATTCAGGTGGGTGACGAGATCCTGGTGAGCCGCAAACCGACGGGAACTCTGATTCTGGACAATCTCCTGCCGGGGAAGAACCTGTGGCTGATCAGCACGGGCACCGGGCTTGCACCTTTCATGAGCATCATTAAGGATCCCGAAGTCTACGAGGCGTTTGACAGGGTGATCCTGACCCACGGCGTTCGTTACGTTTCTGAGCTGGCCTACCAGAAAGAAATCGAGGAATTGCCGGAGAACGAATACTTTGGTGAGATGGTCAAAGGCAAACTGGTCTACTACCCCACAGTCACCCGTGAAGAGTTCCGTAATCAGGGCCGGCTGACCGATGCCATGGAAACCGGAAAAATCACCCGTGATCTGGACTTGCCGGATTTCGACCCCGAGAACGATCGTTTCATGATCTGCGGTAGCCCGAGCATGCTCAAGGATACCTGCGCTATCCTGAACAACATGGGCTTCAAGGAAGCCCGCGGTGGCGACATGGGGCATTACGTGATTGAGCGGGCTTTTGTGGAGCAGTGAATAAAAAAAACGTCATAAGCTTCCTGGTTGCTCTGGTGCTCGGCGTGGTCCTCGGCACTCTGGTTCAGACCCAGCTCAACCTCTTAGCTCTTCAGGCTATGGGTGTGGCCGTTGGCATTGACGCTCGCATGTCCGCGACATTGCATGATCTGGCTGCCTTTGCGCCCCTGTACGGGATGCTTTTTGGAGTGAGTTTCCTGTTGTCGCAGACCATTGCCGCCGCCGTATCTCGTTTTGTCGGGCCTGGTCTGCTTGTACCCCTGTTCGCGCTGGCCGGCGGAATCGGGTTGTGGGTTGCACTGCTGGTTGCCAATGCGCTGGCCCCCATGCCTACCTTGATTGCGGCAACCCGCTCCTCTGGCGGGTTGCTTGCCATGGTGCTGACAGCGGCGTTTGCCGGTGGCTTGTTTGCCAGACTGACGGCGAGATCGCAGGGTGGTCGCGGTGGACGCGCCACGACGGCAATCCTGGCCTGTTGCCTGGTATTCGGCGTTGGTGGGCTGCCCGGTCCGGTCCAGGCGCAATCCAACACGGATTACACCGTCGAGACGATGGTCGCCGGCCTTGAGCATCCCTGGTCTCTGGCATTTCTCCCAGACGGTGGCGCCCTGGTAACCGAGCGGGCAGGGCGACTGCGGCGAGTTTCGGGGAACTGGGAGTTGATCAGGGAACCGATCGCCGGCGTGCCGACGGTTTTCAATGACGCCCAGGCAGGCCTTTTTGATGTCCTGCTGTCGCCGGAATTTGAGGCTGATCAGACCCTATTTCTCGCCTATGCCTGCGGTACTGCGGCCGCCAATCACCTTTGTGTTGCCCGTGGTCAGTTACAGGGAATGGCTCTGAAGGACGTTGTCGAGATATTCCGGGCTAAACCTGCGAAGCAGGGCAGTGCCCACTACGGTGGCCGAATGGCCTGGCTTCCGGACGGTACGCTGATCGTTACCTTGGGAGACGGTTTTGACTACCGCGAGCAGGCGCAGGACCTGTCCAGTCATCTTGGCAAGATTGTCCGCCTGAACCCGGATGGCACGGCTCCGGCCGATAATCCCTTCGTTGGCAGGGACGATGCTCTCCCGGAAATCTACAGTTACGGGCACCGCAATGTACAAGGTCTGGTCTACGATTCCGTTGAGGGCCTGCTGATTAGCCATGAACATGGCCCGCGTGGCGGGGATGAGATCAACATTATCGAGCCGGGGCACAACTATGGCTGGCCGGTGATCACTCACGGCATAGACTACACCGGAGCGATGATCACGCCCTATGTTGAGCGGGAAGGTATGGAGCAGCCGCTGCTGCACTGGACACCTTCGATCGCGCCTTCAGGGATGACCCGCTACCGGGGCGAGCTGTTTCCAGATTGGCAGGGCAACCTGCTTGTCGGCGCGCTTGCCGACAGGAGTTTGCACCGGGTGACGCTGGACGGCCGGCAGGCCAGCGACGTGGAAACGATGCTCGAAGAGCTCGGCGAGCGGATTCGGGATGTCGCCACCGGCCCCGAGGGCGCGGTGTACCTGCTGACCGACAGCGCCGATGGGCGGGTACTGCGCCTTCTGCCTTAGTCGCAGATTTGGGGTGTTTGGGTCCGGCCGGTGTATAGTAGGCGGTTTTCAGAAAGGGGAAGCCGCTATGTTTCATCTGGAACTGGAGCCACGTTTCAGCGATACCGATGCCCTCGGGCACATCAGCAATACCACGTTACCGGTCTGGTTCGAGCAGGCCAGAACGCCCGTTTTCCGGATTTTTCATCCCACCCTTGAGGCGGAGACCTGGCCGCTGATCATTGCACGCCTGGAGATTGATCTGATGGCCCAGAGCTACTGGCATATTCCGGTCAAGATCAAAACAGGCATCGGTAAGATCGGCAATTCCTCTTTCCATGTGGTTCAGGAAGCCTGGCAGGGCGACAAGCAGATTGCCCGGGGCGTCGCCGTGCTGATTCATTTCGACTATGAAACCGAGAAAGCACTGCCGATTCCAGAGGATATCAAAGCAAGACTGGCCGAACATGTTGTAGAGTGATCGCGCACAATTTTGACCTTCCCGGAGGCGTTTGGTGTTTGGTAAATCGCTTGCATTGTTTTTTCTGGTCGGTGTTTTCGCAGTTACTGGCTGCGATTCTGCCAGTGACAGACCGGCCTCCGGGCCTGAAGAAAGCCCGGAACTGAGTTCACCCGAGAGTCCCGCGGTTGATGTCTCGCTGGCCCTGACCTCCGCCCAGCTGGACTGGGTTGGCCAACAGATTTTCCGGAACGAGTGCGCCGGCCGTTTTGAATGCCTGGTTCACTGGAATGAGGGCGAGGCGTTTCCATCACTCGGGATAGGCCACTTCATCTGGTACCCCAAGGGCGTTGAAGGGCGATTTGTCGAAAGCTTTCCCGCCCTGGTGGCGTATATGGAGCAGCGGCAAGTCAACATTCCCGAGTGGTTGCGGGCTCTCGAACCTTTTGACGCGCCCTGGCATGAGAAATCGGATTTTCTGGCTGTGGCCGACTCGCCCCGGGTCGCGGAACTGCGGGAGTTTCTGGCGGGCACTCAGGGGATTCAGGCGGAATTCATATTCCGCCGGGCCCGACAGTCGCTCGCCAGGGTTGTTGACGCCGCCCCGGAGAGCCGCAAGTCAGAGGTCTCTGCGAGACTGGAAGCCCTGAGCCGGACCCCCGGCGGTGTCTACGCGATCATCGACTATGTGAATTTCAAGGGCGAGGGGCTTTCACCCACGGAGCGCTACAACGGCGAAGGCTGGGGGCTGCTGCAGGTGCTGTTGGAAATGTCTGGCTCACCTGACCGAAGGGCCCTTGCGCAATTTCGGGAGGCGGCCGGCACTGTGCTTGCCCGGAGAGCTGAAAACGCAAAGGATCCAATCGAACGAGAGCGCTGGCTGCCAGGATGGCTGAAGCGCCTCGAGACCTACAAAGAGCCTCCAGTCTTCAAAATTCCCGAATAATTTTGCATAAAAACTAGTTCATTTACCGAACTTTGTTCTACTTTTAATAGGCGTGGCCCCTGGTCCGCCTTTTTTTGGCGCATCGGGCTGCAGTGAGGGCACTGTATCAGTGCATGAAGTAGAGCCATCTCGTTCCAGATATGTCTGTAACGCTCCGGTGGCGGATAAAAACAATATGAATCATGGGTTTATGATGTCTGGCTCGCAAATTGCTGAGGTCACACGTCGCGAAAAACCAACTGATGTTCGGAGAAAAGACAATGAGAAAGACGAAATCGATTGCCCTGGGGATTGCTCTGGCGGTGGGCACGTTCACGGCCACTGGCGCCATGGCTGCCACCACTCTGGAAAACGTCAAGGAAAAAGGCCATCTCCAGTGTGGGGTGACCAGCGGTTTGCCGGGCTTCTCACAGCCCGATGAAAAAGGTAACTGGACCGGTATCGATGTGGACACCTGTCGTGCGGTAGCCGCAGCGATCTTTGGTGACGCAGGTGCGGTAGAGTTCACTCCTCTCACCGCCAAGGAGCGTTTTACAGCGTTGCAGTCCGGCGAGATCGACATGCTGTCCCGTAACACCACCTGGACCCTGACTCGGGATGCCTCTCTGGGCCTGAACTTCGCCGGCGTGAACTACTACGACGGTCAGGGCTTCCTGATCAACAAAGGCATCGGCGTCGATGATGCCACCCAGCTGGGTGGAGCCACCATCTGTATCCAGGCCGGTACCACAACCGAACTGAACCTGTCTGACTACTTCCGTGCCAAGGGCATGGAGTTCAAGCCGATTGTATTCGACACCTCAGAGCAGACGGTTCAGGGCTTTGCGGCCGGTCGTTGCGACGTTCTGACCTCAGACCGTTCACAGCTGGCGGCACTTCGCTCAAAGCTGTCTGATCCGGACTCGGCCAAGATCCTGCCCAATACCATTTCCAAGGAGCCCCTGGGCCCGGTTGTGCGTCAGGGTGACGATCAGTGGTTCAACATCGTCAAGTGGGTGCTCTCTGTGCAGATCAACGCCGAAGAGCTGGGCGTGACCAGCGCCAATGCCGACGACATGCTGAAGTCCGATAACCCGAACGTTCAGCGTCTGCTGGGTACCGACGGTGACATGGGCGCCAAACTCGGACTGCCCGATGACTTCGGCCACAAGGTGGTGAAGCTGGTTGGTAACTATGGCGAAATGTATGACCGCAACGTAGGCCCGGATACCCCGCTGGGTCTGGACCGCGGTATCAACGCGCTCTGGACCGAAGGCGGCATCATGTATGCGCCGCCGGTCCGTTAAGACCTGAAGGCATACGGTGAAGCCTCCCGTCTGGAGGCTTCACCGTTATCTCTGATGCTGTAAACCACAGGGACGCTCTTCAGGACACTCCATGAAAAAACAAACCATTGATACCCGACCTGCAGGGCCGAAGCCCTGGTATGACCCCCGGGTCCGCTCACTCTTCTTCCAGGCGATAGCCATTGCCCTGGTTTTCTGGGGCGGATGGGTTCTCGTCGATAACACGCTTTCCAATATGCAAAGCCGTGGCATCAGCACCGGTTTCGGGTTTCTGAAGGAAACCGCCGGCTTTGGCATCATCATGAATCTGGTGCCCTACGATGCCACCATGTCCTATGGCCGCACCTTCTGGGTCGGTCTGACCAATACGCTGCTTGTTTCCGCGATGGGTGTGGTCGCCGCCACCATTCTCGGTTTCATCATTGGTGTTGCAAGGCTCTCGAGTAACTGGCTGGTAGCCAAGATGGCGCTGGTCTATATCGAGGTGATTCGCAACATTCCGCTGCTTCTGCAGATTTTCTTCTGGTACTTCGCCGTACTCAGCAATCTTCCGTCACCGCGCCAGAGCGTTGATGTTGGCGGCGCCCTGTTCCTCAACAATCGGGGTCTGTACTTGCCCGAGCCGATGACCCAGGAAGGGTTCGGAATCGTTTGGAGCGGCATCCTGCTTGCGATCGCTGCCGTTGTTGGAATCCGCATCTGGGCCAGAAAACGCCAGCTGGCGACCGGCCAGATTTTTCCGACCTTCAAGGTTGGTGTGGCCATTCTGGTGCTTGTGCCCGTGGTGTCCTACCTGGTGGCGGGTCGTCCCATAGAGTGGGATCTTCCGGCCCTCCAGGGGTTCAACTTCGGTGGCGGGATTACCATTATCCCGGAGCTGGCAGCCCTGTGGATTGCACTCTCTCTGTACACCGCCAGTTTCATCGCAGAAATTGTGCGCTCGGGTATCCTCTCTGTCAGTAAAGGGCAGACAGAGGCGTCCAAAGCGCTTGGGCTCCCCAATGGCCTCACTCTGAGGTTGGTGGTTATCCCCCAGGCCATGAGGGTCATTATCCCGCCGCTGACCAGTCAGTACCTGAATCTGGTGAAGAACTCGTCGCTTGCCACCGCGATCGGCTATCCAGACCTGGTGGCCGTATTCATGGGAACCACGCTGAATCAGACGGGGCAGGCCGTTGAGGTTGTCGCCATTACCATGGCGGTGTATCTCACCATCAGTCTGCTGATCTCGCTGTTCATGAATATCTATAACCGGGCTGTGGCCATTAAGGAGCGATGATGACCGAGTCAACCATGAAAGCACCCAAGAAGGCGCTCAGGCCGGTCAAGTGGATGCGGGAGAACCTGTTCTCTGGCTGGTTCAACACGGTGCTGACGCTGGGTGTCGCCTATATGCTGGTTACCAGTGTGGGGCCCTTGCTCAACTGGTTCTTCCTCGACGCCAACTTTGTTGGCGCTGACGCGAGTGACTGCACGGGTGCCGGCGCCTGCTGGCTGTTTATAAGCCAGCGCCTGAACTTCTTTATCTACGGGTTTTACCCGGACGAGCTGCAATGGCGGGTGGACGCGATGTTCCTGCTGTTGGCCGTTGCCTTTGTGCCCCAGTTCATCGAGCGGTTTCCGGGCCGAAAGTGGCTGGGACTCTTTGGCATCTTCGGTCTGCCCGTTGTTGGCTACTTCCTGATTCCCGGCGGCTTATTCGGCCTGGAAGAAGTGCAGAGCTCGAAATGGGGCGGTCTGATGCTGACCCTTATCCTCGCTTACATCGGGATCGTCGCCTCGTTGCCAATTGGCATACTGCTTGCGCTGGGCCGGCGCTCCGAGATGCCCATCATCCGGGGGATCTGTGTGGTCTTTATCGAGGTATGGCGGGCGGTTCCGTTGATCACGGTTCTGTTCATGGCCTCGGTGATGCTGCCACTGTTTCTTCCGGAGGGTGTGAACTTCGAAAAACTGGCCCGTGCCCTGATCGGCATAACACTGTGGCAGTCCGCCTACATGGCTGAGGTAATTCGCGGTGGTCTGCAGGCCATTCCGCGAGGCCAGTACGAGGCCGCCGATGCTCTGGGGTTGGGGTACTGGCGCAAGACGGGGCTGGTCATCCTGCCGCAGGCTCTGAAGATGGTCATTCCGGGCATCGTGAACACCTTCATTTCCCTGTTCAAGGACACCACGCTGGTGCTGATCATCGGCCTGTTCGACATTCTCGGAACGGTTCAGTCTACGGTGACCGATCCCGCCTGGCAGAACGTTGCCATCGAGGGCTATGTATTTGTGGCGTTCTGTTTCTGGGTCTTCTGCTTTGGCATCTCCAGATACAGCCAGAACCTTGAACGAAAACTCGACACCGGTCATAAGACCTGATGGGTAATCCTATGACAGACCAAACACAAACCTCAGAAATGCAGACCCCGCCAAAGGACCAGTCGGATAAAAAGCCTGGCATCATCCGGGTTGAGGGCATGCACAAGTGGTACGGGGACTTCCATGTTCTTAAGGATCTCAATCTGACCGTTGATCAGGGTGAGAGAATTGTCATCTGTGGGCCATCCGGCTCGGGAAAATCCACCTTCATCCGTTGCATCAATCGGCTGGAGGAGCATCAGCAGGGCAAAATCATTGTTGATGGTATCGAGCTGACCGATGATGTCCGCCATATTGATACGGTTCGGCGGGAAGTCGGCATGGTGTTTCAGCACTTCAACCTTTTCCCGCACCTGACCGTCCTCGAAAACTGCTGCCTGTCGCCGATCTGGGTGCGAAAAACGCCCCGAAAGGAAGCGGAGGCATCAGCGATGGAATACCTTGAGCGGGTGAAAATTCCGGACCAGGCCAACAAATTCCCGGGGCAGCTTTCGGGCGGGCAGCAGCAGCGCGTGGCTATCGCCAGGGCACTCTGCATGAAGCCGAAGATCATGCTGTTCGACGAGCCAACCTCGGCCTTGGATCCGGAGATGATCAAAGAGGTATTGGATGTCATGATCGAGTTGGCGGGCAGTGGCATGACCATGCTCTGTGTCACCCATGAGATGGGTTTTGCCAAGACGGTGGCCGACCGTGTGATTTTCATGGACGGTGGCGAAATTGTGGAGCAGGCACCTCCCCACGAGTTCTTCACCAACCCACAGGAAGCCAGGACTCAGAAGTTCCTCCAGCAGATACTGGCGCACTGAAGCCAAGGACAAAAAAGCCGGGCATTTTAGCCCGGCTTTTTTACAGCGGTTGCTTGTTCAGCTTGGGATCCTCGCCGGGCTTCGCCTCCAGCCACCAGACGTTCTTGTCCCAATCGCCCAGTACAATCCGCTTGGCCGGCGAGCCGTTGGCCGTCAGCTCATGCACTGCGGGGCGATGGGTGTGGCCATGGATCAGCCTCTGAACCCCGTGCTTTTCCATGTCCTTCACGACTTCCTCGGGCGTTACGTCCATGATGAACTCTTCCTTGCCCTGATTTTTCGCCATGCTGATTTCCCGAAGCTGGCGGGCCATCTGCTGTCGGTCTTCCAGGGGGCGCTGGAGAATCATCTGCTGCCACTGCGGGTTACGCATATTGGCCCGGAATTTCTGGTACTCCTCATCGGCGGTACACAGGCTGTCGCCATGCATCAGCAGGGTAGGGGTGCCGTGCAGATCAATCACCGTCGGGTCGTCCAGAAGCGTTGCACCGGCCCGGTCGCAGAAGTCCTGGCCGATCAGGAAATCCCGGTTGCCGTGCATCAGGAAGATATCGGTGCCGCTGTCCCGAAGTTTGCGCAGGGCCGCAGCGACCTGCTCCTGCAGCGGCGTGCGCTCGTCATCGCCAATCCAGGCCTCGAAGAAATCGCCGAGGATGTAGAGCTGATCGACACCCCTGGCTTTCTCGTCAAGAAATGTGAGAAACGCCTCAGTGATATCCGGGCGTGATTCCTCGAGGTGAAGGTCTGAAATAAACAGCGTGGTCACGCGTCCTCCAGAACCTCGGCCTTCTCGATAACCACATCTTCCGCTGGCACATCCTGATGGCCGGCGCGCATGGTGGTGCGAACGGCGCGGATCGCGTTTACCGTGTCCATGCCCTCAACGACTTTGCCGAACACGCAGTAGCCCCAGCCTTCCGCGTTCTTGGCGGTATGGTCCAGGAAGCCGTTGTTCTCAACGTTGATAAAGAACTGGGCTGTAGCAGAATGCGGGTCCATGGTGCGTGCCATGGCGATGGTTCCCTGCATGTTGCTCAGGCCGTTATCGGCTTCATTCGGGATGGAATCGCGGGTTTTGCGCGGTGTCATGCCAGGCTCGAAACCGCCGCCCTGAATCATGAAATTGCTGATCACACGGTGAAAAATGAGGCCATCGTAAAAACCGTCGCGAACGTACTGTTCAAAGTTTTTGGCGGTTTCCGGTGCCTTGTCGTAGTCCAGTTCCAGCTTGATGTCACCGTAGTTGGTTGTCAGCAGAATCATCAGGTTTTCCTGTTCAGAAAGGTTAGGTACGTTACGGGGCCCATTGTACTCAAGACTTTCCCGCTATGCATGAGTCCGGCAAGGATTTGTGAGTATAATACGCGGTTTAAGATTCACTCCCCTTTTAACAGAGATTGTATGAGCGCCGAGTCGAAGAAAGCCCACAACTTTATCCAGAGCCTGATCGAAGACGCCATCGCCAGCGGAGAGCACACCGGCAAGGTGGTCACCCGATTCCCGCCGGAGCCCAATGGCTACCTGCATATTGGTCACGCCAAATCGATCTGCCTGAACTTTGGCATCGCCGAGACCTTTTCCGGCGACTGTAACCTTCGGTTTGACGACACCAACCCGGAAAAGGAAAACCAGGAATACATCGACGCCATCAAGCAGGATGTTGAATGGCTTGGTTACGAGTGGGCCGGGGACGTGCTTTATGCCTCGGATTACTTTGATGCTCTGTATGAATTTGCCGAGGAACTGATTACCCGGGACAAGGCCTACGTGTGTGGCCTGACGGCCGATGAAATGGCAGAGTACCGTGGCAGCCTGAAAGAGCCGGGCAGAAACAGCCCTTACCGGGACCGGCCGGTGGAAGAAAGTCTGCAACTGTTCCGCGATATGCGGGACGGCAAGTACCAGAACGGCGAGCTGGTGCTGCGGGCCAAGATCGATATGGCCTCTCCGAATATCAACATGCGGGATCCGATCCTTTATCGTATCCGTTACGCCGAACACCATCAGACCGGCAACAAGTGGTGCATCTACCCGATGTACGACTTTACCCATCCCATTTCCGACGCCATGGAGGGGATCACCCACTCCCTGTGTACGCTGGAGTTTGAGGATCACCGGCCGCTGTATGACTGGGTGCTGGATAACATCTCCGGCCCCTGCCACCCGCGCCAGATCGAGTTTGCCCGGCTGAACCTGAACTACACCATTACCTCGAAGCGTAAGCTCAAGCGTCTGGTGGATGAGAATGTGGTTGATGGCTGGAACGATCCGCGCATGCCAACCATCTCTGGCATGCGCCGGCGTGGCTACACGCCCGAATCCATCCGCACCTTCTGCGACATGATTGGCGTGAACAAGGCCGGCGGTACCGTGGATGTGGGCATGCTGGAGCACGCCATTCGGGAAGATCTCAACACCCGTGCGCCCCGGGCCATGTGTGTGATGCGCCCGCTGAAAGTCACGCTGACCAATTATCCGGCCGACAAGAGCGAAACGCTGACCCTTCCGGTGCACCCGCAGAACCCGGACATGGGTGAGCGGGAAGTGCCCTGGACCCAGACTCTGTATATCGATCGGGAAGATTTCGAAATGGAGCCGCCGCGCAAATGGAAGCGGCTGGCCCCGGAGCAGGCGGTACGTCTTCGTGGCGGCTATGTGATGACCTGCCGGGAAGTGATTCGTGACGACAATGGCGAGATTGTCGAGCTCAAGTGTGAGTACGATCCCAATACCCTGGGCGTCAATCCCGAAGGTTACAAACCCAACGGCGTGATTCACTGGGTTTCGGCCAGTGACAGCGTGGAGGCAGACATCAATCAGTATGACCGCCTGTTCAATCACGAATCTCCGGACAGCGACAAGGACGGTGATTTGATGGATCACCTGAATCCGGAATCGTTGGTGGTTCTGAAAGGTGCTCGGGTGGAGAAGAGCCTGGCGTCACCCCGTACAGATCTTCCGTATCAGTTCGAGCGGGAAGGCTATTTCTTCTGCGATCAGGCCCATACCGAGGCTGCCGGTCGGCCGGTGTTCAACCGCACCGTAACGCTCAGGGATTCCTGGGGTAAGGGGGGCAAGTGATCCGCATCTACAACACGCTGACCCAGCAGAAGGAAGAGTTCCGGCCGATTGAGGCGGGCAAGGTCCGGATGTATGTCTGCGGGATGACAGTCTACGACTATTGCCACCTGGGCCATGCCCGGGTTCTCGTGGCCTTTGATGTGATTACCCGGTACCTGCGCCATCGCGGCTACGACGTTAACTATGTTCGCAACATCACCGATATTGACGACAAGATCCTGCGCCGTGCCGATGAGAACGGTGAGCCCTATAGCGAGCTCACGGACCGGATGATCAAGGCCATGCACGAAGACGAGGCCCGTCTGGGCGTGCTGTCTCCGGACGATGAGCCCCGGGCAACCGCGTACATTGACGAAATCATCGCGATGATCCACAAGCTGATTGCCGGCGGCCACGCCTACGCGGCGGATAATGGCGATGTCTACTTTGCTGTGGATTCTTTCCATGACTACGGCAAGCTCAGCAAGAAAAAGCTGGAAGATTTGCTGGCGGGCGCGCGGGTGGATGTTCAGGAAGCCAAGCGTAGCCCGGCAGATTTCGCATTGTGGAAAGCAGCAAAGGCTGGCGAGGTCAGCTGGCCGTCGCCCTGGGGTGATGGTCGTCCCGGCTGGCACATTGAGTGCTCTGCCATGTCAACCTGCTGCCTGGGTGACACCTTTGATATTCACGGTGGCGGCCCGGATCTGCTGTTCCCGCATCATGAGAACGAGATCGCCCAGTCTGAATGTGCCACCGGCCACACCTTTGTTAATACCTGGATGCATGCGGGTGCCATCCGGGTAAACAAGGAAAAGATGTCCAAGTCTCTTGGCAACTTCTTCACCATCCGTGAAATCATGGAGAAGTACCCGGCAGAAGTGGTCCGTTATTTCCTGGTTTCCAGCCACTACCGCAGCCAGGTGGATTACTCCGAGGAAAACCTGGCCGAGGCCGGCCGCACGCTCACCCGGCTCTACCACGCGCTGAGGGGGATTGTGCCCGCCAAGGCCGCTGATGTGCCGGAATCCGAGCATGACGAGCGATTTGCCGAGGCTATGGACGATGACTTCAACACCGCAGGTGCCATTGCTGTCCTGCACGCTGTTGCCAACGAGATCAATCAGCATCGTCGCGATGGTCGTGAAGACGATGCCAAGCAAGGCGCGGCGATTCTGGTGAGGCTCGGTGGTGTTCTGGGTCTGCTACAGCAGGACCCCGAGGCCTTCTTCCAGGCGGACACGGGTAGTGAGCTCAGCGCCGAAGACATTGAAGCCCTGATCCAGGCCCGGGCTGATGCCCGCAAGGCGAAGAATTTTGCCGAGGCCGACCGTATCCGCGACGAGCTCCTCGAGAAAGGTATTATTCTGGATGATTCCCGAGAGGGGACGACCTGGCGTAAAGCCTGAATTTCCGGGAGCTGCTGGTTGGTCAGACCAGTTTTGCGCGTGCAGGAATGATCTTGTAAGGATTTTCCCTTACAATGCGGCGCTCAAATTAGAATGCCCCCTCAAGATGAAGGGGGAGTCGGGAAACGTAACCCACTGAGGCAGACAACGATGACAGAACGCGTACAAGTCGGCGGCATTCAGGTCGCAAAGAATCTGTATGATTTCGTGAACAACGAAGCGATCCCGGGCACCGGAATCGATGCCGATAAATTCTGGGCAGAATTTGACAAGATCGTGAACGAGCTGGCGCCACGCAACCGTGAGTTGCTGGCCAAGCGTGATGCGATCCAGGAAAAAATGGACAGCTGGAACCGAGATCACAAGGGCCAGAAGCTGGACATGGCCGAGTACAAGTCTTTCCTGAAAGACATCGGTTACCTGGTTGACGAGCCTTCCGAGTTCAAGATCTCCACCTCCAATGTGGATCCGGAAGTGGCAACCATGGCGGGCCCGCAGCTGGTGGTTCCGATCATGAATGCCCGTTTTGCTCTCAACGCAGCGAACGCGCGCTGGGGTAGCCTTTACGATGCCCTGTACGGTACCGATGCCATTTCCGAGGAAGATGGCGCGGAAAAAGGCCGTGGCTACAACCCGGTGCGCGGCGCCAAAGTTATCGAATGGGCCCGCAACCTGCTCGACAGCTCAGCTCCGTTGGCCTCTGGCAGTCACAAAGATGCTGCCAAGTATGTGGTTGAAGGTGGCAAGCTGGTCGTCAAGCTGCAGAACGGTGAGTCCACTGGCCTGAAAGACGAAGCCGGCTTTGTTGGCTACACCGGTGCTGCTGACGCGCCCACCGGCGTGCTGCTGGTCAAGAATGGCATGCACTTCGAGATCCAGATTGACGCCAGCCACCCGATTGGCAAAGACGACGGTGCCCACGTCAAAGACGTACTGATGGAGTCTGCCCTGACCACCATCATGGACTGCGAAGACTCGGTAGCGGCTGTGGACGCCGACGACAAGGCACTGGCGTACCGCAACTGGCTGGGCCTCATGAAGGGCGATCTGCAGGAAACCTTTGAAAAGGGTGGAGAGCAACTGACCCGCAAGATGAACGCTGACCGCACGTACACGGCAGCCGACGGCAGCGAGCTCAGCCTGAAAGGCCGCAGCCTGATGTTTATCCGTAACGTCGGTCACCTGATGACCAACCCGGCCATCCTGCTGAAAGACGGCAACGAAGTGCCGGAAGGCCTGATGGACGGCCTGATCACCTCGCTGATCGCCATTCACGATATGAAGGGCAGTGGCCAGTTCCAGAACAGCACCAAAGGCTCCATGTACATTGTGAAGCCCAAGATGCACGGCCCGGAAGAAGTGGCGTTCACCAATGAATTCTTTGGTCGTGTTGAAGATGCGCTGGGCCTGCCGCGCTTCACCCTGAAAGTGGGCATCATGGACGAGGAGCGCCGCACCACGGTTAACCTGAAGTCCTGTATCCATGCTGCCAAAGAGCGCGCTGTGTTCATCAACACCGGCTTCCTGGATCGCACGGGCGACGAGATCCACACCTCCATGGAGCTGGGCCCGTTCATCCGCAAGGGACCCATGAAGCAAGCGACCTGGATCAATGCCTACGAGCAGTGGAACGTGGACATCGGCCTGGAAACCGGTTTCCGTGGCGTTGCCCAGATCGGCAAGGGCATGTGGGCCATGCCTGACCTGATGGCCGGCATGCTGGAGGCGAAAATCGGCCATCCGAAGGCTGGCGCTAACACTGCGTGGGTTCCGTCTCCGACTGCCGCCACGCTGCATGCCACTCACTACCACCAGGTGAGCGTGGCTGACGTCCAGAAGCAGCTGGAAAGCCGCACACGCGCGGCCCTGGAAGATATCCTGACAGTACCGGTGATGGACGATCCGGCCTCCTTGAGCGCCGATGATATCCAGCAGGAGCTGGACAACAATGCCCAGGGTATCCTCGGTTATGTTGTGCGCTGGATCGATCAGGGCGTTGGCTGCTCCAAGGTACCGGACATCAATGATGTCGGCCTGATGGAAGACCGTGCGACTCTGCGTATCGCCTCCCAGCTGCTGGCTAACTGGCTGCACCATGGTATCTGTTCTGAAGAGCAGATCATGGAAACCATGAAGCGCATGGCTGCGGTGGTCGACAAGCAGAACGCCGGTGATTCGGCCTACCGCCCGATGGCCGGGAACTTCGATGACAGCGTCGCTTTCCAGGCAGCGCTGGATCTGGTCCTCAAGGGTCGTGAACAGCCGAACGGCTACACCGAGCCGCTGCTGCATGCTTACCGCCTGAAGGCGAAAGCCAAATACGGGCAGTAAACGCTGCGCATAAAAAAACCCCGCCTCGGCGGGGTTTTTTGTGGCTTGTCGGATTACGGCTTCGCCTAATCCGACCTACCTGACGGACTGCTCCTTTCCGTAGGTTGGATTAGGCAAAGCCGTAATCCAACAGAAGTCGAGCTCAGCCCTTGTGCAGGACATTAGTGGCGTACAGTTCGTAGGTTGGATTAGGCGAAGCCGTAATCCAACACCTGAGCTCAGTCCTTGTGCAGCACGTCAGCGGCGTACAGGGTATTCTGCAGCAGGGTCGCGATGGTCATCGGCCCCACGCCACCGGGAACCGGCGTGATGTAGGCAGCGCGTTCAGAAGCGGCTGCGAAATCCACATCGCCATGCAGTTTCCCGTCTTCCATTCGATTGATGCCCACGTCAATCACCGTTGCTCCGGGTTTTACCCAGTCTCCCTTGATCAGGCCGGGCTTGCCGACAGCGGCAACCAGAATGTCCGCCTCCCGGACAAACTTCTCGAGATCCGGTGTGAATCGATGGCAGACGGTAATGGTGGCGCCCTTGAGCAGCAATTCCATGCTCATGGGGCGGCCGACAATGTTGGAAGCGCCCACGATTACGGCGTGCTGGCCTTTATAGGGCGTTTCGATGCTGTCGAGCAGTGTGATGATACCAGCCGGTGTGCACGGGCGCAGAGTCGGTTTGCGCTGCATCAGGCGGCCGATGTTGTAGGGATGGAAGCCGTCGACGTCTTTGTCCGGGCGGATCTTGACCAGGATGGGATCGGCATCCAGATGATCGGGCAAGGGTAGTTGCACCAATATCCCGTCCACGGTGGGGTTCTCGTTCAGCTCATCAATCAGTGCCTCGAGCGCTTCCTGGGAGGTGTCTTCTGGCAGATCGTATGAGAGGGAGAGGATTCCGGCTTCATCGCAGGCTTTTCGCTTGTTGCCTACGTATACATGGGACGCGGGGTCGTTGCCGACCAGCACCACGGCCAGTCCCGGAGCCCGGAGCCCCTGCTGTGTGCGTGCTTCTACCCCGGCGGCGACCTGCTGTCTTACTTCGCCGGCAATTTCTTTTCCGTTGATCAGTTTGGCGGTCATGTCTCGTCTTGTCGGTTGGGCATCGGTAAATTGGAGGCCCGGCATTGTCTCATGCTTCCGTCGGAACTCCAATTGGGCGGTTGGTTGGTGGGGGTTGAGGACAATCTCCAGTCGTCTGGAGTCAGCGAAGGGTATGATTTTTGAGTAATTTTGAATTGTGTATTGACGGATTTGTCCGGCGCCGGTAATATGCGCGCCAACTTTGCTGATGCACTTGTTGTTCAGTTCAGACGGGGTATAGCGCAGTCTGGTAGCGCGCCTGCTTTGGGAGCAGGATGTCGGGAGTTCGAATCTCTCTACCCCGACCAATTTCTGAATGTTCAGGTGGGCGAACGGTTAAGCGCCCGTAGCTCAGCTGGATAGAGCACCCGCCTTCTAAGCGGGTGGTCGCAGGTTCGAGTCCTGCCGGGCGCGCCATCAAGTCGTTGGCTTGGTCCGCGCCGGAGCGACCGTAACCAGCAAAGTTACAGAGTAAGCGAGTTTAAAGTACGGATACGTACTTCCCTATGTGGTGGACGTAGCTCAGTTGGTAGAGCTCAGGATTGTGACTCCTGCGGTCGAGGGTTCGATCCCCTTCGTCCACCCCACTTTCCCTTTTGCTTTGTTTGAAGTTGCAGGCTGTTATTAGTCTGCGAGTTTCTGCGAACAATGCCACAAAGTGTGAAGGTGTCGAGCTGGATTGAGTATGTCCAGTTACGAGTCTAGAATTTCGTTAGTATGCCTCGGTGGTGGAATTGGTAGACACGATAGGTTTAGGTCCTGTTGCCGAAAGGCGTGGGGGTTCAAGTCCCTCCCGAGGTACCAACACTAAAAAACCCTCTCAGAATGCCTGAGAGGGTTTTTTTATGGGTGTTGAGCAGGCTGGCCAGAAACTTATCGGGCATTCTCTTGCGCAGCCCCTTTCTTTTTCAATATTAGTCCCCAACTCTTTCTACCTGATGACACTCAGGACGTGGCTGCGCTCCCTGAAACAGCCGGAGACAGATGATTCTCTCGGTGGGGTAAAGCATGATAAACTACCTGCTTTTAATTTTCGGTCCTTTTTCGGGGATTTGCCAGAAAACGGACTTTTGTTTTTAATTTCATTCACATACCGAACCTGTAATTTGAGGATCTTCCATGCAAGTGTCTGTTGAAACGACCTCCAACATCGAGCGTCGCATGACGATTGGTGTGCCCGCCCAGGAAATCGACCAGGCGGTCCAGAAACGCCTGCAGGAAACCGCGCGTACCGTGCGTCTTAACGGTTTCCGTCCGGGTAAGGTGCCCATGAGCGTGGTCAAGCGTCGTTTCGGTGAAAGCGTTCGCCAGGAGATTGTCGGCGAGGTAATGCGCGACAACTACATCAAGGCACTGCAGGAGCAGGATATCAATCCGGCAGGCTGGCCGAAGTTTGAGCCCAAGACCATGGAAGAAGGCAAGGACCTCGAGTTCGTGGCCATTTTTGAAGTGCTTCCGGAAATCGAGCTGGGCGATCTGAGCAAGATCTCTGTCGAGAAGCTGACCTCCGAGATCGGCGACAAAGATGTCGATAACATGATCGACAACCTGCGCCGTCAGCAGGCCACCATGAAAGAAGTTAAGCGCAAGTCCAAGAACAAGGACGTGCTGACCATTGATTTCAAGGGCTTCATTGATGGTGAAGAGTTTGAAGGCGGCGCGGCCGAAGGTCACCGTCTGACTCTGGGTTCCGATCAGATGATTCCGGGCTTCGAGAAGGCCATCGTTGGTGGTAAGGCCGGCGAAGACATGGAAATCGAAGTCACCTTCCCGGAGGATTACCACAACGAGGACCTGGCGGGTAAGCCGGCCAAGTTCGAGATCAAGATTCACAAGGTTGAAGAGCCGCAGCTGCCGGAACTCGACACCGAATTTTTCAAGAAGTTCGGTATCGATGCCGAGGACGAAGCGACCTTCCGAGAAGAAGTCAAAAAGAACATGGAGCGTGAGCTCAAGCAGGCGGTTTCCAACAAGGTCAAGAACGACGTGGTCGACGGGCTGCTGGAAACCACTGAACTGGATATCCCCGCTGCGCTGGTTGACCAGGAAATTGATCGCCTTCGCCAGGACGCCGTACAGCGTTTCGGCGGCCAGATTGATCCGCAGCAGCTGCCGAAGGAAATTTTCCAGGAGCAGGCTGAGCGCCGCGTGAAGACTGGTCTGCTGTTCCAGGAAGTGGTCAAGAAAAATGACCTGAAGGCTGACCCTGTGAAGGTAGACGAAAAGATCCAGGAGATCGCGTCTACGTATGAACAGCCTGATGAAGTCGTTGCGCACTTCAACAGCAACCCGGAGCAGAAGTCCCAGATTGAGTCTTCAGTTCTGGAAGATGCGGTTGTTGACCATGTGCTGGAGCAGGCTCAGGTCAAAGAGAAGAAGGTCAAGTACGAAGAGGCCATTCAGGCCGGTCAGCCCCAGCGCTGATTTTGCCCGGGACCGGAGCAGAAGCCGGTCCCTAAGGCCGACCCCGAGAACAGCCGGCATGTCCGGCTGTTTTCATCTGGGGCCGCTGCTGGCAAAGTATGGGGTGCAACATTATTGAAACTGCCGTGGCGCGAGTCCACGACCCATTGTCCATAAGGAGTTCAGGCGCATCATGACGCAGAAACCAATTGATGGTCCCGCAATGGTTACCAATTCCGGACTGGTACCGATTGTTATCGAGCAGACAGCACGTGGTGAGCGGTCGTTCGACATTTTTTCCCGGTTGCTCAAAGAGCGGGTGATCTTCCTGGTGGGCCCGGTCGAGGACCACATGGCGAACCTGATCGTGGCCCAGCTCCTGTTTCTGGAATCTGAAAATCCGGACAAAGACATTCATCTTTATATCAACAGCCCGGGCGGTTCGGTAACGGCAGGCATGTCCATCTACGACACCATGCAGTTTATCAAGCCGGATGTTGCGACCCTGTGTGTCGGCCAAGCGGCCAGCATGGGCGCATTCCTGCTCGCCGGCGGTGCCGCCGGGAAGCGGGCCTGTCTGCCCAACTCCCGCGTTATGATTCATCAGCCGCTGGGTGGTTATCAGGGGCAGGCGACGGATATCGAGATTCACACCCGTGAAATTCTGAAGATCCGGCACACCCTGAATTCCATCCTGGCGCATCACACCGGTCAGGACCTGGAGACGATCGCCAAGGATACCGACCGTGACAACTTCATGGATCCGGGCCAGGCGAAAGAGTATGGGCTGATTGATTCAATACTTGATAAGCGCGTACCGAATAAATAATACTGGAAGTAATCGCATCATACTTGGCCGGCGTATCAGGCAGTGAGGCCGGCAAAACGAGATCAGAGGTATTTCAATGGCAGATGAAAGAAACGGCAGAGGCGACGATAACGGCAAGTTGCTCTACTGCTCGTTTTGTGGAAAGAGCCAGCATGAAGTCCGAAAGCTCATTGCAGGGCCCTCGGTGTTCATCTGCGACGAGTGCGTCGACCTGTGCAACGACATAATCCGGGAAGAAATTCAGGAAAGTGCACAGGACGAGCCGAGCGATCGCCTTCCTACACCGGCCGAGATCCGCAATACCCTCGATGAATACGTCATTGGTCAGGATCGCGCCAAGGTGGTGCTGTCGGTTGCGGTCTACAACCATTACAAGCGCCTTCGGTATGGTGAGGGCAAGGGTGATGTTGAGCTGGGCAAGAGTAACATCCTGCTGATCGGTCCGACTGGTAGCGGTAAAACACTGCTGGCAGAGACCCTGGCGCGGATGCTGAACGTACCCTTTACCATTGCCGATGCCACCACGCTGACCGAAGCTGGTTACGTGGGTGAGGATGTCGAGAACATCATTCAGAAGCTTCTGCAGAAGTGCGATTACGATGTCGACAAGGCCCAGCGGGGCATCGTCTATATCGATGAAATCGACAAGATTTCGCGCAAGTCTGACAACCCCTCCATTACCCGGGACGTTTCCGGTGAGGGCGTTCAGCAGGCGCTGCTGAAGCTGATTGAAGGCACCGTTGCCTCGGTTCCGCCGCAGGGTGGACGTAAGCACCCGCAGCAGGAGTTCCTGCAGGTGGATACCGGCAATATGCTGTTTATCTGTGGCGGTGCCTTTGCCGGCCTCGACAAGGTTATTCGCGAGCGTACCGAAAAGAACAGCATCGGTTTCTCCGCTTCGGTAGCCAGCCAGGACGACGCCAAGAACACGGGCGATGTCATCAAGGATGTGGAGACCGAGGACCTGGTGAAATACGGCCTGATTCCGGAGTTCGTGGGTCGTTTGCCGGTAGTGGCAACCCTCAACGAGCTGGATGAGGAAGCACTGGTACAGATCTTGACCGAGCCCAAGAACTCCCTGACCAAGCAGTATCAGAAACTGTTTGACATGGAAGGGGTTGAGCTTGATTTCCGTGAAGACGCGTTGCGGGCGGTTGCCCGGAAGGCCATGGAGCGCAAGACCGGCGCCCGGGGTTTGCGTTCCATCATGGAAGCCACGCTGTTGGACACCATGTACCAGATTCCCTCTGAGCATGACGTGACCAAGGTTGTGATCGACGAGAGCGTAATCAGCGGGGATTCCGAGCCCTTCAAGATCTACGCGAGCAGTGATCACGCCAAGGCTGTGCCCGAAGATTGAACGTGGTTCAGCGGTTGAATTGAAAAGGGGCGGCGACGCCCCTTTTCGCGTTTTGTATCCCGATATTCCTGCCCTGTTTCGTTTGGTAAAAATATTGCAATTTTTGCGGGCGCCCCAATGAAGGGTGATATGCTGAAAGAAATACCGTCAGAGGATTCCCAATGACCCGTATACCCGAAAATGCCGTGCAAGAGTACCCGCTGCTTCCGCTGCGTGACGTAGTGGTGTTCCCGCACATGGTGGTCCCGTTGTTTGTGGGCCGAGAAAAATCCATTCAGGCTCTGGAAGCCGCAATGGAAGGAAGCAAGGAAATCCTCCTGGTTGCCCAGAAAGACGCTTCCACCGATGAGCCCGGTCCCAAGGATGTGTTCGAGATGGGCACCCTGGCCACGGTGCTGCAAATGCTCCGTCTGCCCGATGGCACCGTCAAGGTGCTCGTGGAGGGTAATGCCCGTGCCACCATCAGCGATATCACCGAGGGCGAATATCTGTCCGGTGGTGCGGTCCTTATGGATGAAGAAGGGCTGCCAGAGCGTGAGCAGGAAGTGCTCGTCAAGACGCTCATGGACGAGTTCGAGAAGTACGTAAAGCTGTCCAAGAAGGTGCCCTCCGAAGTCTCCAATGCCCTCACTGGCATTGAGGAGCTGGAGCGCTTGGCCGACACCATGGCCGCTCACCTGGAAATGCGCATTCCCGAAAAGCAGGAGATTCTCGAAGCGCTGGATATCCGCAAGCGCGTGGACCTGTTGCTGGGTAAGCTCGATGGTGAAATCGACCTGATTGAGGTCGAAAAGCGTATTCGTGGCCGCGTTAAGAAACAGATGGAGCGTAGCCAGCGCGAGTATTACCTGAACGAACAGATGAAGGCTATCCAGAAGGAAATGGGTAACCTGGGGGAAGGCAACAACGACTTCGAGGAGCTTGAACAGAAGCTGGAGGAAGCCGGACTGCCTGAAGAAGCCCGCAAGAAGACCGAGACGGAACTGAACAAGCTCAAGATGATGTCGCCGATGTCTGCTGAGGCGACCGTCGTGCGTGGCTACATTGACTGGATGCTGGCCATTCCCTGGAAGAAGCGCAGCCGTGTTCGTCACGACATCGAGAAAGCCCGCGAAATCCTCGACAGGGACCATTACGGCCTGGATGAGGTCAAGAAACGTATTCTGGAGTACCTTGCGGTTCAGAGCCGTGTGAAGAAGGTCAAAGGCCCGGTTCTTTGCCTGGTGGGGCCTCCTGGCGTTGGTAAAACCTCTCTCGGGCAGTCCATCGCCCGCGCTACCAACCGGAAATACACCCGTATGGCCCTCGGTGGTGTTCGTGATGAAGCCGAGATCCGTGGTCACCGGAAAACCTACATCGGTGCGCTGCCGGGCAAGCTTCTGCAGAAGCTGTCCAAGGTAGGCGTGAAAAACCCGCTGTTCCTGTTCGATGAAATCGACAAGATGGGCATGGATCACCGCGGTGATCCGGCATCGGCGCTGCTTGAGGTCCTGGATCCGGAGCAGAATCACACGTTCAACGACCACTATCTGGAGGTGGATTACGATCTCTCCGATGTGATGTTCGTGTGCACCTCCAACTCCATGGACATTCCGCCGGCGCTGCTGGACCGGATGGAAATCATCCGGATCCCCGGATATACCGAGGACGAGAAGGTCAACATTGCCCTGCGGTATCTGTTGCCCAAGCAGATCAAAGCCAATGGACTGCGCAAGGACGAGCTGAAGCTGCCGGAAGATACCCTCCGGGACCTGATCCGCTACTACACCCGTGAAGCCGGTGTGCGCGGCCTCGAGCGCGAGATCGCGAAGATCTGCCGTAAGGTGGTTCGAGACCACGTGGAGAGTGGTGAGAAGGCGTCTGTGACTCTGAGTCAGGACATGCTCGAAGATTACTCGGGGGTCAAGAAGTTCAAGTACGGCCTGGCCGAGGAAAAGAACGAGATTGGTCAGGTCACCGGCCTGGCATGGACGCAAGTAGGCGGCGAGCTGCTACACATTGAATGCGCGCTCACACCGGGCAAGGGCCGGGTAGTCAAGACCGGTTCACTGGGTGATGTGATGCAGGAGTCCATCCAGACGGCGCTAACGGTGGTACGCAGCCGTGCACCCGGTCTGGGGATTGCGGATGATTTCCACGAGAAACACGATCTGCACGTCCACGTACCGGAAGGTGCAACCCCGAAAGACGGTCCGAGTGCCGGTATCGGCATGTGCACGGCGCTGGTTTCTTCACTGACCAAGATTCCGGTTCGCGCCGAGGTTGCCATGACCGGTGAGATTACCCTGCGTGGGCGCGTCCTCGCCATCGGAGGCTTGAAGGAAAAGCTGCTGGCAGCACACCGTGGTGGCATCAAGACGGTCATTATCCCGGATGAGAATGTCAGGGATCTCAAAGAGATACCGGAGAACATCAAGGAGTCACTGGAGATTCGCCCGGTGAAGTGGATAGACGAAGTGCTGGATATTGCACTGGCGTATCCACCCGAGCCGAGGACCCAGGATTCATCTCCGGAAACCGGATCCGGGAAGCCCCGCGATGAAGAAGGCGACGCGTCAGAGCGCATAAATACACATTAAAGCCTTGATGAGTTGTTGACATGCCTGAGAGCCCATTGGTATAACTGTTTCGCCGTGAAGCAGCCAATACCAAGGGCTCCCGCGCAGTAAGTGCCTATTCCGAATGCCGGTATAAAGCCGAAAGGAATAAGAAAACTGAAGAATGGAATTCTCTGACCGCTTATGCGATAGTCGAGAACGTCCGAGAAAAAACAAACCAACCTATAACATCTTCAACCTGAAATCGAAGGGGTTTAGTGTGAACAAGTCCGAACTTATCGATGCAATTGCAGAGTCCGCAGATATTTCCAAAGCCGCCGCTGGCCGTGCTCTGGACGCAATGACCAACTCTATCACCGGTGCCCTGAAAAAAGGCGATCAGGTAACTCTGATCGGTTTTGGTACCTTCTCCGTTAAAGAGCGTGCTGCTCGTACCGGTCGTAACCCGCAGACTGGTGCCGAGATCAAGATTCCGGCCTCCAAAGTGCCTGGGTTCAAAGCAGGCAAGGCCCTGAAAGACGCCGTTAAGTAACGGTTCTTTCTCTGGTGGCTCCTGTCACAGGGAGTCACCCAAGAAGAATTCAAGGCGCATTCCAAACCGGGTGCGCCTTTTTACGTTAGGTCCGCCCGTCACAACGCGCTGAAACGAATAACACTGCACGACCTTGAACAGGGATCCGGGAGAAACATGCTTCAAGATATTCGGAACAATGCCCAGGGCACGATTGCCAAGATCATCATTGGTCTTTTGATCGTGTCGCTATCCATTTGGGGAATGGACGCCATTGTCGGCGGCTTCTCCGGCGAGCCTGAGGTGGCAACGGTCAACGGCGAGGATATTACCGAACGGGAATTTCTCCGCGTCGTCCAGATGGAGAGTCAGCGCAGGCTGTCCCGGATGGAAACACCCGATCCTTCCATGCTCAACGAAGACCAGATCCGGACCGACGTGCTGGATTCCCTGATCCAGGAGCAGGTCCTGATACAGGATGCCAGTGCCCAGGGCCTGGAGCTCAATGATGCCGATATCGATGCGCTGATTACCCAGATGCCTCAGTTCCAGGTGGATGGTCAGTTTAATCGTGACCGGTTCGTTTCCACGGTGCGGAACATGGGCATGGGCGTCGGCGAGTTCCGCGAAGCCATGCGCAAGCAGTATGTGGTTAACCAGATTCGTGCAGGTATCGTCCAGAGTGGCCTGGTGGCGGATGAAAACGCCGAGCAGCTGCTGCAGATCCAGAACCAGACCCGGAGCTTCCGGGTACTGGATATTCCCGTCAGCGCGGTGGCGGATACCGTCTCGGTTACTGAGGCGGACGTTGAAGCCTTCTATGAAGAGAATTCAGGGGCCTTCCAGCAGCCGGAGCGGGTCGATGCCGCCTACATCACGCTGTCGCAAGGTGCCCTCGCCGAGAACATTGAAATTGACGATGCCGAGCTTCAGGCTTATTACGAGCAGCGATCGGCTGATCTGGCCAGTGAGGAGCGCCGCGCCTCCCATATCCTGATCGAAGAGGGCAGTGACGCGGACGAAACCATGGCCACCATCCAGGAGCGTCTGGCAGCCGGAGAGTCCTTTGCCGACCTGGCCCGGGAATATTCCATTGATACGGTCTCGGCCGAAGACGGCGGCGATCTGGGTTACGCCGGCCGCGGTATCTATGCTGAGGCCTTCGAGGAGGCGTTGTTCGCCCTCGAGGAAGGGGAGGTTTCCGAGCCGGTTCGTACGTCCTTCGGCGTTCATCTGATCCGTCTGGAAGGTGTGAGGGAATCGGAGGTGCCGTCTCTGGCCCAAATGGAAGAGCAACTGCGTCGTGAACTGGCTCGCGAAAAGGCCAGGGAGCGTTTTGCGGAGGTTCGTGCCGAGCTTGCCGACTCGGCGTATGCAGCCGATGATCTGGCCGCCCCGGCGGAAGAGCTTGGTCTGGAGGTGCGTGAGGCCACGGGCATTACCCGTGACGGTGGCCAGGCTCCGTTTGATCATGCCGGTCTGGTTCGGCAACTGTTCTCCGAGGACGTCCTGGAGGCTGGCTACAATACCGAGTTGATTGATGTGGGTGACAACGTATCTGTTGTCGCGCGGGTTCGTGACTACCACCCGGCTGAGCAACTGCCGCTGGACGAGGTTCGCGATCAGATTCGTGCCACACTTGAGCAGCGCAAGACACGGGAAGCTCTTGCTAAAAGGGCTGAGACAATCATCGCCGATCTTGAAGCTGGCGAGAGCCCTGAGGGCGTTGGTGAATGGTCGAGCTATGAAGGCCTGGCCAGAAATTCCTCGGATGTTGGGCCGGCCATTCTTGAGCAGGTGTTCTCCCTGCCCCGTCCTGCAGACGGCACTCGTTTCGGAAGGGCTGTTACGGCCAATTCAGCTGCTGTGATCGCGTTGGACGAGGTCACCGACGGCCAGGTGGCCGAAGAAAGCACTGAGCTGAACCAGCTCCGTGAGTTCCTGGCATCGCTCGAAGGGCAGCGTGAATACGCCGCCTACCAGCAGTTCCTGAGGAACCGGGCGGAAGTCGAGAGACCCTGATATCCGCCCTATGAAAAAAGGGCGCCGAATGGCGCCCCGCGAGAAGATATGAAAGCCCGGAGCGCATGCCCGGGCTTTTCTGTTATTCGGCCTTCTTGATATAGACCTGTGGCACTTCTCCGGAGGTGTCAAAGTAGAAGCCGTACACGGCTGACTCCGGTGGTGTGAAACGGAAGTTCTCGAACACGGCGGAACAGTTGGCGTTTACCGGCTTGTCGAGCTCAACCACCTTGTCGTCGGCCTCCGACAGATAGCCGCAGTTGGTTCCGCTGTTCCAGTTAGCATCGCCAAACTTGAATTCGTAGGGCTGGCCGTCCGCTTTCAGTTCCACTTCAGTCCGGTAGAGCCCGCTGTCGACTTTCTTCACTTTGTATTCTGGTAGAGCATCCCACCAGGCAAACTGGCCTCTGAGATACAGCGAGTCACTGTAGTCCCGCTCGCCCCCGGTCGTTGCACAACCGGTGACGGCCAGAACGGAAGCCAGGGCGAGAGTATGGAGTTTCATGTTCATGGGTGTTCTCCTTCTTTTTGTATAAGCCACCGGCTGGTCCAGTGGCTGTTTGGTGGTCTTTGTACCCGCCGGTCAGCGGGCAAAGACGCCAACGGAAAGCGCCGGAACGGAGAAATTGCCGCCCGATACGCTTGCAGTGGCTGTTGGTGATGTGTCCGCCATAACAGTAAAGGTGCCGGTGAGCGCCGTACTCAGGGTCTGGGTGGTATTGCTCGCGTTGATAACAACGACGATCTCGTCGTTGGTGGCATCCAGATCGGCGAGGTCGTTACTGCTGTCATCCAGCAAGCTGTAACCGATCACTCCCGGAATCTGCCCGGTGCCAGTATTCAGGAAGCGCAGCCGATTCTGGATAGCCTCGGCCGTTTGCAGGCGGAACAGAGGGCTGTCTTTGCGCACGGTCAGAAGCTCACCGACCTGGTCGTTGGTGTAGGCAATCGCTTCAGGTGTCGGCGCTGCACCGGCTCCTGCGGACTGAATCACTTCGCTGATGAGATCCCAGTTCGAGCCGTCCTTGTCCTGGCGAGGCAGACCCCGGTTCCAGGCAGAGCTCTGGTAACTGAAGTCCACTTCGTTATACCAGTCGCCGGAGTCGTAGCTGTCCCGTTCCATGGATTTTGAGCGCAGCAACTCCGAGCCCATATGCAGGAATGGGATGCCCTGGCTGAGGATAGGAACGGCCAGGCTGACTACCTGCATCTGTGCCCGCTCCATGGTGGTCGCGGCAAAATCTGCCTTGTACTGGTTGTTGTCCCACAGGGTCTGGTTGTCGTGTTTCGACACGTAGTTGATGATTTCCTGGGGATCGTCGGTGTAGCCGGCATTCTGCCCGTTGTACTCGATCTGGGCGCCACTCAGGAATTCGCCATTGGCCGTTTCAAAGCTGAAATCCTTCAGGCTGCCGGCAATACCGATGCGCACCCAGTCGCTGACCTGCAGCAGGCGGTTTTTCTCGTCTTTGCTGCCACTGTTGCGGTCGTTCGGGAATGTGAAGAGCCCATTGCCGAAGCCCTGGTTGGCGCGGATGGCATCGCCGCCATCAAAGGGGCCTCCGCCGCGGACGGCATCCCGTAGCCGGTCGTTGAAAGAGCCGATGCCGGTGCCTGCCATATTCGACTGGATGGCATTCTGGCCCCGGGCGTTATTGGCTACTTCCCCGAAGTTCCATGCTTCGCCGTAGAAGTAGGTGTCCGGATCAACCGCCTTCACTGCTGCCAGGGCTTTTTTCATATTGCTGAGCATATGATGGCCCATGAGGTCGAAGCGGAAGCCGGAGATCTTGTACTGCTCTGCCCAGGTCACCAGTGAGTCCACCATGAGCTTTTCCATCATGAAGTGTTCGCTAGCGGTATTTTCGCAGCAGGTGGATTGTTCCACCGCTCCGGTTTCCGGATTCTGGCGGTGGTAGTAACCGGGCACCAGCTTGTCCAGGACGGAATTTTCGGCAAGCCCCGAGGAGTTGGTGTGGTTATAGACCACGTCCATAACCACGTTCAGGCCCAGCGCAGTAGCCGCCTGCACCATTTCCCGGAACTCCAGAATACGCTGGGTGCCGTCCGCATCGGACGCATAGCTGCCCTCTGGAACGGTGAAGTGTACCGGGTCGTACCCCCAGTTGAAGCTGTCCAGGTCCCGGAAAGTGTTGTACAGAGCCTGGGCGTCGCCGGTCAGCGGATCAAATTCGGCCAGCACCTGACGAATCGTTTTGCCACTGGCGCAGTATGCCTGATGGGCACTGGCAGCCTCGTCGGACAGATCGCAAAGACGGCCGAAGTCGTCATTGATGTCGACCACCCCGGTGGGGTCCTCGTTGACGGTGGCTATATCGAAAGCGGGAAGCAGGTGCAGGTGGGTGACACCGGCATCGGCCAGGGATTTCAGGTGCGCGACACTGTCGACGCTGCCGTCTGCGGGTGCGGTGAATGCACGGTATTTGCCCCTCAGTGCCGGATCCAGGGTTTCATCGGTGGCGCTGAAATCACGAATGTGGGTCTCATAGACAACCACGTCCTCTGGAGCCAGCATGGCCGGCGTTGATAAAGAATCCCAGCCTGCCGGCTTGTGGTTACTCTCGAGATCCACAACCTGGGCATACTGGCCGTTGGTTGAGAGGCTGAGCGCGTAGGGATCTGAAACCATGGTGGTTTCGATGGCCCCCGTTCTGGGATGGTAGACAGTCACTTCGTACTGGTAGAACTGCTGATCCAGTTCCGCAAAACTTCCGCTTTGGGTCCAGACGCCATCGGTTTCAGCCATGCTGACCGGGTAGCCTGGAAGCAGGGTGCCTGAATCGTCGAAAACGTGCAGACGCAGAGACTGTGCGGTGGGCGCCCAGACGGCGAAGTCCAGGTCTGCGCCGTTTACCACGGCACCCAGCGCCCCGTTATAGGCAAACAGATCGTCCAGTACACCCGGAATCTGGACGCCGGTCGCCATGACCAGATCGTCACTGCTGTTGAAGCCGGCGGCCACCAGTTGGCCTTTCAGGGCCGCCTTGATGTCAGAGTTGCCTGCCTGGACCTCAAAGGCCGGCCAGTCACTCAGGTGCGGGAATTTTTCCGCAAGGGCAGGGGCAAGGGACGTTGCCGAGAGTGCCAGGGACTGTCCGCCGTCGAGCGTTTCGCTTTCGGTAACATTGATTTGCGCCTTGTGGTCGTGCCGGAGTTCAACCCGGGCCAGGCTACCTGCGTCCTTGATCACAACGGTGGTTTCATCAAGCCAGTGCGCCTTGGCCCCGGCGATGGTAACGGCCTCTGCCTCAATCGGGTTTTGTGACAATTCCTGGCTGCCGCTGAGGGTAAAGATTCGGTCGCCGAGGGAACCGAAGTGCCATCGGTGATCAAGGCCGCCCAGATCTTTTTCATCGCCCTTGTGCATGATGAAATTCATGCACTCTCCGGCTTCGCGCATCGGGATCAGGTACCAGGCTCCGTAAGTGTCGCTGACTCCGTCGGGCAACCGGGGGCTGCTCCATTCTGTTGGAACCCCCTCGGCAAGGCCGTCGCAGCCATCTGCGGGGTTGTTCCAGAGATGCAGGCCCCAGCCGCTGTAGTTTTCGTCAGGTCGTTTGTAATAGAGCAGTGCTTCGTTCTCACCCGGCTCCAGCAGTATGTCGGTCTGGCCGCCGCCACCGGCGCCGTCGTCCGGCGCAGGGCTGTCGCTTCCGGAATTGCAGCCGGCCAGCGCCAGCGAAAACGCCAGTGCCAGGCTGCCTGCAACCAGTTTTTGCTCAGGCATGGGAAATCCCCTTTTCCATTTTTTTTGTTTGGCTTTGAGCCCTTTCGGGTCAGTTTCATAGTTGCGTGATAAAGCCGGAAGAACATCCTTCGGCGGGCAATTTTTCGGGGCGTAGATGGAATGGTGCCGGGGTAGTAGAAACGGTTCAGCAGGCAAAAAAAGGGGCCGGCAAAAGCCGGCCCAGAGGAGGTCCAACGAGAGTGTGGGTTTTAGAGCCTTACCACCAGGCTTCGATCTGGGCGCCGATCTGGATATCTCCATCGACACCTTCACCACCGCGAGCTCCTTCGGCTTCGTCACCAAAGAAGGTTGCGGCGTAGGCACGGATAACCGGGCGCGCCCAGTATCCGGGGCCTGCTTGCCACTGCTGGGCGATCGCGAATTTACCGAGGTCCTGGGATTCGGTGAACCAGGGGCGGTCGGTATCGCTGTAGCCCACTTCGATTGCGGTGCTCATGACTGGCGACCAGTTGTAGATCGGACGCGCCACAATGCTCAGGCGTTCGCCGTCTTTGGCGGATGGGTCATGAGACTCTGCCTGCTCGTAGACAACGGAGTGGCCGAGATCCCAGCCCTTGCCCAGCTTGATGACACCGTGGTTGAGCACGCGCCAGCTGGATTCGAAGTAGCCGGCCACGTTGCCGTTGTCCACCCGGCCACCACTGGCATTCTCCGCCAGGGCAAAGCCCATGGAATCAGCGCCGTACTGAACCGCAAACTTGTTGAAGCCGCCCATCACGCCGGAAGAGAACTCGGCGGTGAAGAAGTAGCCGTTTTCATCATTAACGCCGGCGTCTTCCTGGGCGTCGGTCAGGTCGGCCATGGCGTAGATGCCGATCAGCTCCAGGTTGTTACCGCCTGCCAGAGGGAAGGAGTAGCGCACGTCGACTTTGTTGTTCTGAACAAAGTTGTCACCATCACTGGTATCGGAGTTGGTGTAGGCCAGTGAGAGTTGGCCGGGGCCTGCGGTGATGTTCTCGACACCGGCGCCATAGCCCGCGTTACTGACGTAAAACAGATCCAGTTGATGGATATCCTTCCGCTTGTAGAAGCGCTTACCGGCCCAGAGGGTAGCGCCGGGCAGTGATTCAATCACGTTGTTGGCGGAGACGTAGAGCTGGCGAAGCGCAATGTCACCACCGCCGTAAGGGTCGGAGCCGTTCGACGTGGTTTCCTGATTGCCAAAATCCACGCTGTTGATGTTGTTGAAGCCGTTCAGAGCCTGGTAATCGTTACCCTGGCGGTTGGCGCTGTAGGCCAGCATGGAATCAAACCGGAAGGTTTTGCCGTCCTGGCTGAACAGTTCGTCGCCAAGTGACAGCTCGGAGTAGGTGTCGCATTCATCGGCCAGACGACCAACGTAGTGGCCGGTGGAGCCGCTGCCGAAACAGGTTTGCTCGCCACCGCTGCCAATATTGGTGGATACGCCGGCCCGGGCATAGCCGTGGAAGTCAACGGCAACGGCTGGCGTTGCCAGGACTGCGGCGGTGATTGCTGCAGCCAGGGGAAGCTTGTTTGCAGTAAAGCGCTTTTTATTTTGCATCATCTGTGTCCTGTGCTTTTTGTC
>CAZFQI010000004.1:0-4320 GCA_964520755.1 uncultured Marinobacter sp. | reverse complement strand
ATGTCAGGGAAGCGGAATCTCCGGTTTGAGAACTCAGGTCGACAATGGCCGGATCAGGCTTCCGGTTCCCGCGATTGCAGCTTCTGCCAATCAGACATTGGGAAACCGGATTTCATAGTGTTGTAACGTAGGGGTTAGTACATCATCCGCCCCAAAGAATTTGGGGGGTGAGTTTTCAGGGGGAGGAGGGGCGTAGGAGGATGAGCCCCTCTGTTATTCGCTTTGCTATCTTTCCTGCAGTCGTTCTCAGCTGGGCGGGAAGCGGGTGGGCTTGAGGCTTTCCTTGATTTTCTTGAGGTGCCCGAGGAAGTCCGCACCGCGTTTGAGGGTTACGCCGGTTGCCAGGATGTCGATAACGCTCAGGTGAATGATGCGTGAGGACATTGGCATATAGACCTCGGTGTCCTCCGGCGCGGTCACGCCCAGCACCACAGTGCAACTTTCTGCCAGGGGGGAGTCGGGATTGGTGATGCCAATCACTGTAGCGCCGTTGGCCCGCGCCAGTTGCGCGATATCCACGGTTTCCCGGGTGCGGCCTGTATAGGAGATAAGCACAATGACATCACCCACGCTGGCGCCGGCCGCAACCATGCGCTGCATCAGGGCGTCGTCGTAGGACATGACCGGGATATTGAAGCGGAAAAATTTGTGCTGGGCGTCCATCGCCACAGCTGCAGAGCCGCCCATGCCAAAGAAGTTGATCTGCTTGGCCTGGATCAAATAATCGATCGCAGTGGCCAGGGCTTTCGGGTCGAGCGCCTGCCGGGCCTTATCCAGGCTGGCAATGGTACTGAGCATGATCTTGTCGGCGAACTCGGCAACGGTGTCGTCGGGCTCCACGTTCTGGCCGATATAGGGGGTGCCGGTGGCGATGCTCTGGGCGAGGCGGATCTTGAAATCCGGGAAGCCTGTGGCCGAGAAACCCCGGCAGAAACGGTTAACCGTTGGCTCGCTGACGTCGGCGGCTCTGGCCAGGGCAGCTATGCTGTAACGGGTGGCCGCGCTTGGGTCGCGGAGAATGGCCTCGGCCACTTTCCGCTCGGATTTGTTAAGGGTCTCCAGCCTGGACTGGATGTCCTCAAGCAGATTGTCGTCACGGTGCGCCTGGTTCGCGGCCATCAATGGTACTCCCTGAATCATGGGCGGTCGTTGTCTTGAAAACGCGGTGATTATACCGCTTTTTTACCGGTTTTGGGGTAGTAAAAGTATCACGAAACGCAGTTTTTTCTTGGAAAAATGATTTTGGGATGTCATTATTTGTTTAAAATTACTACATTGATGCCTGTCATCGAGTTTTTGCGACCGGCTGCCCACCAGAGAGAAGGAACCAATGGTCAACAAGATCAATACCCGTTGTGACCTGATGCTATTCGGAGCGTTGGGTGACCTTGCCCAGCGAAAATTGTTTCCGGCACTGTACCAGCTGGAGCGCGCCAACCTCTTGGCCGACGGTAGCCGGGTGCTGGCCATTGCCCGCACAGAGGCGGATACCGAGACCGTGCGCCAGCAGTTGTTTGATAAGCTGAAGCAGCATGTAAAGCCGGAAGAGTTCGATGCCGAACTGGCCAGGTCTTTTCTGAAGCGGGTTGATTACCAGATTCTGGATTTTAACGAACCGGACGCTTTCGGGGTGCTCAACGAGTGGCGTGATGACGCGAACAATGAGCTTATTGTTTATATGGCAACCCCGCCGTCCATGTATGGCGTCCTGGCCCGAAACCTGCGCTCCGCCAGTTGCTGTACCGAGAAAACGCGGGTGGTGGTAGAGAAACCGATCGGCCACGATCTGGAGTCGTCGAAGGTTATCAACGATGAGTTGGGTGAGGTCTTCAACGAGAACCAGTTGTTCCGGATTGACCATTACCTGGGCAAGGAAACTGTTCAGAACCTGATCGCTCTGCGTTTTGCCAATAACCTGTTTGCCTCCCAGTGGGACCAGAACCACATCTCCCACGTGGAGATTACCGTGGCTGAGAGTGTTGGCATTGAGGGTCGGTGGGGTTATTTCGACAAGGCCGGACAGATTCGCGACATGATCCAGAATCATCTGCTGCAGCTGTTGTGCCTCATTGCCATGGACCCGCCTTCGGACCTGTCCGCCGACAGCATTCGCGATGAAAAGGTAAAAGTGCTCAAGGCATTGAAGCGGGTAACGCCGGACATGATGGACAGCTACGTTGTGCGTGGTCAGTACACGGCCGGCACCAGCAACGGCAAACCGGTACCTGGTTACCTCGAAGAAGAGGGGGCGAACAAGGGCAGTGCCACCGAAACCTTTGTTGCACTGAAGGCCGAGATCGACAACTGGCGCTGGTCGGGTGTTCCTTTCTACATCCGCACCGGCAAACGCCTGCCCGAGAAACTGTCGCAGATTATTATTCACTTCAAACCGGCGCCGCACTACATCTTTGATCCGGACCAGAAGCACCTGGCGAACAACAAGCTCATCATCCGTCTGCAGCCGGATGAAGGCATGGCCCTCAGGATCCTCACCAAGGACCAGGGCCTCGACAAGGGCATGCGCCTGCGTCAGGGCCCCCTGGAGCTGACTTTCTCGGAGACTTTCGCTACTGACCGGATTCCCGACGCCTACGAGCGTCTGCTGTGGGAGGTGATGAAGGGCAACCAGTACCTGTTTGTCCGCCGGGATGAGGTGGAATATGCCTGGCGCTGGGTAGATCAGGTTATCCAGAACTGGAAAGACAGCGGTGAGCCACCCAAGCGCTACGCCGCCGGAACCTGGGGCCCGGTTGCCTCCATCGCCATGATTACCCGGGACGGGAGGAGCTGGTATGAAGATGTCTGATCTTCGTTTGCCCGAAGGTGTCAGCGACTGTTCAGGTGAAGCGCCCGAGGAAGTGGCCCTGAATCTTGCCGATGCGGTCGCCGGGTTCCTGGCTGCTCGCCTTAGAGAAGCGCCCAGGGCGAGCCTGGTGGTATCCGGCGGCTCCACACCGCTGCCATTTTTCAAGGCGCTTTCCGGCAAGGATCTGGAATGGAACAGGGTAGACGTGCTGTTGGCGGATGAGCGTTGGGTGGATGACAACGACGACGCCAGCAATACCCGTCTTGTTCGGGAGAACCTGCTGCAGAATCAGGCTGCATCCGCCCGATTCCTGTCGCTCAAACAGCCCGGCGCCACCCCCGTCGAGGGTCTGGAGCGGGTGAAGGCCGAGCTGGCGGATCTGGCCCTGCCGATCGACGTGCTGATTCTGGGCATGGGCAACGACGGCCACACGGCGTCGCTGTTCCCGGACGCGCCGGAGCTGGAGGGCGCCATGGATCCTGAGTGTCAGGAAATCGTTGCGGCCGCCACGCCCGCGTCGCAACCCCAAAAACGCATCACCCTGACCTGGCCGCCCCTGAGAGATGCCCGCTTCACCGCCTTGCATTTAAAGGGCGAGGACAAGCTGCAGACGCTCGAGCGGGCCATGTCCGAACCGGACAAGATACTCGAAATGCCCATCAGAGCTTTCCTGAAGCCTGGCCTCCAGCTGTTCTGGAGCCCCTGAAACGCCCGACCTTTGTTATGGAGAAAACCATGAACCAACTTTCTGATTACCATCGCGAGCGCGTCAGGGCAGTACTGCAATCCTCACCCCTGGTGCCTGTGATCGCTATTCAAGAGCTCGAAGACGCCGTGCCGCTTTGTCAGGCACTGGTTGATGGCGGTATCAACGTCCTGGAAATCACTTTGCGTACTGAACACGGCCTGAAAGCTATCGAAAAAGTCCGCAAAGCCATCCCGGACGCCTGGGTAGGTGCCGGCACTGTGACCAGCATCGCCCAATATCGCCAGGTGGAAGCCGCGGGCGCCCAGTTTGTTATAACCCCGGGCGTGACCGAAGCCATCCTGGAATTCGGCGTAACCTCCGAAGCTCCATTGTTGCCGGGCATAGCCACGATCTCTGAACTGATGGTCGGCTACAATCTCGGCTACCGCGAGTTCAAATTCTTCCCCGCCGAAGTCGCCGGCGGCATCCCGGCCCTCAAAGCTTTCAACGGGCCATTCCCGGACGTCACCTTCTGCCCCACAGGCGGCATCCGCCGCAACACCGCGGCAGACTACCTGGCCCTCGGCAACGTCCAGGCCGTTGGTGGCACCTGGTTGACCCCTGCGGATGCGGTGGCGGCCAAAGACTGGGCGCAGATCACCGAGATTGCGCGTGGGAGTTTGGCTGATCTGGCACTTTAGACGCCTGATGCTCGGCCCCAGAGTTCCGATTTCGTAGGTCGGATTAGCCAAAGGCGTAATCCGACAGAAAGGGCAGAATGGTCAGAGAAATTGTCGGATTACGCCTTCGGCTAATCCGACCTACA
>CAZFQI010000003.1:69831-81927 GCA_964520755.1 uncultured Marinobacter sp. | reverse complement strand
TTGCCTCCGGAGGGCAACGCTCTATCCAGCTGAGCTACGGGCGCTTCGAGCTCGACGATGGCTCGCCGATTTCGAGTGCGCAATCTTACGTGCGTAGCGGGTGTCTGTCCAGCCCCCGACTGCAAGTCCTGCCCTCAGTTTTGGGGTAGCCGCTGCTCGGGGGTAATCGATACCAGATTGTTGTCATTGCTGAAGGTAACCTCACCATCCTGGATGGTCACCTGGAAGCTCATGGACCGGTCCGCGAGCGCTGCCAGCGCCTCTGTGTCATCGCCGGGCAGGTGGATGATGGTGAGGTTGTCGAAACGTTCCAGCTTGCCATGATGTTTGTCCCACCAGACCGGGAAGGCGCGGTCGCCATAGGTGTACAGGATCACTTTTTCTGCGCGGTTGCAGGCTTTTCTCAGTCGATCCTCTTCGGGCAGGCCCAATTCAATCCACACTTCAATCTCGCCGGTCAGGTCTTTTTGCCACAGTTCGGGCTCGTCATCGGTGCTGAGACCCTTGGTGAATTCCAGGGTGTCGCTGGCGTTCAGTGCAAAGGCGAGCAGCCGGATCATCACGCGCAGGTCGGTTTCCGACGGGTGCTGGGCGATGGTCATGTGATGGTCCGCGTAGTAGTGGCGGTCCATGTCGGCGATGTTAAGCGTTGCCTTGAGGATGGTTGCTTTGAGCGCCATGGGCTTCCCGCATTGGTATCGAAGTGGTGGATTGGGCTAGTGTAATGCAATTCTTTCCCGGGTGAGTGTAAGCGCATGCCGATGTTGCGTGGTTTTCTGGTTCTGGTGCTGTTTTTTATTCTAGGCGAGTCTGTTCGTCTGCTTCTGGCGCTGCCAGTGAGTGGCGGCGTGCTTGGGATGGTGGTCATTACCTTTACGCTGATGCTCAAGGGCAGTGTCAGTGATGACCTGGCCCGGGCCAGCCAGGGGCTGATATCGGTGCTGGTGCTGTTAATCATGCCGGGGGTTGTGGGTGTGTTCTTCACGGCGGACCAGTTCTCGGGGCAATGGCTGGCGGTTGCGGCTGCCCTGCTGTTGGGCACCTTTCTCAGTGTGCTGACCACTTTGTTGTTGATGAAGTTTGTGGCGGGCTGGGGAGCAAGCGATCGTGACTGACCTCTTTGTCCGCTTCCAGGCGTTGCCGGATACCCTTGCCAACACCCCGATTCTGGCGATCGGTCTGACCCTGGGAGCCTTCTTTGCCGGCAACTGGCTGTTTTCCCGCATTGGCCGGCCCTTGTGGCTGCCGCCGGTTGTGCTTTCGGCGTGTCTGTTGTCCGGCGTCATCGCCGTTCTGGCGGTGGATTACCAGGATTACCAGCAGGGCGCCCGTTGGCTGACGGTGTTGCTGGGCCCGGCCACGGTGGCCCTCGGGATTCCCCTGTACCAGCAGATGCACCATATCCGTGCCATGTGGCGCCCGATTGTGGTCACGCTGCCGATTGCCGCCACCATGGCGGCGGTTTACGCCGTGTTGATTGGCTGGGCGCTGGGCGCGACGCCGGAGGTGCTGGCCTCGCTGGCGCCCAAGTCGGTAACAGCGCCCATCGCCATTGGTATTACCGAGCAGTTGGGTGGTTCGGTGCCCCTGATGATGGGCGGGCTTCTGATCACCGGCGTGGTGGCAACCCTCTTCGTTGACCTGCTTGCGCGGCTTCTGCCTGTGAAAGACGAGCGGATTCTCGGCTTTGCCCTCGGCCTGAACGGCCATGCGATTGGCACGGCGAGGGCGTTCGAAATCAGTCACACCGCCGGTGCGTTTGCATCCCTGGGTATGGGCCTTACCGGGGTTTTCACAGCGCTTATTCTGCCATTGGTTTTTCGTCTGTAAGTCCGCGCCAAAACAGGTCATTCACCTGGCGTATAGCCCCATGTCGCAATTTCGATTGCCCTAAGTGTTTTCCGAGACTAGCTTGTTGGCCAGGCATTCGGCGCCCTTCTGCGCCGATGTTCCGTGAAAATTCCTAAAACAGCGACGGAAAACGCGATGAAAAAACTGATTGCAGCATTTGTCGGTTCCATGGCCCTGGCCTCGGCGCCAGTTGCTCTGGGCGCCGAGGCGACCAAAGAACTGAAGATGGCGTACGACGCCGATCCGGTAACCCTCGACATTCATGAGCAGCTGTCTGGTGGCATTCTGCAGCTGTCCCATATGACCTTTGATCCGCTGCTGCGCTGGACCAAGGATCTTGGCTTCGAGCCGCGTCTGGCAGAGAGCTGGGAGCGGGTCGACGAAAACACCATGCGCTTCAAGCTCCGTGAAGGTGTGAAGTTCCACTCCGGCAACGAGCTGACCGCCGCCGATGTGAAGTTCACTTTCGACCGTCTGAAGCAGAGCCAGGATTTCAAGGCTATCTTCAAGCCCTTCAGCGGCATCAACATCATCGATGACTACACCTTTGAGCTGGTCACCAGCGAGCCTTACCCGCTGCTGCTGAACACCGCTACTTATATCTTCCCGTACGACAGCGAGTTCTACAGCGGCCAGACCGAAGACGGCAAGGACAAGAGCGCGATCCTCAAGCATGGCAATTCCTTCGCGTCCGAGAATCTCTCAGGCACCGGTCCGTACATCGTGACCGAGCGCAAGCAGGGCGTGCGCGTCGAGTTCGAGCGTTTTGATGACTACTGGGATACCGAATCGCCGGGCAACGTCGGCAAGATCGTGCTGACTCCTATCAAGGAGAACAACACCCGGGTTTCTGCCTTGCTGTCCGGTGGTGTCGACTTTATCGCCCCGGTACCGCCCAATGATCTGGAGCGGATTCGCAGCGACAAGGACACCAACCTGGTCACCATGAGCGGTACCCGCATCATTCTGTTCCACATGAACCAGGAGCGGGTGGAAGCCTTCAAGAACCCGAAGGTTCGCCAGGCGATTGCCTATGCCATTAACCAGGAAGGCATCGCTGCCAAGATCATGAAGGGCTTCGCTACCCCGGCAGCGCAGATGTCTCCGGCAGGTTACCAGGGCCATAACGAGTCCCTGACACCGCGTTTCGATGTGGCCAAGGCCCAGGAGCTGATGAAGGAAGCCGGTTATGAGGACGGCTTCACCATCACCATGATGGCGCCGAACAACCGCTACGTGAACGACGACAAGATCGCTCAGGCGGTGGCTGCCATGCTGGCGCGGATCAACATCAAAGTGGATCTGAAAACCCTTCCGAAGGCCCAGTACTGGCCGGAGTATGACAACCGCGCCGCTGACATGATGATGATCGGCTGGCACGCGGACACCGAGGACTCCGCCAACTTCTACGAGTTCCTGACCTTCTGCCCGGACGCCGACAGTGGCGCTGGCCAGTACAACGCCGGTAACTACTGCAACCCGGAAATCGACGCCCTGGTACAACAGGCCAACGTCGAGACTGATCTGGACAAACGTGCCGCCATGCTGCAGGAAGTGGAACAGCGTCTGTACGACGATGCCGCCTTTGTGCCGCTGCACTGGCAGGACCTGGCCTGGGCCTCGAAGAAGAACGTGAACATTGAGCCGGTGCTCAACGTCATGAACTTCCCGTACCTGGGTGACCTGGTTGTTGAGTAACTGCCTTTGATGGCCGGCCGGCGCTGGAGTAATCCGGTGCCGGCCTTTTGTATGCAAGCCTTATCCGGAAGCTTTCCATGTTAGCGTTTTTGGTTCAGCGGATTTCCCAGGCCTTTCTGGTCATGTTTGTGATCAGCGTGATTGCCTTTGCCATTCAGGATGGCCTCGGGGACCCGCTTCAGGAAATGGTGGGGATGTCCGTCTCCGAAGAGGAGAGGGAAGCCATTCGTGAGGAGCTTGGCCTGAACGACCCGATGGTGGTGCAGTACCTGCGGTTTGCAGGCAATGCGCTCCAGGGCGACCTGGGCAACTCCTATTTCTACAGCAAGCCGACCCTGGAAGTGATCGCCGAACACCTGCCGGCGACGCTGGAGCTGGTCATCGGTGCCAGTCTGATTATTGTGTTTCTGTCGGTGCCGATCGGTGTTTATGCGGCGATCCGGCCTCAGGCATGGCTATCCAAATTCTTTATGGGCGTCAGTACCGTGGGTATTTCCATCCCGGTGTTCCTGACGGCCATTGTGCTGATTCAGCTGTTCTCCATTGGTGTGACGGTGAACTGGTTCCCGTCGGATACCGGCTGGGGCCAGTGGCTGAACGATTTCTTTTCCACCGAGGGCGGGTTGCCTTCCTATGGGCGTGGCGATGAGCTCACGCACCTGTTCGGCACCTGGGAGTCTGGTTTCTTCACCGGTACCGGACTGATGCATCTGGTCCTGCCGTCGGTATCCCTGGCCTCGATCATGCTGCCGCTGTTTATCCGCCTGATCCGCGCCGAGATGATGGAAGTGCTGCAGAGCGATTACGTTCGTTACGCCCGCGCCAAGGGGCTCAGTGCCGGCCGCATCAACTTCCTGCACGCGCTCAAGAACACCATGCTGCCGGTGATTACCGTGGGCGGCGTGCAGATCGGCATCATGGTGGCCTACACCATCCTCACGGAAACCGTGTTCCAGTGGCCGGGCGTGGGGCTGATGTTCCTGGAGGCCATTACCCGCAGCGACATTCCGCTGATCGTGGCTTACCTGATGGTGGTGGGCCTGATCTTCGTGGTTACCAACACTCTGGTGGATCTGATCTACGGACTGGTGAATCCCACCGTCAAACTGACAGGAAAGAAAGCATGACAACGGCAACGGTTTCCCGCTGGGACCGCTTCCGCGAGTCCTTCTTCTGGTACAGCTTCAAGCGCGACAAGGTGGCCATTGTCAGCTTTGCCGTGCTGCTGCTGATGGTGCTGGCGGCGGTGTTTGCGCCGCTGCTGGCGCCCGCCGATCCCTACGATCTGGCGCTGATCAACATCATGAATTCCGAACTGCCCCCGGTGGGCATGAGCGGTGCCGATCCGGCATTTCCACTGGGCACCGACGCCCAGGGCCGGGATCTGCTGTCCACCATTCTGTACGGCACCCGGGTGTCGTTGATGATCGGCTTCGGGGCGGTGGTTCTGCAGGCGTTTCTGGGTATTCTTTTCGGCCTGCTGGCCGGCTATCTGGGGGGCAAGGTAGACGCGGTGCTGATGCGCATTGCCGATGTGCAGCTGTCGTTCTCTACCCTGATGGTTGCCATCATCGTGGGCGCGGTGTTCAAGGCCAGCTTCGGCAACCTGATGTTCGGTGAGATCGCCATCTACATGCTGATCTTCATAATCGGTATTGCCGAGTGGCCCCAGATTGCCCGTACCGTTCGTGCCTCGGTGCTGGCGGAGAAAAAGAAAGAATACGTCGACGCCGCCAAGGTGATGGGCTTCGGGACACGTCGGATCATGTTCCGGCATATCCTGCCCAACACCCTGTCGCCAATCTTCGTGATTGCCACGGTCCAGATTGCCAACGCCATCATTTCCGAGGCGGCTCTGTCATTCCTGGGCCTGGGCATGCCGGAAACCCAGCCGTCCCTCGGGTCGCTGATCAAATCCGGCTTTGATTACATCCAGAGCGGTTCCTGGTGGATCACCCTGATCCCGGGCCTGGTGCTGGTGGTGCTCGTACTGGTCATCAATTTGTTGGGTGACTGGTTGCGGGATGTGATGAACCCACGGCTGTACAAGGGGTAACACCATGGCACTGTTGGAAGTAAAAGATCTTGATGTGCGCTTTGCTGTGCGTGGCGGCGACCTGACAGCGCTGCGGGGCATCAGCTTCAACCTGGACAAGGGCGAGCGGCTGGGTCTGGTAGGGGAGTCCGGCGCCGGCAAGTCGGTGGCCGCCTTTTCCATTCTCAACCTGATTGCCCAGCCCGGCTACATTGCCGGTGGGCAGATCCTGTTCGAAGGCAGGGATCTGGCAGCCATGAGCGAACGGGAGCTGCGCAGAATTCGCGGCAATCGCATCGCCATGATCTTCCAGGACCCGATGATGACCCTGAACCCTGTGCTCACCATTGGAACCCAGATGGTGGAGGCCATCCTGGCCCACCGGAAGATCAGTAAAAAAGAAGCCCGTGCCATTGCTCTGGACCGGCTGCAGAAAGTGCAGATTCCGTCGCCGGAGAAGCGTCTGGATCAGTACCCCCATGAGCTGTCCGGGGGCATGCGCCAGCGGGTGATCATTGCCATCGCCCTGCTGCTGGACCCGGAAATCATCATTGCCGATGAGCCCACGACGGCCCTGGACGTGACTATCCAGGCGGAGATCATGGACCTGCTGCTGAACCTGTGCGAGCAGGAGAATGTGGCGCTGATGCTGATCACCCACGATCTGGGCGTGGTCTCCCAGGTTACCCAGCGGATGCTGGTGATGTACTCGGGCCGAATCATCGAGCAGGGGCCGACCCGGGAAATCATCAACGATGCCCAGCACCCTTATACCCAGGGACTGATCAACGCGCTGCCGCAGATGGGCGAGCCAGGGGAGCGGCTGTTTCAGATTCCCGGCTCCATGCCGTCCCTGAAGAATGTACCCTCGGGCTGCCCGTTCCACCCCCGCTGCAACTTCGCCACCGAGCAGTGCAAGCAGGCGATGCCGGAGTATGTGCGCTCGGGCAATGTGAATGTGGCCTGTTACGAAGTCGCCAACCTGATTGAGCAGGAGAAACGCATGCAGGAGGCCGAATCATGACCTCCCCTCTGGTGAGTATTCGCGGTCTTGAAAAACGCTTCGACCTGTCCGGCAGCCTGCTGGAGCAGATCACCTTCGAGGGTGGTCGATTCCGCCGGAAACAGGAGGCGGTTCACGCGATTAACGGGGTGGATCTGGAAGTGCAGAAGGGCGAAGCCCTGTGCGTGGTGGGCGAATCCGGCTGTGGCAAGTCCACCGTGGCCCGCACCGTGATGGGTTTGCTCTCGCCCAGCGCCGGCGAGATCCATTACGACGGTCAGCGTATCGATAATCTCGAGCGCAAGGATTCTCTGCCTTACCGTCGCAAGATGCAGATGATCTTCCAGAACCCCTATGCGTCCCTGAACCCGCGCATGACCATCCAGCAGACCCTCGAGGAGCCGATCCGGTTCCACCATCCGGACTGGTCGCAGGTCCAGGTGCGGGACAAGATCCACGAAGTGATGCATTCGGTGGGCATTGATCAGGACTGGGGCAACCGCTTCGGCCATGAGTTCTCCGGTGGCCAGCGCCAGCGGATTGCGATTGCCCGGGCGCTGGCGGTGGACCCGGAGTTCATCGTGGCCGACGAGCCGATCTCGGCTCTGGACGTGTCCATTCAGGCCCAGGTGCTGAACCTGCTGATGGATGCCCAGGAAAGCCGGGGACTGACCTATCTGTTTATTACCCACGATCTGGCGGTGGTGGAGCACTTCGGCACCCGGGTGGCGGTGATGTACCTGGGTCGGGTTTGTGAGCTGGCGGACACCAAAACCCTGTTTGCCACGCCCCGGCATCCTTACACACAGGCCTTGCTCTCTGCCATTCCCAAGCTGGAGGATGACCGTCCCAACCACATCCGGCTGAAAGGGGAGGTGCCCACGCCGGTGAACCTGCCCTCCGGCTGCGTGTTCCATGGACGTTGCCCCTATGCCAACGAGCGATGCCGGCAGGAAGTGCCCCAGCTGATCACTACCGATGGCGGAACTCAGGTTGCCTGTCACGCGGTGGAAGAGGGCAGGTTGTAACGGCGCCGCTGCGATAGGCTATGATGCCAGCAGCAGAACTCGCATCGATACAACGACATACCCTCAGGGGACTCCATGGAAGTACGCTGGTTGGACGATTTTCTGGCGCTGGCCCGAACGCGCCATTTCTCACGTGCTGCCGAATTGCAGCATGTGAGCCAGCCTACGTTCAGCCGACGGATAAAGCTGCTGGAAGAGGCCATGGGCAGCACGCTGATCAATCGCCAGACGTTGCCACTGTCGCTGACACCGGCCGGAGAAATATTCCGGGATTTGTGCGAGCGGATCACCCGGGACGTGCGGGATACCCGTGATCGGATTGCTGCCCTCGAGGCCGAGGCCTCTGCCCGCATCAGCGTCGGTTCCACTCAGGGCCTGTTTTCGCACTTTTACCAGGGTTGGGCCAAAGAAGCCGGTATCGCAGAACGCCTTCAGTTGAACCTGAATGCCACCAGCTGGGTGGGTGAGCAATTCCTGGAAGCACTGGATAGTGGCGAATGTGATTTTGTGCTCTGTTATTGGCACCCGGACCTGCCCTGGGGCGGGCGGCTGACCGCCGACAATTACGAATGGCTGGTGCTGGCGCGAGAGTCGCTGGTGCCGGTCAGTGTTGCGGACGACGACGGACACCCCCGGTTTGCTCTGCCGGGAAGCCCGGAACAGCCGGTACCGCTTATTGCCTACCACAGCCGCGGTTTTCTCCAGTCGGCGATTGAAGGTCATCTTGTTCGACGTGGGCTAACCGCCAATTTGTTGCCCTTGAACGAAAATACCCAGTCCGCCAGTATCAAGGCATTGGTCAAGCAGGGTTTCGGCATGGGCTGGTTGCCCAGACGCATGACCGAGAAAAGCGAACAGTTCGGCAGTCTGGTGCGCGCCGGTGATGAGAGCTGGGACGTGCCCCTGGAAATCCGCCTGGTCCGGCTGCGGGATACCCGGTCGGACGATCTCTTAACGCTCTGGACAAAACTGGAAGATGTCTATGCCACATGATGCCCTCTTGTCGCTGCAGACGGACCACCTCAACGAACTGCAGGGGCGCTACGAATCGGCGATGGCTGAGCATGGCTACGACAGCCTGCTGATCGCTTCCGGTGCTGCCCCTTATCGCTACGGCGATGATCAGGCCTGGCACTTCCAGGGTTATGGCCCGTTTCTGCACTGGACCGGTCTGGCTGGCCGCGAACACTGCTGGCTGTGGATCCGGGCAGGGCACAGGCCCGTGCTCTGGTTGTTCGAGCCGGTGGACTTCTGGCACGCCAATCCGGTGTTACCGGAAGAGCCCTGGCAGGCGTTTATCGAGGTTCGCAGCAGCGCCTCACCCAGAGCGCCGTTGCTGGATGATCCCGGCAGCCTGGCGGTGATTGGCGATCCGGCACTGATCAGTAATGTCCCCGGAGACGCAAACCCGGACGATCTGCTCCGGGATCTGGATGAAACCCGTGTGCGCAAAACGCCCTATGAAATCGAGTGTCTTGCGCAGGCCAACAGGCTGGCACTGGCGGGCCATGCTGCTGCCCGGGAAGCGTTCCTGGCCGGTGAAAGCGAGTTCAGCATCAACCTGGCCTACCAGCAGGCGACCCGCCAGCGGGAAGCCGAGGCGCCTTACCACAGCATCATCGGCCTGAATGAGCACGCAGGTACGCTGCACTACCAGTATTACGATACGCAGCCTCCGGGGCATCCCCGCAGTCTGCTTATCGATGCTGGTGTTCGTTATCGTGGCTATTGCTCCGACATCACGCGCACTGTGGCGGGGCCGGACGAATCACACTTTGCCGCCCTGATTCACGGGCTTGAGCGACTCCAGCTGAGACTGTGCGACATGGTGGCGCCGGGAGTGGATTACATCGAGATTCATCGCAAGGCCCATCAGGGGGTTGCTGCTTTGCTGTCAGCGACCGGCCTGGTATCGGGCCTGGATGACGAGGCCATCGTCGACAAAGGCATTACCCGGGTTTTCTTTCCCCATGGCATTGGTCATTTCCTGGGCGTGCAAGTGCATGACGTGGCCGGCAAACCGACGCCCCCGCCAGAAGATGCCCCGTTCCTGCGACTGACCCGCCGGCTGGAGCCTGGCATGGTGGTGACCATTGAACCAGGCTTCTATTTTATTCCCTCGTTGCTGGAACCCCTGCTGGAAGGGGAGTTGGGGCCATACCTGAACCGGGAACTGATTGGCAGGCTGAGAGGCTGCGGGGGTATTCGTATCGAGGACAACGTGGTTGTTACGGCGACGGGCAGCCAGAATCTGACGCGTCAGGACCGGGCCTGAAACATTCCGTTGCACAAATTTGATACAAAAGGCTTGCAATTCTGGATGTGAATAACAATAATTATCACTAACTTTTGTAGCGTTAGTGAGTAGCCGCGATGTATGTCTGCCTTTGCCACGGGGTAACCGATCGAGAAATCCGTGAAGCCGCTGAAGACGGTGTTTCCTCCATGCGTCAACTGGGTAAGCAGTTGGGTGTCGGAACCCAGTGTGGCCGTTGCGCCTGCACCGCCCGGGAGATTCTTCGTGAGAGTCGTTCGACGGATTATCTGGCACTGGCCAATATGCTCGCTCAACCGGCCTGATATCCATCCTGATTTCCATTTGCGACCTTTTTGCAGTCGCGGTTTTTTATCGGCGCTCAACGGTCTATCCTTGTCTACTAAGGTATTTATCACACAAGGAATCCGGTTATGAAAGGCGATAAAAAAGTCATCCAGTACCTCAATAAGGCTCTTGCCAACGAGCTGACTGCCATTAACCAGTATTTCCTCCATTCCCGTATGTACAAGGACTGGGGAATCACCAAGCTGGCAGACAAGGAATACGAAGAGTCCATTGACGAGATGAAGCACGCCGACGAGCTGATCGAGCGTATTCTCTTCCTCGAGGGACTGCCCAACCTGCAGGATCTGAACAAGCTGCTGATCGGTGAAAACGTGGAGGAAATGCTCCAGTGCGACCTGAAACTGGAGTTGGCCGGCCATGCGGACTACGTAGAAGCGGTTGCCTATTGTGACGAGGTCAAGGACTACACCTCACGCGAAATCTTCCGTCGCATTCTGGAAAGCGAGGAAGAGCACATCGACTGGCTCGAGACCCAGTTGGAAATGATTTCCCAGATGGGTATTCAGAATTATATTCAGTTGCAGTCTGGCGCGGAGTAATTCCTGACAATGGACCTGTCCTGCTTCAAGGCATACGACCTGCGTGGTCGTGTGCCTGATCAACTCAACCCCACTCTGGCCGAGAAAATCGGGCGCGCCTACGTGGAAATTACCGGCGCTAAAAAGGTGATCGTCGGCTACGACATCCGTCTTTCGAGCCCGGACATTGCCGAGGCGCTGAGCTCCGGCCTCATGGCAGCCGGTGCGGATGTGTTTGATATCGGCCTGTGCGGCACCGAACAGGTATATTTCGCCACCAGCCACTACAAGATGGACGGCGGCATCATGGTAACCGCCAGCCACAACCCGAAAGACCACAACGGCATGAAGATGGTTGGCCCTGAATCCCGGCCGATCAGCTCCGACAACGGCCTGAACGACATTCGCGACAGGGTTCTGGAGCCTTTTGGCGATGCCCCGGAGCAAGGGCGTTACGAGCCCCTGGAAGTCATGAGCGCCTACATCGACCATCTGCTGGGCTACGTTGACGCGGTCTCACTCACGCCAATGACCATTGCCGTCAACGCCGGTAACGGCGGCGCCGGCCTTGTCATCGACGAGCTCGAACAGCACCTGCCCTTCGAATTCGTAAAAGTACACCATGAAGCCGACGGCCATTTCCCCAACGGCGTCCCCAATCCGATTCTGCCGGAAAATCGCGCCGCCACCGCTGACGCCGTTATCGCAGAAGGTGCCGCCATGGGCATTGCCTGGGACGGCGACTACGACCGCTGCTTCTTCTTCGACGAAAACGGTCGTTTTATCGAGGGCTATTACATTGTTGGTCTGCTCGCCGACCAGTTCCTGCGCAAAACCGGCGGCGGCAAAGTCATCCACGACCCCCGCCTGACCTGGAACACCCTCGACCTCGTTAAGGCGGCTGGGGGCGAAGCCATCGAAAGCAAAACCGGCCACGCCTTCATCAAACAGAGAATGCGTGACGAAGACGCGGTCTACGGCGGCGAAATGAGCGCCCACCACTACTTCCGCGACTTCGCCTACTGCGACAGCGGCATGATCCCCTGGTTGCTGGTTGCCGAACGCCTCTGCCAGTCCGGCCAGACCCTGTCGTCGTTGATCGACGCCCGAATCGAAGCCTACCCGGCCAGCGGCGAGATCAACCGAACCATCGCGGATCCCCCCAAGGTCATCGCTGCGATTGAAGCCAAATACAGCGTCGGCGCCAAAAACGTCAGCCACGTGGACGGCGTAAGCATTGAATTCGACGACTGGCGCTTCAACCTACGAATGTCCAACACCGAGCCGGTTGTACGTTTAAACGTGGAATCGAGAGCGGATATTCCGTTGATGGAAGAGAA
>CAZFQI010000003.1:12247-69731 GCA_964520755.1 uncultured Marinobacter sp. | reverse complement strand
GTCAGAGCCAATCGTTCAGCATAATCCCGATACCAATCCGCTGAATCCGGTGGTTATAGTCAATCAGGCTCTCCCCATACCCGTTGTAGTACTGGACAAAACCCTTAACCGTATCCCCCATCGGAAAACTGTACCCGAACTCCACCGACGTCTTGTTGTCATCCGAGCGCAGATTATTCATCAGCCGCAACGAAAACGTCCGATCCTCGGTCAGCTTGTATACCGCATGGTAATTGGCATACCCCAGGTAGCGCTGGATGTCCGCGTTATCATCCTCACTGCTCTCCGGAATGCGATACCAGGGCTGAACCATAAAGAGCCAGCGATCATAACTGTACGCGGCTGAGCCCATGATGCGATTCCAGCTCCGGGACCTCGGTTCTGACTGCCCGTTGGACTGGTGATTGAATCCGAGGGTCACGCCATTGAGTCGGCCAGGTCCGATATCCCAGTCGGTCTGGTACCGGGCAAATATCTCCGGCTCGTAGTTGGTCTCCCGGAAAGGCGCGGAGTCGTCCTGGTTGTACACCTGCCAGAACGAGGTCTGGGTATAGCCAAACCAGAGTGTTGTGCGGTCATCCAGAATTCCCGTCAGCAGTGGTACCTTGAAGCTGATCTGGTACTTGGCTTCTTCCCGTTCCAGATCATAGTCATAACCGGTGGACCCAAGTCTGGGGCTAGACGGCGATTCGTTCGGGTCTTTCACCCAACTGACCGGCAGGATGTAGGTGGGCCGATGCCCCACGAAACTGCCAGAGAAGGAGAACACGGCTTTCTCGGCCGCCATATAGCGGTCTACCATGGCAGACATGACGCCTGCATCGGGATCACCTTCCAGGGCATTGCCGGCAACGGCATCGAGATCTTCACCATTGGGCGCCAGTGGCTCCGCGCTCTTCTCGGCCTGTTCTTTGGCGCTTTCCGATGCCTGGGCCTGGCTCTCTGTGGGTTTGTAGAGGCTGTCAAAACAGGCCAGCCGCTTGATGCCATCGTCAATCAGGGCGCACTGTTCCGGCGAATCAATGGAGGGCGCTTCCTCAGTCTGTGCCGCCACGTTTACAGGCACCGACAGCATCAACGAGAGAGTAGTGATGGCCGTGGACGGCGCCAACAGGTGGGGGGATGTCATCAGGTGCTCTCCTAGCTGGCAGTCAGACTGAACCAGGTATTGGCAATGCCGTAGATCCAGACGCCGATCAGGGTGACGGCAAGAAGCGAGAAAATAAGCTTGTGCTTGAACCGGTTGCCGCTGTCTGCAGACGCAACCCAACGCAGGTACATGAGCCCAATGAAGCTGAGGAAAACCCCAAGGCTGGCGAAGGCAGGAATCAGCAGCCAGGCGGCACTGATCGTCTGGCCGTCACTGGTCTGACTGGAAAACCACCCCATGGAAGCAAGCAAAACAGCCAGCGCCGTGAATTCGGCAATCAGCAGTGGTTTGCGCAACGGGTGGGGCGAAGTCGGTTCCGTATTGGTCATGGAAACTGGTCCTGAATGGTAAAACGTCGGCGAACACCATGGTAACCGGATTGTTTGCGAAACACCCTCTGACTTACGAAATCGCAATTAAAATGGTTGAAATCAAATTATGATTTTGCTGTTTGGTTTTTTTGCCAGGTTTCAGTCGCTATAATGCGGCGACCGAAGATTATAACGCTCAAATGCGAGGTGCATTGTGAAGATGAAGAGAGTCCTGGCTGCTGTACTGGTCGTTGCAGGCCTGACAGCGGGCGCCGTAATGGCAAGTGTTGAAGATGAAATCCGTGCGCGCATCCAGCCAGTAGGGGAAGTTTGCCTGCAGGGTGAAGAGTGTGGTGAAGCTGCGGCGGCCACTGAAACTGCCAGCTCTGGCCCTCGCTCCGGCAGTGAAGTCTACGATGCTGTCTGCATGGCTTGTCATACCACGGGTGCTGCAGGTGCGCCGGTGATTGGCGATGCGGATGCCTGGGCACCTCGCATTGATAAGGGGCTGGACACCCTGGTGAGCCACGCTATCAATGGCTTCAACGCGATGCCGGCAAAAGGCGGCTGTTCAAGCTGTCCGGATGAAGAAATCCAGGCGTCTGTCGAGTACCTTGTTGAACAGAGCCAGTAAGCGCACAGTCCGTTTGTTGAAAAAGCCCCTTTAGAGGGGCTTTTTTGCGTCTGGGTACTGACTAGAGGCCGAGGTCTCCGATCAGGGCACTCAATGTTGCTTTCCCTTTCTTCTGGTTGGCTTCCACATCCAGGTCGCCGGTGCCTTCCCACTTGAGATCTTCTTCGGGTAGTTCATCAAGAAACCGGCTCGGGATGGTTTCCAGTTTTTCCCCATACTGTTTCCGGGTAGCCGCATAGGTCAGCGTCAGTGTTTCCCGGGCGCGGGTAATGCCCACGTACATCAGCCGCCGTTCCTCCTCGATGTTGCCTTCCTCGATGCTGCTGCGATGGGGGAGGATTTCTTCTTCAAGCCCCATGATGAACACATGGGGAAACTCCAGGCCCTTGGAAGCGTGCAGGGTGAGCAGCTGAACCTTGTCGCTGTCGTCGTCCTCTTCCCGCTGTTCCATCATGTCCCGCAGGATCAGTTTGGAGATGGCATCTTCGATGCCGAGCTCATCCGCCGTGCCCTTGCCGTCATCGAGCATGCGCTGGATGGATTCCACCAGGTACCAGATGTTCTCCATCCGCCGCTCGGCCTGCTTGGGCGTGCCGGAGTGCTGGTGCAGCCATTCTTCGTACTCGATGTCTGTGAACAGCTGCTTGATCACGGGTATCGGGTTCTCGCTGTGCAGCCGCTCGCAGGTGGCATCCACCCAGTGGGCAAAGCGCCGGAGACGGTCCAGGCCCTTCTCGGTCACGTGGGTCTCTGCGCCCATGTCACCCAGGGCCTTGAACAGGCTGATATCCCGGGAGCGTGAATAATGGCTGAGCTGTTCCAGGGTGCGCGGGCCGATTTCCCGGCGCGGCACGTTCACCACTCGAAGGAAGGCAGCATTATCGTCCGGGTTGATCAGCAGGCGCAGGTAGGACATGGCGTCCTTGATCTCGTTTTTCGAGAAAAAGGACTGGCCACCGGAGATGCGGTAGGGGATCTGGTAGGCCTGCAGTTTCATTTCCAGCAGCCTCGCCTGGTGGTTGCCCCGATACAGCACGGCAAAGTCCCGGAACTCCAGGCCTTTTTTCAGCTTCTGATCGAGAATTTCGGTGGCGACCCGATCGGTTTCCGCGTCTTCGTTGCGGCACCGGACAATCCGGATTTCTTCACCGATGGTGTGGTCACTCCACAGAGCTTTCTCGAACACGTGGGGGTTGTTGGCAATCACGGTGTTCGCGCTGCGCAGGATCCTGGCCGTGGAGCGGTAATTTTGTTCAAGCTTGACGATTTTCAGGCTCGGGAAGTCTTCCTTGAGCTGGGCCAGGTTCTCTGGTCGGGCGCCTCGCCAGGCGTAGATCGACTGGTCGTCATCGCCAACCACCGTGAATGCGGCCCGCTCAGCTACCAGCAGTTTGACCAGTTCGTACTGGCATACGTTGGTGTCCTGGTATTCATCCACCAGCATGTAGCGGATCTTCCGGCGCCATTTGGCGAGCACGTCCGGCTGCGACCGGAACAGCATCACCGGCAGCAGGATCAGATCGTCGAAATCCACTGCGTTATAGGCCTTCAGGTATTCGTTGTATTTCTTGTAGATGATGGCGATGCGCTGTTCCCGCTCATCCGCCGCCTTGCTCAGGGCCTCGGCCGGGCCGCGCATGGCGTTTTTCCATGATGAGATAGTCATCTGTATGTCGTTGAGTTCGTCCCCGGCCTCGGCACTGGCTTCCCGGAGCATCAGATCCTGTAACAGGGCCTTGGCATCCTCGGCATCGAAGATGGAAAAGCCGGGATGGTAACCGAGATGCGTGTGCTCTTCCCGGATCATATTCAGGCCAAGATTGTGAAAAGTGGATACAATCAGGCCCCGGGTGAGCTTGCGATCAACGATCCGGCCAACCCGCTCCTTCATTTCCCGGGCGGCCTTGTTGGTGAAGGTGACCGCGGCAATATGACGCCCCGGGATTCCGAGCTGCTCGATCAGGTAGGCAATCTTGCGGGTGATCACGCTGGTCTTGCCGCTGCCGGCACCGGCGAGCACCAGCATGGGGCCATCGGCATAGCGGACTGCTTCGCTTTGTCTCGGGTTGAGCTTGTTCACAAATAAATGGCCAGAATGGAACGAAATGGGGATAACGGACGTGGGCTTATTCTACACCAGACAGAGTTGCTGTACCTTGACGATCTATCGACTATGATTGATAGAACGGACTTGGTTGTTCACGCATAAATGGATCCTGCTTGATGACATTGCCACTGGAAACCATGAGGCCAGGACAATTGCGCCTGTTGGTTCTGACACCTGATTACGCTGATTTTCTCTGGCTGAATGCTCTCCTGGCGGGTGACGTCGAAATCAGTGCGGACGCTACCTGGTGCCCGGATCTGGTGGATTGTGACGATCTTATACGCAACGCCAGTTTCGATGTCATTGTCTGGGATTGCGTATTCCATGGCGGATCCGAGAGCTCGTTCCTGCAGTATCTGGCTGTCGCCAGCAATGAAAAGCCCGTTCTGGCACTGAGTGCCGAGCTTCCCGGGACGCGGGCGCCGGAACTGCTTGCGGCCGGCGCCGCTGATTACCTCTGCCGTCAGAATCTGGACCACTGGAACTTTCGTCGTGCAGTGAAGTGCCTCTGGTACCGGGAGCAGTTGTCCGAGTCCGCGCATGGCCAGTTGGGGCGCGAAGTTGCTACCGGGTTTATCAACCGGGACCTGTTCTTCGATCGACTTCAACAAGCGCTTCTGCGGGCTGAGCGCGCTGGTCATCGACTGGCGTTGCTGCATCTTAACATTGATGATTTTCGTAGCATCAACGAGTCGTTTGGCTATCAGAAAAGCGACCAGTTGATGATGAAACTGGCAGAGCGGCTCCGTCATTCTCTCCGGCGCGTGGATTCGCTGATGCGGATCGGTGGGGACGAGTTGGCCATCATCATCGAGAAAGTCGAAGACTCCCTGGATATCACCCAGATTATCCGCAAGGTGGTTAGCGCCCTGGATGAGCCGGTTACCATCGACGGTCAGAACGTCGTAGTCAGTGCCAGCCTTGGCGTGGCAACTTACCCGGAAGCCGGAGACAGCGCCGAAAACATGCTGCGCCGTGCCAACCGGGCCATGTTCGAAGCCAAGCGGGACCCGGGTACCAGTTACCGCTTCTATGATCGCCAGTTGCACATTTCCGCCGGTTACCAGCTTCGGCTGGAGGCGGATCTGCGCAATGCCTTGCGGGGCAAGGAGTTGGAGCTTTACTACCAGCCCCGGATTGATCTGGCCACCGAGGAAGTTCGGGGCGTGGAATGCCTGCTTCGCTGGAATCATCCGGAGCGGGGGCTGGTGGGTCCGGACGAATTCATCCCGGTGGCAGAACGCAGCGGGCTGATCGTGCCTATCGGTTACTGGGTCATCGAGCAGGCCTGTAAGCGTTTGCAGGAATCCGCCGAACTTGGATTCCCCGGTCTGGTCTTCGCGGTTAATCTTTCTTTCCGGCAGTTTCACGATCGCAAGATGACCGAGACCATTTTTCGGATCATTTTCAATGCCAACGTGGACACCAGCTTGCTGGAACTGGAGCTGACAGAGAGTGCCATGATGCACGATCCGGAATACGCCCAGCGCTGCCTTCGGGAACTGAACCAGTTGGGCATCAGCTTTGCCCTTGACGACTTCGGAACCGGCTTTTCCTCTCTGAGCAATCTTCAGCATCTGCCTATCTCCCTGGTGAAAATCGATAAGTCCTTCGTGCAGGAGCTGGGCAATTCGGCCGACGCCGAACACATTATCCGGGCCATTATCAGCCTGGCCCACAGCCTGCAGATCAGCGTGGTGGCCGAAGGTGTGGAAACCGAAGGTCAGCTGGAGTTTTTGCGCCAGCAGCATTGCGATGAAATCCAGGGCTATTACTACGCCCGCCCAATGCCCTGGGCCGATCTTGTGCAATTCCTGAACAAGCGGGGCGAGGCCGCTTGCCTGCAGCAGTAAGCCGCTGTACCTTTGCTGGTTTATTGGCAAAGCATCAGACAGAGGTTGCATGAACAGTATCTCCAGGCGTATCGCCGACGAGCTCGGTGTCCGCGAGCAACAGGTTAATGCCACCGTCGCCCTGCTCGACGAGGGCGCGACCGTTCCGTTTATCGCCCGCTACCGGAAAGAGATCACAGGCTCACTGGACGACAGCCAGCTGAGGAGCCTGGAAGAACGTCTGCGCTATCTGCGGGAACTGGAAGACCGTCGTGCCACCATCCTCAAGAGCATCGAGGAGCAGGGCAAGCTGACCGATGAGCTCAAGGCCAGCATTAACGAGGCGGATGCCAAGAATCGCCTGGAAGATCTTTATCTCCCCTACAAGCCCAAGCGCCGGACCAAAGCCCAGATTGCCCGGGAAGCGGGTCTGGAGCCGTTGGCTGACGCGCTCTACGACGATCCGACCCTGGATCCTGAAACCACTGCCCAGGGCTACCTGAACAAAGAAGCCGGCGTGGAGGATACCAAGGCAGCGCTGGATGGCGCCCGGTACATACTGATGGAGCGATTTGCCGAGGATGCCGAGCTGCTGGGTAACCTGCGGGATTTCATCTGGCAGGAAGGCCAGTTAAAAGTAACAGTCGTCGAAGGCAAGGAGAACGAGGGCGCCAAATTCCGGGACTATTTCGACCATGTCGAGCCCCTGAAAAAAGTGCCTTCGCACCGGGCCCTGGCCATTCTGCGGGGGCGCAACGAAGGCGTTCTGGCTTACACCATCGTGGTTGGCGATGCCGAAGATGACCGTCGGGCACCGCACCCCGCGGAGCAGCGCATAGCCGCCCGCTGGAATATCCGGGATGCCGGCCGCGCCGCCGACAAATGGCTCTCGGAAGTGGTGCGCTGGACCTGGCGGGTGAAGCTTTCCACCCAGATTGAAACCGACCTGATGGCTCAGGTTCGCGAAGCGGCGGAAACCGAAGCCATCAATGTTTTTGCCGCGAACCTCAAGGATCTTCTGTTGCTGGCACCTGCCGGCCCTCGCCCCACCCTGGGCCTGGATCCGGGGCTGCGGACCGGGGTGAAAGTGGCCGTCATCGATGGCACCGGCCAGGTAGCAGGCCACGGCGCCATCTATCCCCATGCACCAAAGAATCAGTGGGATCAATCCATCGAGCAACTGGCGGCCTGGTGCCGTGAGTATCAGATAGAGCTGGTGGCCATCGGAAACGGTACCGCGTCACGGGAAACCGAGAAACTGGTGGGCGATCTGAGCAAACGTTACCCGGAACTCAAGCTGGCCCGTATTGTGGTCAGTGAGTCTGGCGCCTCCGTGTACTCGGCATCCGAGTTTGCTTCCAGGGAGCTGCCGGACCTGGATGTCACCATCCGTGGTGCGGTTTCCATTGCCCGTCGACTGCAGGACCCGTTGGCCGAGCTGGTAAAAATCGAGCCGAAATCCATCGGGGTAGGGCAGTACCAGCACGATGTCTCCCAGGTGCAGCTGTCCCGAAGCCTGGATGCCGTGGTGGAAGACTGTGTAAACGGCGTGGGTGTGGATCTGAACACCGCCTCTGCCCCGCTGCTGGCGCGCGTGTCCGGGCTGAACCAGTCCATCGCCCAGAATATTATTGAGTTTCGTAATCAGAACGGCATGTTCCGCAACCGCAAGCAGTTGCTCAAGGTCACCCGGCTCGGTGACCGCACGTTTGAGCAGGCGGCCGGCTTCCTGCGTATCGCCGGTGGTGAGAATCCACTTGATCGCTCGTCGGTACACCCGGAAGCCTATGGCGTGGTAGAAGCCATTGCCGCGCGGAATAAACGCAAGGTCGAGGATGTTGTCGGGGATTCTTCGTTTCTCCGTGGTCTGAATCCCCAGGATTACGTAACAGAACAGTTCGGTTTGCCGACTATCAAGGACATCATCTCGGAACTGGAGAAGCCGGGCCGGGATCCGCGCCCTGAATTCCGGTTTGCCAGCTTCGAGGAGGGTGTTGAAACCCTCAATGATCTGAAGCCGGGCATGGTGCTGGAAGGCTCGGTGACCAACGTTACCAATTTCGGTGCATTCGTGGACATTGGGGTGCACCAGGACGGCCTCGTGCATATTTCTGCGCTGTCCCACACCTTTGTCAAAGATCCCCGGGAAGTGGTCAAGGCCGGAGACATCGTCAAGGTGAAGGTGATGGACGTGGATATCCCGCGCAAGCGAATTGCCCTGACCATGCGTATGGATGATCAGCCCGGCGAGAAAAATGAGGGCAAGCCGATGGCCGCCAATCGCAACGGGGCCAGCCGCAAAGGCGGTAACCGGCACGCCGGCAGTGGCGGTTCCGGTCAGAAATCCCCGCAGGGCGCCATGGCTGGCGCGCTGGCCCAGGCACTGGCCTCGGCGCGCAAGGACAGCTGACGGGTATACAATCTTTTCATCGGCCGGTTGTGCAAACGAACAAACCGGCCGCAGCAGGAGTCGACCATGGCTGAATCCCGCCATTCCGTATTTCGTCAGTTCGCCGCCAGCGACTGGGATGGTTTTCTCAAGGGTGTCGAAAAAGAAGGCCTGCGGGTGGATCGCAACGGCTTCATTGCCCAGACCCCGCATCCCGGGGCCCTGGGTTCGGCACTGACCCACCCAAGGATCACCACCGACTATTCAGAGGCCCTGCTGGAGCTGATCACGCCGGTGTTCAACAGCACCGGAGGCATGCTGAAATCCCTGCGGGATATTCACACCTACGTGCAGCAGAACCTTGGCGACGAAGTCTTCTGGGCGGCGAGCATGCCCTGTGAACTGGATGGCGATCCGAGCATCCCCATCGCCGAATACGGCAGCTCAAACATTGGCCAGCTCAAGCACGTTTACCGGCAGGGTCTGGCGGTGCGTTACGGGCGTATGATGCAGAGCATCGCTGGTGCCCACTATAACCTCTCGCTCCCCGACAGTTTCTGGCACAAATGGCAGGAATTGCTGGGCAATGAGCAAAGCCTGAAAGACTTCAAATCAGACCAGTATTTCTGGCTGATTCGGAATTTCCGCCGCCGAAGCTGGCTGCTGATGTTACTGTTCGGGGCCTCGCCGGCGCTGGATGCCAGCTTCGTTGCCGGTGTCAGCCACGACCTCAGCCAGTTTGACGAACGCAGCTGGTACGGTGAGTACGCTACCTCTCTGCGGATGGGCGATCTGGGCTATCACAACAATGCCCAGGCATCCTTGAACATCTGTTTCAACGAACTCAGCACCTACACCCAGACTCTCGACCGGGCTATCCACACCACCTGGCCGGCCTATGAGGAAATTGGCCTCCGTAGGGGGGATCAGTTCATTCAGATCAATACCAGCGTTCTGCAGATCGAGAACGAGTATTACAGCGCCGTGCGCCCCAAACGCACCACACAGCGGGAAGAAAAACCCATCCAGGCGCTCGAGGCCCGTGGTGTGGAATACATCGAGGTGCGGTGTCTGGATCTTGATCCCTTCTCCCCGGTAGGCGTAAATGAGGCCCAGATCGATTTCCTGGACCTGTTCCTTCTGGATTGCCTGCTTTCCGACTCACCCCGTATTGGCGATGAAGAATGCGAGCGTCTCGATGACAACTACAAGGATGTGGTGTCCAACGGGCGTTACCGTGAACTGAAGCTGTGTCGTGCTGGGGAACGCACCCCGGTGTCAGAAGCCGCGACCGATATCCTGGCGCAGCTGGAGCCGCTCGCCGAATTGCTCGACAGCTGGCGGGGGGATGACACCTACCGCCGCGCCCTGGCTGCCCAGCGTGAAGTGTTGACCGGTGAATGGACGGTGCCCTCCGCCCGGGTTCTGGACGCCATGCGCTCTTCAGGTCTGGGGCACCGGGAATGGGGCATGGAAATGGCGCAACAGCATCAGCAGACTCTCAGAAAGGAAGGTCTCGATGCCCATGTACGCCAGGCGTTTGATGCCATGACGGCGGAATCCCTGGCCGAGCAGGCGCAGATGGAGCGTGCCGATACCCTGCCGTTCAGCGAGTTTCTGGAGCAGTATCTGCGGTCCTGAGTGGTAGGTTGCGGCACTGTCGCAGAAGTCTGCGGACCTGACGCACAGAAACCGAACAAAGATTTGTCTCCCCCCGGTCCGGCTGTTAATTTTTGTAACATCAGGATCGGGAGAGACGGCTATGGCAAGGGATATCAAACTGGGCTGGGATGTGGAGGCGCTCAACAAGGCTTACCGTCAGGGCTACATGGCTGCCAATATGGGCATGGATAAAGCCCGCTGCCCCTATCGGGGTGAGGTTGTCATTGCCGCCTGGGAAGCCGGTTGGGACGATGCCGATCAGGCTGCCCGGGATGAACGCGACCAGGCAGACGATCTGTTTTCACGGATCGCCTGATTCATCGGTCGGTTCCAGCCCTATTTCTGCACCACAAATTCTGTAAACAGGACACCGGCAATGCTCTCGCCGGTCTGCTGTTCCTCCAGCACTGCATTTATTCTCTGTTTGGCTCTCTCACGCAACGCCTCCTGGCCTTCCATGGAGGTGAGGCGTTCGGTGTCGGTCTGCTCGCCAAACAGCATCACCAGTTCGTGTCTGAGGCGTGGCATGTGAGCATCCACTGCGGGACGGACGCTGGCGCTATTGGCCCGCAGGCTCACCGCGGCTTTCAGATAGGTTGGCTTGTTGCCAGGCGTGCCCACGTGGGTCACGAAAGCCGGATCCATACTGATGTAGTCGGTAACGCCGCTTTCCTCTTCAGCCACTTCCTCCTCGGTATTTTCTTCATCCTGAGAAACGGCAGGCAAGGGGATCATTGCAAACAACAGAAACAGAAGTGTCAGAACGGATTTTGGCTGGCGTGTCATAGGCTTGAAGTTGATCGTGGTTTAGGGTTAAGTGACGAGAATAGCAGGCCCCGTGGCCGCTTGCAGTTTCAATTCACAATTCGAGGTGTTCTTTTGACCAGCAGATGGGTTTTCGGGCTGATTTTCCTTGTATGTGCCGCGCTTCTGGGCGTGGCCTTTTATATGGAACATGTGATGGGGCTGGAGCCCTGCCCGCTTTGCTGGTTACAGCGTTTTGGCTTCATGGGCGCCGGTCTTGTGAGTTTCCTGGCTTTCCTCCAGGGCCCCACCGGATTCGGTGTTCGTATCTATGGTTTCCTGCTGGTACTGACTGCCGGAGCCGGGCTGGGCGTCGCCGGTCGGCAGTTGTGGCTCCAGAGTCTGCCGGCAGACCAGGTCCCTGCGTGTGGGCCCTCGGTTGACTACATGCTCGATGTCCTGCCCTGGTTTGAAGTGCTGTCTACCGCACTCAAGGGTACCGGGGACTGCGCCGAAGTGGTGTGGCGGTTCCTGGGTTTGAGTATCCCCGGCTGGACGGCGGTGTTTTTCCTGCTGCTGGTTATTACCGGGCTGGTTCTGATGTTTCGCCGGCAACAAAACCGGGAATGGATTCGGAGCTGAAACGGTTGCGGGGGACAGCAGCCATGGGGTAACTTGATCCAAACCTAATAAAAATCAAAACCGAAACAGAAGTACCGAAGACAAGCGGAGAACAGGCGTCATGTTGGAAAATTGCCGGAATGCCAGGGAGCGCTGGGGGGGCGTCAGCGAACTGATAGATCGTTGGCTCAAGGAACGTCAGGAGCTACTGGTGCATTACTGCGACCTGTCCGGGGAGAACGACTTCTCGCAGACGGAAGCATTGAAAGAAAAGTTCGTGCGCCTGTGTGAGGTGCTGGTGGATTATGTGTCTACCGGCCATTTCGAGATTTACGAGCAGTTGGTCCGTGAAGCCAGGGAGTTCAACGATGGTGGCCTGGAGCTGGCTGCCAAGGTATACCCCCGGATTGAGCAGACCACCGAGGTAGCTCTTAACTTCAACGACCGTCTGGATGGTCGGGAGCTGTCGGAAGAGGATGTCAAAGAGCTGTTTGGCGAATTGTCGAAGCTGGGTGAGACCCTCGAAACCCGTTTCGAGATGGAGGATTTTCTGATCGAACATCTCCACAATGCCCACGCTGGCAAAGTGGCCTCGGCCTGAGAAACGCCTGATTCAAAAAAGCCCCAGCCGGTAACGCCGGGCTGGGGCTTTTTTGTGGCCGCGCCAGAACTGGCTGCGGCCTGCCTTGAGCTTAGTCTCCGGAGCCGGGATTGATCTCGAGCAGCTCGACATCAAACACCAGGGTCTCGTTCGGACCGATGGCGCGGTTGCCACCCGGGCCATAAGCCAGATCGGACGGAATGTAGAGCTTGTAACGGGCACCTTCGCTCATCAGCTGAAGGCCCTCGGTCCAACCGGGAATGACCTGGTTCAGGGCGAAGGTCACCGGCTCGCCGCGCTCGCGGGAGCTGTCGAACACTTCACCGGACAGCAGTTCGCCGGTGTAGTGCACCTGAACCGTATCGGTTGCTGCCGGCTTCTCGCCGTCACCCTGCTCGAGCACTTCATACTGAAGGCCGGAATCGGTGGCTTCCACACCCTCGCGCTCGGCATTCTCTGCCAGGAAGGCCTCGCCGGCATCCAGGTTCTTCTGGGCCAGCTCTTCCATCTGCTTGCCCTGCTCTTCCTGCATCTGCTGCTGGTAGGTCATCAGGGCCTGCTGGATTTCCTCGCGGCTCATGCGCTTGGCTTCGTCGTCGCCAGCATGGCCGTGCTGGATGCCCTGCAGGAACTGGTCCATCTGCAGGTTCGGCAGGTCGTTACCCATGCGCTCACCCAGAACCAGGCCCATGCCATAGCTGACTTTCTGGTCGGTGGACTCCAGTTTCGGTTGTTCCGGGGCTTCGGGCGGTGTGGAGCAGCCGGCCACCAGGCCGGTCACTGCCAGTGCAAGGAGCGTTTTCTTCATTGCATTATCCTTTAACGTCGGTGCTCGGGGCAGGGCCCCGCGTTGTGTTTGTCAGAACGCAGAAGGTAACGGGTTCCGGCGCCAGATGCCACTGAACATGTGTTAAGAAAGCGGACGTGTCAGTTCAGCTGCCGTTGCTGCCGGCGGCGGATGGTCCCAGAGAGAAAGGGGCATTGTAGGGTGATCGCCAGTCCGTTTCCGGTTCCTGCGGCTGAAGTCGCGGAAAGGCTTTGTCCCGCCGTTCGATGGCCAGGGTGTTCCAGCGGCCCTGTTCCGGCGGTTGGTCTGCGTAGTGCCAGTTGCCGTCGGTATCCTGCCATTTGAACACGATCTCGGGGCCCTCGGTGGGAATCGGCGAGGGCACGAGTCCTTCGAAAGCGGGAATTTCCGGTTGTTCCTCTTCTGCCACTGGTTCGGATACCTGCTCCGGGTCGTTCAGGCCGAAAAAAATCAGCAATAACAGCAAACCGAGGGCCGGAAACGAGAGCCGAATTAGCCATTTCATCATCATGGCTGATGGTCTCCCTTGGGAAAATGGGCCAGAGCACTGGCCAGTGTATTCAGCAGGGGCCTGACACCTTCATCAACGGGTGAGATGGGTGCGGCCGCAACCAGATTGGTGATGATCAACGTGTCGCGTCCCTGCATGTCGGCGTGTTCCGGGTTGTTGGTCATTAGCGTTCGCCAGCTGAGCGCCAGTTCGATCTGTTCGGCTTCAAGCTCCAGGCCGGCAATACCGGTGCGAAGCTTTTGACAGTGGCCTGCGTTGCCCGGCAGTGATTTTCTTGCACTACGCAGCGCACCGGTTACACGGTCGCGCCACTCTGTTACCGTAGCGTCCTCGACCCCGGCGAAGACCCTGCCAGACAGTGCGAGCCAGGCCGCACTCAGAATCCGCGTCACGCTCCAGCCCTGATTCTGAAGTGCCAGGCAACTGTCCTGAACGTCCGGATGTTTCCAGAACGCCAGTGCAAAACGCCAGAGCGGGTTCTCCGGTTCCAGATCTGCCGGCAATTCCAGCGGCGGTGTCGAATAATCCGGGATGGTAGCCGAGCCGACCGACATAGGCGCTGTGCCTTCCCTGAACACTTTACGTTGATAAAATGAAAACATGTTAACGATTACCGATCTCAGTTTACAACGGGGCGGCGTCTGGTTGCTAGAATCCGTCAGCCTGACGGTGCAACCCGGCCAGCGTGTTGCGATTGTTGGTGCCAATGGTGCCGGCAAATCCAGTCTTTTCCAGCTCTTGCTGGGCCAGTTGGCCCCGGAGCAGGGAGCGGTTTCCCTGCCCGGGGGGTGCCGCATTGCCCACATGGCGCAGGAAGTCGAAGCAACCGACCGCAGTGCCCGGGATTTTGTGCTCGATGGCGATCTGGATCTGCGCCGCCTGGAAGCCGAGCTTGCCAGGGCAGAAGGCGCCGGTGATGATCATGCCATTGCCCGCATACACGGGGAGCTTGATGTGCACGAGGCCTGGTCTGCAGCTCGCAGGGCCGAAGCGTTGCTGCGCGGGCTGGGATTCTCCGACGAAGACGCCGACCGGCCGGTGTCGGCGTTTTCCGGTGGCTGGCGGATCCGGCTGAACCTGGCCCAGGCCCTGATGCGACCATCTGATCTTCTGCTTCTGGATGAGCCCACCAACCACCTGGATCTGGATGCCTGTTTGTGGCTGGAGAATTGGCTGCGCCGCTACCCCGGGACCCTGCTGTTTATCTCTCACGACCGTGATTTCATGGATCGGGTCGCCACCCATGTGGTGCATTTTGACCGGCGAAACCTGGAGTTGTATACGGGTAATTACACAGCCTTTGAAGGCCAGCGCAGTGAACGTCTGGCCCAGCAGCAGGCCGGTTTCGAGCGCCAACAGGCCAGGATCGCCGAAATCCAGCGTTTCATTGACCGATTCAAGGCCAAAGCCACCAAGGCCCGCCAGGCCCAGAGCCGGGTCAAGGCGCTGGAGCGGATGGAGCGCATTGCCCCTGCCCATATCGATTCACCCTTCAGTTTCGAGTTTCCAGTGGCTGAAAAGGTTTCCAATCCGCTGTTGTCGATCCGCAATGGCAAGGCCGGCCACGGCGATACCCCAATTCTCGATGGTATCAACCTGACCCTGCTGCCCGGCAGCCGGATTGGCCTGCTGGGCCCCAATGGCGCCGGCAAGTCCACGCTGATGGATGCACTTCGTGGCGAAGGGACATTGATGTCCGGGGATCGCACCTGTGGCGAGCATCTGGCCATCGGGTCTTTTGCCCAGCATCAGCTGGAGTCGCTGGATCTGGATGCCAGCCCCTTCCTGCACCTGCAGCGACTGTCGCCCAAAGCATCGGAACAGAGTATCCGGAACTTCCTGGGAGGGTTTGATTTTCACGGCGATGAGGCTCTGAGCGCCATCCGGTCATTCTCCGGTGGTGAAAAGGCTCGGGTGGCGCTGGCGGTGATCGCCTGGCAGAAACCGAATCTGCTACTGCTGGACGAGCCCACGAACCATCTGGACCTGGAAATGCGCCAGGCCCTGACCATGGCGCTGCAGAACTTTGAAGGCGCCATTGTGGTGGTCTCCCACGACCGACACCTGCTGAGGAACACGGTGGACGAGTTCTGGCTGGTCAATGACGGCCGTGTGACCGAATACCAGGGTGATCTGGAGGACTACGAGCGCTGGCTGGCGGACCGCCGGAAAGACGACACGGAAGCGCCCAGACGAATGCCAGCCGGGCAGCAGGCTGGCGAAGAGGCTGTCGAGCCGGTGGGGGAGAGTGCCGAGGATCGGAAAGCCCGCAAGCGGGCGGAGGCGGCCCTTCGCCAGAAGCTTAGCCCCTATCGCAAGAAACAGAGCGCCCTGGAAAAGGAAATGGAGCAGCTTCAGCAGAGACTGTCGGCCCTGGAGGAACAACTATCCGATCCCGGTCTTTATGACGACACTGGCAAAGTGCGCCTGAAAGAACTGCTGGGTGAGCAGGCCACTGCAACCGCCCGCCTGGAAGAGGTCGAAGCGCAGTGGCTTGAAATCAGTGAAGAGGTGGAGTCCCTGGAGGCAGAGCTGGCCGGCTGATCGCCGTCAGCGGCCGTTCAGCTCCAGAACAAAATCCTGTTTGGCGAGGTAGTCCCGCTCGTTCTCAAGGTCGGCCAGGGTCAGTGGCCTGTCATCCAGCCAGCCGGACGGGAACTCCAGCGCCAGCTTGTCCTTGTGGGCAGTCAGGGTGAAGGCCGGGGGCGGTTCCATGTTGCGCGGGTGCTGAATCAGAACGGCCAGGCGGACCAATACGCATAGGTAACGCAGCCTTGCGATGTCTTCGGGGTCCAGGCCCTCGAAGATGGCGGAGGCGAACTTGCGTCGGTGGCCGCGCACCAGTGTGGCAAGGTCCCGCTGAAACTGTTGGGTAAAGCCGGGCAGGTCCGAGTAGCGCAACAGATAGCCACCGTGTTTGTGGTATTGGCTGTGGGAAATGGTCAGTCCGATCTCGTGCAGCCGGCAGGCCCAGCGCAGGACCTCTTCGTCGGTCGCTGTGTTCAGGCCCCAGGCATCAGCCACCTGTTGCCAGGCGGCCACGGCGGTTTCCTCAACGGCGGCACCGTGTTCCTGGTCAACGTGGTAACGTTCCTGAAGGGCGGAAATGGTTCTCTCCCGCACATCTTCGTGCTGGATGCGCCCGACGATGTCGTAGAGCAGTCCTTCCCGCAGAGCGCCGTCGGCGAACGCCATGTCCCGGATGCCGAGGGACTGGAAGGCCCCCATCAGAATGGCAAAGCCCGCCGGGAAGATGCTCTGGCGATCCGAGCGCACCCCCAGATCCGACAGTTTCTCTGTTTTGCCCATATCCACCAGACGCTTGCGAAGCTCCTGCATGGCGGCAAGCGTGATGGTGCCGTCGGTGATCTTCAGGGTCGCCAGTACGCTGGCAATGGCCTTGATTGAGCCGGATGAGCCCACGGCGCTCTGCCATCCGACAGAACGAAAGTGCTGGCGGATGTTCAGCAGTTCCTGCTCGGCATGGGTTACCGCCTTGTCCATCTGCCGCCGGGTGATCTTGCCATCCGGGAAGTACCGGTTCCGGAACGACACACAGCCCATGTGCAGGCTTTCAAGCTCCTGGGGTTCAAACCGCTGGCCGATGATGAACTCGGTGCTGCCGCCGCCAATATCGATTACCAGCCGGCGTCCGATGTCGTCGGACAGGGTATGGGACACCCCCAGGTAGATCAGACGTGCTTCCTCGCGGCCGGCAATGATCTCTACCGGATAGCCCAGCACCTCTTCCGCCCGGGTCATGAACTGATGGGCATTGCGGGCCACGCGCAGCGCGTTGGTGCCAACAATCTGCACCGCTTCCGGGGGCATCCCATTGAGCCGCTGTGCGAACCGGCCCAGACAGGCCAGGGCCCGTTCCTGGGCCTCTTCGGTCAGCCGGTTATATTGATCCAGCCCGGCGCCGAGCTGAACCTTTTCTCCCATCTTCTCGAGGGTCCGGATTTCCCCATGCACTAGTCGGGCAACCACCATGTGGAAGCTGTTCGAGCCCATGTCGATGGCTGCGAGTACCTCGGGTGAGGCAGCAGCGGTTTCGGCGGTGGATGCGGCCGTCACGTGGTCGGAATCCTTTTGATATGAACGTGCCGGGTACTATAAGCGAAATCCCTCAGGCCTGTCAGTAACCGGAAAACACGGTATTTGACCGGGGTCAGGCGCGGATCAATCCATGGTAGTGGATCTACCGCTTCACATACGGCTGATCAATCGCGTAAAGTATGACGTACCGTGATTTGGGTGAAAGGTTGTCTGCAACCCGTGGCAGCCTTCAGCGACAGTCAACAGCACCTGCGCCCGGTAGGACAGTCCGTCAGGGCGATGCCGTTGTGCAGCAGTAGTGCATGAATCAGGAAAAGGTAATGAGCGGAAATATCGTAAATGTAACCGACGCTTCTTTTGAACAGGATGTACTGCAGTCCGACGTCCCCGTACTGGTGGACTACTGGGCTGAGTGGTGCGGTCCCTGCAAGATGATCGCGCCGGTGCTTGAAGAGATTGCCGACGAATACGACGGCAAACTGAAAGTCTGCAAGCTTAACATTGACGAAAACGAGCAGACCCCGCCGAAGTTCAACATCCGTGGTATCCCCACTCTGATGCTGTTCAAGAACGGCAACGTGGACGCCACCAAGGTCGGCGCACTGTCCAAATCCCAGCTGGCGGCCTTCCTGGACAGCAATCTCTGATTGCAGTCGGGTCACCAGAAACCGCCCCTGAGCAAGCGCTCGCGGGCGGTTTTTTATTGCCGCTTAATCCCAGCCCTCGGATCGTGTCAGATCCGACTCTTTTTGCTCCACCCAGTGCTCTCCGTCCGAGGCAATTTCCTTCTTCCAGAAAGGCGCCGACGTCTTCAGGGCGTCCATGATGAACTCGCAGGCCGCGAACGCGTCCCCCCGGTGGGCGCTGCATACCCCGACGAAGACAATCTGGTCGCACAACGCCAGCCGCCCGACCCGGTGAATGACCCGGGCCTTGCGCACATCCCAGCGTTTTGAAGCGTCATCAATAAGTCCCTGGATCACCTGTTCCGTCATCCCGGGGTAGTGCTCCAGATAAAGTCCCGTGACGCCCTGCAGGTCGCCGCTGTCCCTTACCAGGCCGGTAAACGTCGCAATGGCACCGGTACCTGAACCGCTGTCACGAAGCGCGGCGTATTCGACGGCAACATCAAAATCATCAGACTGGACCGAAATCATCTCAACCTCCGGTTACCGGCGGGAAGAAGGCGAGCTCATCGCCGGCTTTTACCTCGGAGCCCGGTTTCGCCATGGCCTGGTTGATCGCGATCATCACTGGCTGGTCGCCCTGCAACTGGCTCCAGGGCCCGCCCTGATGTGCCAGTTCCGCGAGTACATCACCGGCAGTCAGGCCGGGCCTGGCGTCGATAGTCAACTGATCGGTTTTCAGTTCCTCGCGCAGGCGGGCAAAGAAACGCACTGTAATCGTGTTATCACTCATGGTCAGCTCAACAGTTCCGCAAACGAATAGTAGGTTAGCAGGTCGCCTGGGCTTACCGTGGTGTTTTCGGGCACCACGGCCAGGCCGTCCGCCCAGCAGGTAGAGCTCAGCATGCCGGAACTCTGGTTGGGATAGGCAGCAACCACCGGTTCCGAGCCCCGGGGTTCCTTACGGGCCCTGACAAACTCCCGGCGCACCGATGCCGAGGAAATGGCAAAGTCGGCCGGTATCCGCTCTCCAGAGAGGGCTTTGGGATTGCGCCCCTGGCGTTTTCGGATGTAGGGCATGCCCACCATCAGGAAAGTGACCAGCACGGACCCGGGATTGCCGGGCAGTCCCAGCACTGGCGTGCCGCCGATGGCGCCAAAAGCCACGGGTTTGCCGGGTTTGATCGCCATTTTCCAGAGCGACAGACTGCCGGACTCCTCCAGCACCGCGCGTACATGATCTTCCTCACCCACGGAAACGCCACCGCTGGTAATAATCAGATCTGCAGACTCCGCCGCACGCAACAGCGTTTCCCGGGTCGCCTCGCGTTTGTCTCTCAGGGTCTCGCACAGCACCACCTCGCAGCCGGCTTCGGAAAGCAGCCCCATCAGGGTGAAGCGATTGCTGTTGTAGATCTGTCCCGGCCCGAGAGGCGTTCCGGGGTCTACCAGCTCATCTCCGGTGGAGAGAATGGCGACTTTCAGTCGCGCCAGAACGGCAACCCGGGCAGCGCCCATGGACGCCAGCAGTCCCATCTCGTTAGGACGCACCTGTGTACCTTTTGCCAGAGCAAGGTCGCCCCGGGTCAGATCCTGGCCCCGGCGGCGAATATTCTGGCCTTCGTCTACCTGTGCCTGAACAAGAATGCCGCCGTCCGTCACCTCAATCCGCTCCTGCATGACCACCGAGTCGGCACCCTCGGGAATCTCCGAGCCGGTAAAAATGCGCGCGGCGGTGCCGGGCTCCAGGGGCTTGGGCGCTTCACCGGCCGGAATCCGCGCCGAGACCGGTATGGGCTGATCGCCATGAAGATCCTGTTTGCGCACGGCGTATCCGTCCACCGCACTGTTATCTGCCGGCGGCACGTCGGCCGGTACATAATGGTTCTCGGCAAGTACCCGGCCCAGGGAGTCGGCCAGGGCGACGGTTTCAATCTGCGTAACCACCGGTGCTTCCGACAGCAGGTGGTCCAGGGCGTCTTCCAGGGGCGTGAGGTTTGGGTTGGCCATCAATGCTGAACTCCGGTCAGGATGTCTTCTCGCCTCAGCGCTTGGCGCGCTGTCCAATCACTTCGTTGAGCCGCTGCATGGGCTTCTCGGGTTTACGTAAGACCAGGCCCGAGAAATTGCACGGTGTGTGACGGCTGTCCAGCTGACTGAGGAGTATGCCTTCCCAGCCGGTACGACAGGCACCGGTTGAGCCCGGCAGGCAGAAGATCACCGTATGGTTCGCCATCCCTGCCATCGCCCGTGACTGCACGGTCGAAGATCCGATCTCGGCGGCGGACAGGCGACGGAATTCCTCGCCAAAGCCTTCTACGGTTTTGTCCAGCAAAGGCCTGACTGCCTCCGGCGTGCTGTCCCGCTCAAGCAGACCGGTGCCACCGGTAATGATCACGACATGCACCTGTGAATCGGCGATCCAGTTGGACAACAATGCCCGCACCAGATACACGTCGTCGGGCAGGATCCGGCGGGCGACGAGGTTGTGGCCGGCCTCGACCACGCTATCCTCCAGAAACTGCCCGGAGGTGTCCTGTTCAGGCCCCCGTGTATCGGACACGGTCAGCAGGGCGACGTTCAGAGGTTTCAGTTCGGTACTGGGTACACTGCTCATGGATGGCGCTCCAGAATCGTTCAAAAGTGGTTATACGCCAGTATCGCCATCACGGGCTTCCAATGGAAGGGAGTAACCCATCAGGGGGAGGCGCCACAGGCCTGTGTGGCCGGTTTGGCGTGAAATTGCCGTTAATTTGTGCAGTGCACTTGACATTCGCCAGTCAGGTGGCCGATGATCCGTCTTGCCCGGCGAACGGTTGTTCCCACTCTCTGGCTTCAGTACCTTAATTCCGGACTCCATCTACACCGGTTGCTCCAACTGGCCAGCATCAAGTTCAGCGTTTTTTTACGATCAATACGTTCAGGGGCCCCTGTCATTCCAATACTCGTTTACTTCCATTCCTGAAAATCCAACAAACTATGAATCTTACTGAACTCAAGCAGAAATCCGTGCCCGAATTGCTCGATATTGCGCAAGAGATGGGCCTCGATAACCTGGCTCGTTCGCGCAAACAGGATGTGATCTTCACCATTCTGAAGAAGCACGCAAAAAGCGGCGAAGACATCTACGGCGACGGCGTACTGGAAATTCTGCAGGACGGCTTCGGCTTCCTCCGTTCCGCCGATGCCTCCTACCTGGCAGGACCGGACGACATTTACGTCTCTCCCAGTCAGATCCGTCGGTTTAACCTGCGCACGGGTGATACCGTAGCCGGCAAGATCCGCCCGCCCAAAGACGGTGAGCGCTACTTTGCCTTGCTGAAGGTCAGCGAGATCAATTTCGACAAGCCGGATAACGCCCGAAACAAGATTCTCTTCGAGAACCTCACACCCCTGTTCCCGGACGAGCGCCTTATGCTCGAGGCCGGTAACGGCAGCACCGAGGATCTCTCCTCCCGGGTGCTGGATCTTGTGGCGCCCATCGGCAAGGGCCAGCGCGGCCTGATCGTGTCTCCGCCCAAGGCCGGTAAAACATTGCTGATGCAGAGCATTGCCCAGTCCATCACTCGCAACAATCCCGAGTGCCATGTCATGGTGCTGCTGATTGACGAGCGGCCTGAGGAAGTGACCGAGATGCAGCGCACCGTGCGCGGCGAAGTCATTGCCTCCACCTTCGACGAGCCGCCGGCCCGTCACGTTCAGGTGGCCGAGATGGTGATTGAAAAGGCCAAGCGTCTGGTCGAGCACAAGAAGGACGTGGTTATCCTGCTGGATTCCATCACCCGTCTGGCTCGCGCCTACAACACGGTTATTCCGTCCTCAGGCAAGGTCCTGACCGGTGGTGTTGACGCCCACGCCCTGGAAAAGCCCAAGCGCTTCTTCGGTGCCGCCCGTAACGTGGAAGAAGGCGGAAGCCTGACCATCCTTGCCACGGCGCTGGTCAATACCGGCTCCAAGATGGACGAGGTGATCTACGAGGAGTTCAAGGGTACCGGCAACATGGAGATCCATCTGGATCGCAAGATTGCCGAGAAGCGGACCTATCCCGCCATTAACATCCGTAGCTCCGGCACGCGTCGCGAGGATCTGCTGATGAGTGAGGCGGATATCCAGCGGATCTGGATACTGCGCAAGCTCCTGCACTCCATGGACGACGACACCGCCGCCATCGAGTTCCTGCTGGACAAGCTCAAGGACACCAAGACCAACGACGAGTTCTTCCAGTCCATGAAGCGCCGTTGATTTCTCCCTGAGTGGAGCGCTTCGCGAATAACTGGTGATCTGAAGAACGAGGTGGGGACCTGCTTTCACAGACTGTGTCTTGCCATGGATGGCAAGACCAAGCCCCCAGGGATGGGTTCACGGCGTGTCTGGGAAAGCAGGTCCCCATCTTGTTCTAACTCCGGAAAAAGCAGTCCAGCGACCACCGATCTCCGTAGTACTGGCATATCTGAACGGAGTAACCGATGAAATACAACGACCTGCGAGACTTCATTGACCAGCTGGAAAAGCTGGGTGAGCTGAAACGAATCAGCGTTGAAGTCGACCCCCATCTCGAAATGACCGAAATCTGCGACCGCACCCTGCGGGCAGGTGGTCCTGCGTTGTTATTTGAAAATCCCAAGGGCTATGACATGCCGGTGCTGGCCAACCTGTTCGGGACACCGAAACGGGTGGCGCTGGGTATGGGGCAGGATAACGTCACTGCGCTTCGGGACATCGGCAAGCTGCTGGCGTTTCTCAAGGAACCGGATCCCCCCAAGGGCTTCCGGGATGCCATCGAGAAACTGCCGCTGTTCCGGCAGGTGATGCGTATGAGTCCCAAGGTGCTTCGTTCTGCGCCCTGCCAGGATGTGGTGATCGAGAAGGACCAGGTGGACCTTTACCAGATACCGGTTCAGCACTGCTGGCCCGGCGATGCCGGACCGCTGGTGACCTGGCCGCTGGTGATTACCCGCGGGCCCCACAAAGAGCGACAGAACCTGGGCATCTACCGGCAGCAGGTCATCGGCCGCAACCGGCTGATCATGCGCTGGCTCAGCCACCGCGGAGGCGCGCTGGATTTTCAGGAGTTCCAGAAGGCTAATCCGGGTGAACCCTATCCCGTTGCCGTGGCGCTGGGCGCCGATCCGGCGACTATTCTGGGGGCGGTGACGCCGGTGCCGGATACGCTGTCGGAATACGCCTTTGCCGGGCTGCTTCGTGGCAGCCGGACGGAGCTGGTCAAAGCGGGGCTGAGCGATCTGCAGGTGCCGGCGAGCGCCGAAATCGTGCTGGAAGGTTTCATCTACCCGGACGACATGGCGCCGGAAGGACCGTTCGGTGATCACACCGGTTACTACAACGAAGTGGACCACTTCCCGGTATTCACCGTAGAACGGGTCACTCATCGCCGGGATCCGATCTATCACAGCACCTATACCGGTCGCCCGCCTGATGAGCCGGCGATTCTCGGGGTGGCCCTGAACGAGGTCTTTATTCCGATTCTGCAGAAGCAGTTCCCAGAGATCGTGGATTTTTATCTGCCACCGGAGGGCTGTTCCTATCGCCTTGCAGTGGTGACCATGAAGAAACAGTACCCCGGCCATGCCAAACGGGTGATGATGGGGGTATGGTCGTTCCTGCGGCAGTTCATGTACACCAAGTTCGTGATTGTCACGGATGACGATGTGAATGCGCGCAACTGGGAAGATGTAATCTGGGCCATCACCACCCGGATGGACCCGACCCGGGACACCACGCTGGTGGAGAATACGCCCATCGATTACCTGGACTTCGCCTCGCCGGTTTCCGGTCTCGGCTCCAAGATGGGGATGGATGCCACCAACAAGTGGCCGGGCGAGACCACCCGCGAATGGGGTGAGCCGATCGCCATGACCGACGACGTTAAAAAGCGCGTCGACGAGATGTGGGATACCCTGGGCATTGAAAGTCCGGCATCGCGCCCCGACTGATATGGGCAGTGAACACAGGGCGGTGCGGCTTTTGCCCTCTGGTATCGCCTTCACTGCTGCGCCGGGGGCAGATTTGCTCGGCGCTGCCGCGCAGGCAGGCATTGATGTGCCGGCGGCCTGTCGTAATGGGGTATGTGAAATCTGCGAGGCCCGACTGCTGGCCGGCAGCGCGCTTAATACCCGAAACCAACAGACTATAGAGGTCGGCGAGCGTTTGATGATGTGTCGAAGCATCGCGCTCACGGACCTGGAACTGGAGATATCCGCCGTTATGGCAGCTGGAAACAATCAGCCTGGCAAGTTTCAGGCAAAGGTCGTGGACGTACGTTCCATCAGTCACGATGTCTATCGCGTTGAGCTGCAGCTTCCGCGGCGTCGGGAACTGTCGTTTCATGCCGGGCAGTACCTGTCGGTCAATCTGCCTGACGCAGACCCCTGTTACTTCTCAATCGCCAGCAGCCCATCGGCCCAGAACATCGAACTGCATATCCAGGCGACCCCGGAATGGGTGTCCGCGCAGAAGGTTATTGATGCCCTGACGTCGGGCGGTGAGGTGACCGTGGAACTGCCTCATGGCAAGGCGTGCCTGGCATCAGCGCCAACGAAACCCTTGTTGCTGGTGGCCGCAGGCACCGGCTTTGCCCAGATGAAGAGCCTGGTGGATTACCTCCGGGAAACGTCCTATGACGAGCCGGTCAAGCTTTACTGGGGAGTGCGGCGGCACGAGGACATGTACCTTCGCGCCCTGGCACAGCAGTGGCAGGACGAGTGGCCCCGCTTCACGTTCCTGCCGGTGGTCGGAGATGACGAGGATAATGACTGGGCCGGCCATCACGACCAGCTGGTTCGTGCTGTTCTTGCTTCCGGCATGGACTGGAGCAATGTGGAAGTACACGCCAGTGGTTCTCCCACCATGGTGTACACCCTGATGGATGCCCTGGTCGATGCGGGCCTGCCCCAGGAGGCGTTCTTTTCTGACGTGCTGGAATACGCACCGAGGACCTGAATCAGGCCCTCGGCATCGGCAGTTCCGGCAGCCCGTTATCCCTGGCCAGCCCCTGCATCAGCAGTTTGACGCTGGCTTCTTCCTCGCCCATGTGGGCATTCAGGCGGCTCAGCTCTGCAAGTGCCTCCCGGCTCCGCTTCAGCCGCAGGCTGGTCTCGAAATATTCCCGGGCCTTGCCCCAGAGTTCGTTGCGAAGGCTCAGCCGGCCAAGGGCCAGCAGAAGCTCGGGGTTGTTGGGCCGGTCTTTCAGCCATTGTTCGGCCAGTAACAACTGTTCATCCGGTTTCTGGCCCTTCACCCGCCCGTACAGGTTGATCAGCTCATCACTCCAGTGGTTGCGCAGTACTTTGCGCAACAGGGTTTCGGTCTGTACCTCGTCGCCAAGGCCTGCCAGCAGGCGGGCGTAATCGCGAATGGTGTATTCGTCGCGGCGCAGGAATCCCGGGAGTTCGTCCCAGAGCCGGGTCAGCGGTTCCAGCGACGCTTCTGGATCCTGTTTCTGCTGGCGCCGGCAGTCTTCTGCGGCCCGCTCCAACAGGTTATGCCAGACCTGCCGCTCCAGATCGTTGAGTTCCGCTTCGGGCAGCACGCTGCGCTTGCGCAGCTCGGGCAACAGTCTGGACAACTCCCGCCAGTCTTCCAGCCGAAGGTAAGTGTTTTTCAACAGCTTCAGGACAAAGGGGTGATGGGGCGACTGCTTGCGCAGGCGAATCAGTGTGGCCAGGGCCTGCTCCAGTCGGTTGCCGGCCAGTTGCAGCTGCGCCTGTGTTATGCCCACCGCCATGTCAGAGCCCGGGGTGCTATCGAAGGCCTTGCGCAGCAGTTCGTCCACCGCCTCGTGATCACCAGACTCGAACGACGCCTGGGCGGCGGCCAGGTAGTTGATCAGGGGCGTGTCTGCATGGCTGGCGGAGGATGTCAGGAGTTTCCGGGCTCTGGGCCAGTTGCCCTCGGCCAGTGCCAGAAGGCCCTGGGTGGTCCGCCGCCGGGCCCGGCGCTCATTGCCCCGGGCAATCCAGCCAGCCACCAGACCGGTGCTGGTTCTGAGCCTGCGTATCACGTTGATGGTCAGCACGGTCAGGACGATCAGGGCAACGATAACACCCAATCCCACCCAGAAGTTGGTTTCGATCAGGTAATGCCCCAGGCTGATCCGGATGTAGCCCAGATCGTATTGCAACCCGAGGGACAGGCCGGTGCCTATCAGCAGCGCCAGCAGGATGATCAGTAACAGGCGAATCATGAATCATCGCCTCCATTGTCACTGCCGGTCTTGTCCTCGCCATTGCCATTGTTGGCGTTGAGGCGCCCGGCCAGACGTTCCTTGAGCAGGTCCAGGGACTGACTGATATCCGGCAGTTCCGGATCCACATTCTTCTGGGCCAGCTCGGCCAGGGTGTCACGCAGGGCTGTGACCCGGGGATTGCTGGCGTTGTACCAGTCGTCGATGGTGGTCCGGGCTTTGGTAAGGGCTCGCTCATACAGTGGCTGATTACCTCGCAGCACGGCCATTTCAGCTTCTTCCAGCATGAGCTGCAGGTTGAGGCGGGCATAGGCGCTCTGATCCGGGGACAGCAGGGGCTTTACCGGCTCGTCCATGCGACGGACAACGACCACCTGCATCAGGGTGGCTTTCACCTTGTTCCAGGCCTGTGCAACGGCGCCGGGCTCCCCGCCGGGTTCAGCGCCTTCTTCCGCTCCGGCGTTGACGATAAAGCCGGGCGCGTTCTCGCTGATCAGGGCCTGGTCGGTGAGCTGATGAATGCTGTCGATGGCGGCTTCCAGTTTCAGGTAGAGACCGGTCCGGTCCACGCCGGTCAGCCCCTTGAGCGCCAGGATTTCACGGGCGAGCTGCTGGCGAACCGGGTAAACACCGATGTCGTCGGATTCGGCCAGTACTTCATCGGCCGCTTCCAGGGCCGACATGGCGCCGCGAATGTCTTTCTCGATCATCAATCGCTGATTGGCAATGCGCAGCAGGTATTCCGCCTCTGCCAGCAGCCAGTCCGTGCGTGTGCGATTTCCGGCTTCCAGCAGTTCACGGGCATTGTGGTCGATCTGACGCTGCTGGGTGGCGATCAGCTCCCGCTGGCTTGCCAGTTTCTCTTCCAGGGACTGCAGGCGCTGGCTCTGCTGGCTGCCTCGGTCGCCGTAAAGATCCTCAAGCTGGGCGGTATCCTGTTGCAGGCCCTGGAGTGTCTGCATCACGGCCTGATGGTTGTTCCACTGTTGCCAGCTCCAGAGGGCCAGGGCGACAGCGATGATCAGCGCAATGATGGCAACTAGCCATACTGGCCAGAGCTTCTGGCGGGCTGGTGGTTCCTTGGAAACGGTTGCGGGCAGTTGATTCGTAGTGTCTGTCACGGGCGTCCTTACTTGGCTTTTCCGGAGCCACCGTCCCGGCCGGCAAGTTGCGCTGCAACCGTGGCCACGATGTCGTTATCGGCAAGGCTTCCTGGTATACACGGATTTCGGAATCCCGCTGCCCGGGCCTGTTCGGCAACCCGATCTGCGGGAACAATCAATAACCTATCGTATAGATTATGGCCGCTATTCGCACATAGTGCGATGAGATTGTTCAAGGTTTCTCCGGACAGGGCAACGATGGCCTCCGGAGCAAAGGTGTTGAAGGTGGCCCGGATCTGCTCCGGCGGGTGGTCCGGACGAAAGCGACGATACAGGGGCAGGACAGTAACCCGGGCGCCCCGGGATTCCAGGGTTTCCCGGATCAGTTCGCGCCCGGTTTCACCACGGGCGAGCAGAACTCGTTCGCCTTGCAGGTTTTGCAATGACGGCAGCGCCAGAAGCGCCTCGCTGGTCCAGCCTTCGGGCGGCCTGCGTGGGCTCAGGCCGTGTTCGGCAAGCACTGCCGCCGTGCCGGCGCCAACGCCATACCAGCGGATACCCATGGGAACCTGGGGCCACCAGGTGTCCACCTCTTCCAGCAGAAGGCGAGCGGCAAACGGGCTGACCGCGATCACGTGCGAAAATTCATCCAGGCTCAGGATAAGAGTCCGCCGCTCGGGAGTTTCTGGCAGGGGTTGCCGGTCAATCAGTGGCAGAATGTGTACATCGGCACCGGCTGAACGAAACCGGCTGGCCAGCCGGGATGCCTCGGGTTCGGGCCGGCAGATCAGAATCCGCCGGCCGTTCAGTTCGGGCTCAGGTTGGTGTGTGGCCATAGATTTCAGCCAGCACCTTGTCGGCTCCGAGAGCCAGCAGATCTTCGGCAAGTTCCCGGCCCAGGCGTTCGCCTTCGGCCCTTGGCGCGCGGCCTTCGACCCGGAAAATCTGGGTGCCATCAACGGCGCCCACCAGGCCGCGCAGCCAGATGGTGTCCTCATCCTCAAGCAGGGCATAGGCGGCAATCGGCACCTGGCAGCCGCCCTCAAGACGTCGGTTCAGGGCCCGCTCCGCCTTGACGCGATCCGAACTGTCCTTGTGATCCAGAGGATCCAGCATGGCCAGGAGTTCGTGGTCATCCACCCGACATTCAATGCCCAGGGCGCCCTGGCCGACCGCCGGAAGCGAAATTTTGTCCGGCAGACAGTAGCGGATACGGTCATGGAACCCCAAACGTTTCAGGCCGGAACTGGCCAGTACGATGGCTTCGTATTCGCCGGCATCAAGCTTGGCCAGCCGGGTATTGACGTTGCCGCGCAGCACTCGAATCTCCAGGTCCGGGCGATAGGCCCGAAGCTGGGCCTCCCGGCGCAGGCTGGCAGTGCCGACCACGGCACCGTGGGGCAGGGCGTCAACGTTGTCGTAGTGATTGCTGACGAAGGCGTCGGTCGGGTCTTCCCGCTCGCAGATAGCCACCAGCCCCAGCCCTTCCGGAAATTCCATGGGCACGTCTTTCATGGAGTGCACTGCCAGGTCGGCCCGGCCGTCCAGCATGGCCTCTTCCAGTTCCTTGACGAACAGGCCCTTGCCGCCGATTTTGGCCAGAGGCACGTCCAGAATCTTGTCGCCCTGGGTCTTGATCTTGACCAGTTCCACGGTGATGTTGTCGTGCAGCCTTTCCAGTTCGGCCTTGATGAATTCCGCCTGCCACAGCGCCAGTGCGCTGCTGCGGGTTGCAATGCGAAGGGTACGTTTGGACATGACACTCACTGTCGGTTCGAAAAAATGTCCGCCAAGGTTACCTTGTGGCGGCAGAAAAGTCCCGCGGCTACCACCTTTGGGGACCATGCTGATTCAGCCTGGCTGGTGCTCCTGAAGCCACTGGCGCACGTTGCTGGCATGGCGGCGGCTGACCGGGAGCTCGCCCTGGCCATCCCTCAGCACCACCAGGTTGTGGCCATCCGGCGTCCGTTTCAGTGCCTGGATAAAGCGCACACCTACCAGCGTGTTCCGATGGATTCGGAGCAGGATGCTCGGGTAACTGTTTTCCAGTTCCTTCAGGGTATAGTCACACACGGTCTCACCCCGAGCGTGGTGGATGGTGACGTATTTCTGATCCGCCTCGCAGTAGAGGATTTCCGACAGATCGATCAGCTCGGTGCCCCGGTGGGTGCGCACTGCCAGCTGCTCCTGGCTCTGGCCGGTCTGGCCATTCAGCGCCTGCAACTGCACCCGATTGACCCTGCCCGCCCGGGCCAGGGCATCCGCCAGGGCCTCCTTGCGAACCGGTTTGAGCAGGTAGGCGATGGCCTGCACGCCGAACGCCTGGATGGCGTAGTGGTCGTAAGCGGTGCAGAAGATCAGGGCGGGCGGATTCGCCAGCTGGCTCAGGCGGCTGGCAGCCTCCATCCCGTCCATGCCCGGCATTCGGATGTCCAGCAGCAGAATGTCCGGCTCAAGGTCCGCCACCTGTTTCAGGGTGCTGTCGCCGTCCACGGCTTCACCACAGGCCTGGTACCCCGGTAGCGCCTCCACCAGTCGGCGGATACGTTCCCGGGCCAGGGGTTCGTCATCTGCGATCAGGACGCTGCGGGTATCAGTCATGGTTTGTCTCGATTCTCTTTTTTCGGGATTCACTTCTTGCGGGTTTTCTGTTCGCCAGCCTTTTGCCGCGGCAACCTCAGGGTAACGGTATACACATCGTTCTGGTGGCTGTGTTTCAACACCGCCGGTTCGCCAAACAGCGCCCGGAGCCGGGATTGTATGTTGGCCAGCGCCATGCGGTTGCCTTCGTGTTGCTGGTTATTCTGGTCCGGCTTCGGGTTCTGTACCAGCAGGTAGACAAAGTCGCCTTTGGCCTGAGCCTCGATCCGCACGGTGCCGCCGTCCGGACGGGGCTGAATGCCGTGATAGATGGCATTTTCCACCAGTGGCTGCAGGGTGAGCGGTGGGATAGCCTGTTGCTCAAGGCCCTCCTCAATCTGCCACTCCAGTTTCAGACGGTCGCCCAGACGCAGTGCCTCGATGGCCAGGTAGCGCTGGCACAGCTCCAGTTCCCGGGACAGCGGGATCAGCTGATCGCCGGTGCGAAGGCTGGCGCGAAACAGTTCCGATAGGTCCAGCACCGCCTCTTCCGCCCGTTCCGGGTTGACGGCGATCAGGCTGGCAATGGTGTTCATGCTGTTGAACAGAAAATGAGGCTGTATGCGGGCCTGAAGCGATGCAAGATGCGCCTGCATTTCCGCCTCTCGCTGCTGTTGCCACTGGTGCTGCAGGTAAAAATAGCGCAGCACCATGAGCACGATGAGCAACGCCAGCAGCATTTTCTTCGCCACGCCCTGCCACACGGCCACGCCGGCCTGGGGGTGAAGTACGCTGTCTGCAAACAAGCTGAACGCCAGCACATCCAGCAGCACAATGGCGACAATGGTGGTCGTTGCACCGGAGACTGACATCCGCGCAAGCCTGGCGCGCAGGAGGCAGATCAGGGCGGCACTGGTGAGGGTTGTCCACTGCACGAACAGCGACAGCAGTCCGAAGTAATTCCAGTCGATCCAGCCCCGGTCCGCCTGCACGATGGCGAGCACCAGAACCAGCAGTTCGCTGGTGACCAGCAGCAGGAACACGGCCCTCACCCGGCACAGGTCCGGAACGAAGAAATCGCTCTCTGTCACACCTTTGTCCCCGTTACGGGGTGTCTCCTTTACCCGGGTCAGAATGGTATACTCCCGCCACGTTCAATGTACCCAGTTCCCGCCAGATGATGCCGGGCTGTCAGCAGGAAAGATAGACCATGACGGATCAGAAAAAGTCTGACCAGACCACAAGCTCTGAAAAACCCTGGGGCGGACGCTTCAGTGAACCCACCGATGCCTTTGTTGAAAAATTTACCGCATCCGTGGGATTTGACCAGCGCCTGTACCACCACGACATCACCGGTTCCATCGCCCATGCCACCATGCTGGCCGAGGTCGGCGTGCTCACCACCGACGAGCGGGACCAGATCATCGAAGGCCTGAAAGGGGTCAAAGCGGACATCGAGGCCGGCAATTTCCAGTGGTCTGTCAGCCTTGAAGACGTGCACATGAACATCGAGGCGCGCCTGACCGACCGTATCGGCATCACCGGCAAGAAACTGCACACCGGCCGTAGCCGCAATGACCAGGTGGCTACCGATATCCGCCTGTATCTGAGGGACGAAATCGATGTCATTGCCGAGGAACTGAAGCGCCTGCAAGCAGGCCTGCTGGACCTGGCCGAGCGCGAGGCGGATACCATCATGCCCGGCTTCACCCATCTGCAGACTGCCCAGCCGGTTACCTTCGGGCACCACCTGCTGGCCTGGTACGAAATGCTGGTGCGGGATGCCGAGCGCCTGCAGGATTGCCGCAAGCGGGTCAACGTGATGCCCCTGGGTGCCGCGGCCCTGGCTGGCACCACCTATCCCATCGATCGGGCGATGACTGCCAGGCTGCTCGGCTTCGACCGGCCCAGCGAGAACAGCCTGGATTCCGTCAGCGACCGGGACTTTGCCATTGAGTTCTGTAGCTTTGGGGCGCTGCTGATGACGCATTTGTCTCGGTTCAGCGAGGAGCTGGTGCTCTGGACCTCCGCCCAGTTCGATTTCATTGATCTGCCGGATCGCTTCTGCACCGGCTCGTCTATCATGCCGCAGAAAAAGAATCCGGATGTGCCGGAGTTGGTGCGGGGCAAGACCGGTCGCGTCAATGGCCACCTGATCAGTCTTCTGACCCTGATGAAGAGCCAGCCGCTGGCTTATAACAAGGACAACCAGGAAGACAAGGAACCGCTGTTTGATACCGTGGATACCATCAAGGGCTGCCTGAAAGCCTACGCCGACATGATTCCGGCCATTCGCTCAAAGGCCGACAACATGCGGGTGGCGGCCAAGCGGGGGTTCTCGACCGCCACCGATCTGGCGGATTACCTGGTGAAGAAAGGCGTGCCTTTCCGGGATGCCCATGAAATCGTCGGCAAATCAGTGGCTTTCGGTGTGGCTGAAGGGCGTGACCTGTCTGATATGACCCTGGAAGAGCTTCAGCAGTTCTCTGATCACATTGGCGCCGATGTTTTTGACGTGTTGACCCTGGAAGGCTCTGTTCAGGCCCGGGATCACCTCGGTGGTACAGCGCCGGACCAGGTCCGTGCTGCCGTTGGCAGGGCGCGCAGTCAGTTGGGCTGAACCACTCCGTGTTTGCGGGGCGGGTCCGCTAGCCGCCGATCCGCCCCGTGGTCAGATCCACCGCCGCAGGCGTCAGCTCGTCCAGCGGCTGCGGGCGGAATAGCCGGTAACCCTGGCCGTAATGAATGCCCAGGGTCCGGACCTTGCGGAGGGCGTCGTCGCTCTCGATAAACGTGGCCACGGTGACCTTGCCGGCGGCCTCGGCAATCCGGTGCAGGGCTTCAAGCATCACCTGCTGCACCGGGTCCTCCTCCAGTTGCTGAACCATTCTTCGATCCAGTTTGATGATATCCACTGGTAGTCTGGCGGCCAGGCTGTAGCTTTCCACTGAAGCGCCTGCGCCGTCCAGGGCGACGCGGAAGCCCGCCCGATGTAACGCATCGCAAAGCACGGCCACATCATCCGGATACTGGGTGGCGTGGGCTTCGCGGATTTCCAGGCAGAAACAGCCAGGGCTGAACGCCGAGTCACCCAGGGCTTCGGCCATAAAGTCGGGAAAGGTGTCATCCAGCACGCTGGCGAGGGACAGATTGAAGCCGCAGTACTTGAGTCGCGGTTCCAGCAGCGGCTGGTTACCGAGCCAGTCCAGGGTTTGCCGGATCACCTGGCGATCCAGGCGTTTGGCGAGGTCAAAACGTTCGGCGATGGGCAGGAAGTCGTCGGGCTTGAGGGCCGCCTCATTTTCTGCGGTCGTCGGAATCCGGCAGAGGATTTCAATATGGTCGCCCCAGGTGGGGCTGGCCACCGGCTTCATGGCCTGGTACTCCAGGATCAGGTTGTGATTGTCCAGCGCCTCCCGGATCTGCTCCACTCGCTTGCTGGCGGTTGAATCGTCGGCCTGGTGGGCGATGGCCCTGGCGGCGTGGACCCGGTTGCGTCCGGACGTTTTGGCGGTATGGCACAGGTCTGCCGCCTGGCTCAGCAGCTGCTCCGGATCCCTGGGAATGTCGCTGTCCAGGATCAACAGGCCGCCGGAGGCAGTGGTCTGAAGCTTGTAGCCCTGCCAGTCGAAGACAAAATCCCCGATCAGATCCAGGGTCTCCTGGGCAATCCTGCGGGCCCTTGGTTCCGGGCAGTTCTCTATCAGCAGCGCGAAGGTATCGCCCGCCAGCCGGGCCAGGGCATCGCGCTGGCGAACGCGCACGCCCAGATTGCCGGCCAGCTCTCTGAGATAGCGGTCGCAGGTGCCGCTGCCGGCCAGATCGTTGAAGCGTTCGAATTCATCCAGGTCGAGATACAGCAGGCTGTCGCAGGATTCCCGATGGGTTTTCTGTTCCAGGGTCTTGAGCATCTGGGCGATGAAGGCCTTGCGGTTCATCAGCCCGGTAACCGGATCGTGACGTATCCGGTATTCCTCGCTCGAGGCGTGGTTCAGCCTGGGCTCAATGTGTCGGGCCACATGCACAGCGCCGGTGACTTCGCCCAACCCGTTGGTCAGGCGCTGGTAGTGGAATTCGTGCACTGGCAGGTTGCGGGACTGCTGGGCCATGGGCATTTCAACCACAAAACTGTCACGCTCGAAGGCCCGGTGCCAGAGCCGCTCCATCAGCCTGCGTTCGTTCGGGAACTCCTGCAGAAGGTCGCTCAGGTTGTCGCCTGCTACCGGGTTTTGTCCGAAGGTTTCGGAAAACTGCCTGGCCCAGGCGTCATTGAAATGTAGCAGGTTGAAGGAGGCATCCACGGCGACAACCAGGTCTGAGGTGGCGCTGGTGGTCGCCTCAAGTATTCTGTGCGCATCCTGGCGCGCCCTGTCGAGCTGCATGTCGGCCGTCCGGTCCACCAGGGTGCCCCCGAGCCGGGGAATCCTGCCGCTCTGTTTGAGGGCCCGACAACTGAGAGTTACCCGTCGCTGGTTCTGTTGCGAGGTGACGATGTCAAGATCGAGGGAAAGCGCCTCGCCCGTGCGCAGGCAACGCCGGAACATGGCCCGGACCCTGGCCTGCCCGGTCTGGCAGTAGAAAAGCGCCTGCTCCGGGGTGATGTCGGCGCCGGGTCTCAGCTCAAGAAGCTGGAACATGCCCTCGGTCCAGATCATTTCATTGGTGCGGGTGTCCAGTTCCCAGATCCCGAAACCGGCACTGCTCTCGGCGCCCCGCAACAGCCGGGAATCGCAGGTGGAACTGTCGCGCAGGGTTATCGTGGCGGTCGCCGCCTTGTCGGAATCCCGCATGTCGAGCCTCAGGCTCAGGCAGGCGGTGTAGAAAAAACCTTCCTTGTGCCGGAAGGTCACCAGAACATTCTGGCCCCGTTCAATCCGGTGGCGGTTCGCGGGTGCGAAGGGGTCATCCTGGCGTGATGCCAGGATCTGATGCACCGGTTGCCCCTCCAGGTCGCTGCCGTCATAGCCGAGCACCGCCTCGGCCTGATTGTCGGCGAACAGTACTTTGCCTTCATCGTCGATGCGTAAAACGGTCTGGCGCCCGGATGCCGGGGACTGATCCGAACGGTACCGGCGGATGATGAACTCTTTCACAGCGGGTGAGCCTCGCGTGTTCTCCAGCTTTTATTTTTCTAAAGGTTTTGCCACGATGCCGACATCATACTCATACTGATGCTGAAAAGAACCTCTCTGCGGAGCCGCCTTGACCGCCCACGTTGCCCCGATTTCCCTCGACTTTGAGGAGGGAATAGATCGCAAGACCCTCCGTCGTCTGAGGGACCGGTTTCTACTGGTCAATCAGCAGCGCTGGGACCGTGCTCATTCAGCGTTGTCCTATCGTCAGCAGATGGTGCTGGAAATTCTGCCCCTTGTGTTTCATCTCAACCATCCGGCGTTGCCCGGTTACCTCGACAGCGATTGCCCCTATGGCCTGAGTAACTACAAGCCGTCGCCCGCCACGATCAACGCGGCCCGGCGGCTGGCCCGAACCTTCTCGCTGAAGGATGAGGGCAAGCGCAAGCCGGATCTTGAGGCCATGTTCCTGATGGGCAGTCCGGGAACCCTGGGCCACTCGGTGGCCAGTGATCTTGATGTCTGGCTCTGCCATCGGAGCGATTTGCCGGAGCGGGGCATCCGCTGTCTCGAACGCAAGGCCGCCAAATTGGCCCGCTGGGCGGAATCCTTTGGTGTGGAGCTTCACGTGTTCGTCTTCTGTGCCTCGGACTGGCGGGCCGGCCGGCAGCGTGCTGAGGTGACGGGCGAGAACTGTGGCAGTGCCCAGCACTTCCTGTTGCTGGACGAGTTCTACCGGACCAGCATCCATCTTGCTGGCGCCTGGCCCATGTGGTGGCTGATTCCTCCGGAGCAGGAAGAAAACTACGACGACTGCATGCGCAAGCTGGTGGATTTCCGGTTTGTGCGTGCGGAGGACTACATCGATTTTGGTCCGGTTCCGGCGATCCCCGAGGCGGAATTTCTCGGCGCAGGTGTCTGGCAGTTGTACAAGGGGATTGATGCGCCCTGGAAGTCCATTCTGAAACTGCTTCTGATTGAGTGTTACGCGCGGACCACCGGCGAGGCCTTGTTGTCCAGCGAGTTCAAACGGGCTGTGTTCCGGGGGGAGACCGATGCCGACAGCCTCGACCCCTACGTCATGCTTTATGATCGACTCGAAGGCTGGCTTGCCGGTCCGGAAGTGGCCTCGAGGCTGGACCTGATCCGTCGGAGCCTGTATCTGAAAGCAGGGTTGCCACTGACCCGGTCCGAGGCTTCCGGGGAGCAGTGGCGCGCCCGCCTGCTGCGCCAACTGGTGACACGCTGGGGCTGGTCCGAGAGTACGCTGGCAGAGCTGGACGAGCGCCAGCGCTGGCGCGCAGAGGATGTCACCACCCTGCGCCGAACCATTGTTAACGAACTGACCCATGGTTACCGGTTGCTGTCGAAAATGGCCAGGGAGCATGGCCAGCGTGCTGCCATCAGTGCCAACGATATCAATCTGCTGGGCCGCAAGCTCTATGCGGCGTTTCAACGCAAGGCCGGCAAGATTGAGCAGATCAATCCGGGGCTGGCACCCTCGCTGGCCGAGGAAAACCTGGCTTTTCACCATCAGTCGGAGCAGGGGGGAGGCGCCGACGGCTGGTTGCTGTACCGGGATCTGGAGGATCCGGCCGATGCCTTCTGGCAACCCGTGATTCGCCGCTCCGGCAACCTGGCGGAACTGATGGTCTGGTGTTACTGCAATGGTCTGCTGACCCGTTCGACACGACTGAACGTGCGCTCCGGAACCAGTATTGCTTCGGTCAGCGAGTTGCGGGAAATGCTGGATGCCCTGTCGGCGTTCCTGCCATTTCCGATTGCGCCGGCGGAGCGGGAGGCGCTGTCCCGGGGTGTCCGGCCACTGAGAAATCTGCTGCTGGTGAATGTGGGCGTCGATCCCCAGGCGCATCTCACGGAAAAGGGGCTTCACAAGCTCAGTTCGCGACACGATTCGCTGGGCTTCAGTGGCGGTCGGGAGAACCTGGTGATCAGCATTGATCAGATTACGTTCAACAGCTGGCACGAGGTGAGCCTGCAACACTACGCCGCCGGCGACACTCTCATTCAGTGCCTGAAGAATGTTCTCGCCTCGGTGGCCGCAAATCCCGCCGACCTGCCCGATGTTCAGGTGCACTGCCACAACCGGGGCCACGGCTCAGCCATTGCCCGTAGGGTTCAGGAGCTGTTTGTGGATGTGCTTCGACCCTTTTTTGCCGGCGGTACCGGCCCGCACCCGCTGCGCTATGTAATCGAGATGGATCGTCGCTACTTTCTGCTTCAGTTCAACGGCCTGGAGCCGGGATTCGTGGCCCTGGAGAGCTTCGAGGCGCTGATGGAACACCTGGCATTGCCCCAGGAAAGGTACCTGCCGGTGGTATTCGATCGCTACGCCCTGCAGGAGGAGCCGGCCTTGCGGGCGGTTTGCCTGGCCAGCGAACCGGATAACATCCAGGTTTTCTACCGTATTCTGGGCGACCGGGCCCGGCTCTGGGTGGTTGACGAGCTGGGCTCGGTGTTCAGCTGGGAGCAGGCGGTGACCAGCCGCCGGCACTTGCTGGTGCCGGTACTGCGGTTTCTCGATAACCTGATTGAACGGCGGTTGCTCCGTCACACTGATTCGGCCGGCGTGGTAGCGGGCGTTCAGTGTTACGAGATGGTCCGGCGCGACGGTAACTGGCGAGCCGAGTACCGGCCGGAATCGGATTCGGGCGTACCCCTGCCCGGGTTCGAGGTGCAGGCCGTGGGCATTCACGAGGGCGACAGTCGTCTGCGCTTCGACATCTTCTGCGGTGACCAGGAATTCAGCGTCCAGGAGTATGGTGACCAACTGATTCCGGCGGTGGCCCACTACATCCGGTCCCTGCGCCAGAGTGACGAGGTGTATCCGGTGTATCTGACCGACGTTCACCTGCCCCACGACCTCGATCCGAGGGTCTATCAGCAGGATATCCAGACCAGCCAGTATCTCTATTACCGATCCGTGCTGGAGGATTCCCTCAACAGGCATCTTGCCAGGACGCACTGACCTCGCGGCCCGGGGCGGGTCTCAGGTATACTGCGCCCATAGTGAACTCAGGGGTAGCAGCTATGCGAACTTGGACTCTGCCGATCATGATGCTGATGCTCGCTCTGGCTGTGAGCGGTTGCGGCCAGAAAGGGCCGTTATACCGCGACAGCCAGAGCGCTTCGGTGACGTCCGGAACGGATTCTGCCCAGGACCGTCAGGATCCGGAAGAAAACCGCGACTAGCGCTCTGGCCCCGGCCCCGTTAAACGAATCAGGAAGCTCATGGATCATTTCAACTACCGCGACGGCGAGCTTTACGCCGAGGATGTCCCTGTCTCTGCCATCGCCGATCGCTTTGGCACGCCGGCCTATGTCTACTCACGGGCAACACTTGAGCGGCATTACCGGGCCTATGACGATGCCCTGCGGGATCACCCGCACCTGGTATGCTACGCCGTAAAAGCCAACAGCAACCTGGCGGTGCTGAATGTTCTGGCCCGGCTCGGGGCCGGCTTCGATATCGTCTCGGCCGGCGAGCTGGAGCGGGTACTGCGGGCCGGTGGCGACCCGTCCCGGGTGGTGTTTTCCGGCGTTGGCAAGCAGGAATGGGAAATGAAGCGTGCGCTTGAGGTGGGCGTTCGCTGTTTCAATGTGGAATCCGACACCGAACTGGACCGCCTCAATGCAGTGGCGGGCGAGCTTGGCGTGAAGGCGCCAATCTCGCTGCGGGTGAACCCGGATGTTGACGCCGGTACCCATCCCTATATATCCACCGGGCTGAAAGAGAACAAGTTCGGGATCGATATTGCCGAAGCGCCGGAGGTCTACACCCGTGCCGCAGGTTTGCCGAACCTCGAGGTTAAAGGTGTTGATTGCCACATCGGCTCCCAGCTGACCAGCGTGTCTCCGTTCCTGGATGCCCTGGACCGGGTGCTGGCCCTGATCGATACCCTGGCGGCACAGGATATTCATATTCGCCATCTGGATATGGGCGGCGGCCTCGGCGTTACCTACAACCAGGAACAGCCGCCTCAGCCATCGGATTATGTGAAGGCACTGGCCGAAAGGCTGGGTGACCGCAAGCTGGAACTGATCCTTGAGCCAGGCCGGTCCATTGCCGCCAATGCCGGTATTCTGCTGACCAGGGTCGAGTTCCTGAAGTGCACCGAGCACCGGAATTTTGCCATTATCGATGCGGCCATGAATGATCTGATCCGCCCGGCCCTGTACAGCGCCTGGCAGGCGATCATCCCGGTCAAGCCGCATCAGCAAGGCGAGGAGAAAGCCTGGGATCTGGTCGGTCCGGTCTGTGAAACCGGCGACTTCCTGGGCAAGGACCGGCACCTGCGCCTACAGGCTGGCGACTTGCTGGCCGTTCGTTCTGCCGGCGCCTATGGTTTTGTGATGAGCTCCAACTACAACACCCGGAACCGCCCGCCAGAGCTGATGGTCGATGGTGACCATGTGCATGTGGTCCGTCGCCGTGAAACCCTCGAAGACCAGCTCGCACCCGAGAGCTGCCTTCCGGAATGAGTGGGGGCGAGGAGATGACACAGCAACGCCGGACCCAGGGCCCCATGCTTCGATTTACCAAGATGCACGGGCTGGGTAATGACTTCATGGTGGTGGACGCCATCAGCCAGCCGTTCCGCCTGCGCCCCGAGATGATCCGGGAACTGGCCAACCGGAACTTCGGGATTGGCTTCGACCAGCTGCTGGTGGTAGAGCCGCCCGGGCTGCCGGATGTCGACTTCCGTTACCGCATTTTCAATGCGGACGGCTCCGAGGTGGAACAATGCGGCAATGGTGCCCGTTGCTTTGCCCGATTCGTCCGTGATCAGCGTCTGACCAACAAGAAAGTGATCCGGGTTCAGACCGCGAAGGGTGTAATTGAGCTTCGTGTGGGTCGCGAAGGCATGGTCATGGTCAATATGGGCGTACCCGAGTTCAATCCGCCGGCCATTCCGTTTGCCGCAGACCGTCGCAAGGATGTCTACACGGTGGATGTCGACGGTCAGACGGTGGAACTGAGTGCCCTGTCCATGGGTAATCCCCACGGTGTGCTGCTGGTTGAAGATGTGGATCAGGCGCCGGTGGAAACACTGGGCCCCAAGCTTGAGAGGCATCCCCGCTTCCCGTCCCGCGCCAATATCGGGTTTCTGCAGGTCCTGGATCGCGCCCATGTTCGCCTGAGGGTGTTTGAGCGGGGCTCCGGCGAAACCCTGGCCTGTGGCAGTGGCGCCTGTGCCGCCGTTGTGGCCGGCTGTTTGCGAGGCCTGCTGGACTCCAGTGTGGAAGTAGAGCTGCGCGGCGGTAAGCTGGTCATTGAATGGCAGGGTGAAGGGTCCCCTGTTATGATGGAAGGGCCTGCAACCAGCGTATTCGAGGGGCAGTTAAGGCTGCCAGGTGAATCTGGTGGTCGCCGCCGCAGGAGCGGTCGCCCCCATAAACAACGATCCTGACAGCCAGGAGTACCCCATGACAGAACAAACGGCCCGCCAGAAGGCCGGTGAGCTCACCCGGGAAGAGGTGGCGGACTACCTGCGAGCCAACCCCGATTTCTTTGTCGACCAGGACGAACTGCTGCGCAGTCTGACCCTGCCCCATGACAGTGGCCGCGCCATTTCCCTGGTCGAACGTCAGGTGCATCTGTTCCGGGAGCAGCGTGACACCCTGCGCAGGGAGCTGGTGGAGCTCGTGTCCATTGCCCGTCACAATGACCGGTTGTTCGAGAAGAGCAAGCGCCTGTTGATGCAGGTGATTGAAGCCCGGACCCTCAACGATATGGCCGCGGCCATTGATGACAGCATCCGTGGCGATTTCGGGCTCGATGCCGCCTCCGTTCTGCTGTTTACCGATGTCGAGTTGCCCGAGGCCTCCCAGGGCGCGTTGCATGTGGTGAGTCCGTCCGTGGCCCGTGAACGGCTGGGCAGCTTGCTGGAAGGTGAGCGTGCCGTTTGCGGCCAGTTCCGGGAGAGCGAACGGGAGTTTCTGTTCCCGGACCGCGAAGAACCGATTGCCTCTGTGGCCCTGGTGCCGCTGAGGCATGATGAGCTGGTGGGGGTGTTTGCGGTCGGTAGCTGCCAGGCCGGCTATTTCGACCAGAGCATGGGTTCCCTGTTCCTGAGCTACATCAGTGATACTTTGAGCCGCTTGTTGCCTCCCATGGTTAAGCGCCATACCGCGGCTGCCCCGGTCACCGATATGGCGACGGAGTCCCGCTAGGGTGTCAGAGGTTCGGGAGATTCCGGCGGTTCCCCATGAGCTTTCCGGACCGCTGACGGATTTTATCCGGCACCTGGCTTCTGAAAAACGTCATTCCCCCAGAACCTGCGAAAGCTACCAGCGCGACCTGCTGCGTCTGGCAGGCTGGGTGAGCCAAAGTGGGTTAACCGCCTGGCAGCGGGTGAGCAATCATGATTTGCGCCGCTACGTGGCAACGCTCAGCCGGGAAGGTTTGTCAGGGCGAAGTATTGCCCGGCATCTCTCCGCCACCCGTCGCTTTTACCAGTTCCTGCTCAGGGAGAAACTGGCGTCGGATAACCCGGCGCTGGATATCCGTGCCCCCAAGAGCGGCCGTCGTCTGCCCCGTGTGGCGGACGTGGATCAACTGAATCACCTCCTGGATGGTCAGCCAGACGACCCTCTGGAAGTCCGCGACCTGTGCATGTTCGAGTTGATGTACTCTTCCGGGTTGCGTCTGGCGGAGCTGGCGAGTCTGGACCTTGATACCGTGGATCTGCGCGGCGGCGAAGTCCGGGTGCTGGGTAAGGGTGGCAAGGAGCGGCTGTTGCCGGTCGGGCGAAAGGCGATTGCGGCCATCCAGGCCTGGCTGCCACTCAGGGCTACGCTGGCCAATGACGGCGAAGTCGCCCTGTTTGTCAGCCAGCGGGGAGAGCGGCTCAGTCACCGCAGTATCCAGGCCCGCATGAGCCGCTGGGGCGTCAGCCGTGGTGCCGACCAGAAGCTCCATCCCCATCTGTTGCGACACTCTTTTGCCAGCCACATGCTGGAATCCAGTGGTGACCTGCGCGCGGTTCAGGAATTGCTGGGTCACGCCGACATTGCCACAACTCAGGTCTATACTCATCTTGATTTTCAACATTTGGCACGGGTTTATGACCAGAGTCACCCCAGAGCACGCCGCGATAAGTATCATGGCAAGACCAGTGATGAGAGTTCCTGATACCGGCAACGGCCAGGCAGGGCGTTATCAGTCATTAACAGTAGAGCAAGGGTAAGCGGGAGCGTTCCATGGCATCGGATCAGTCCTGGAAGGAGAAGTACCTTCAGGAACTCGAGTCTGCAGAGAGTCGGGAAAAACAGTGGAAGGCGGAGCGGAATACCCTTGAACGCATGCTGGTTCGTACCAGTCTGGCATCCGAAGGGCAGGCGCCGGAGCTGGACCGGTTGTTGGTCCGAATCCGCAAGGATCTGCGGAAAAACCGGGTGGATGTGGACGCCTGGAAGGAATTGCAGGACCAGATTGATCGCCAGGTCGCCCTTCTTGACGAACGCCAGTCCGCGGCTGACAAGAAACCTTCCTTTTTCTCCCGGAAATCCCGGGAGCCAGAACCGCAGCAACAGCAACAGACTCATCCAGAATCTCTGCCCGAGAACGCGGAACCTCCAGGGCCGGCCCCCGGCAATGACCAGGATATCGAAGACAATGCCCAGCGGTTGCGTATTGCCCGCCGTGTAGGCCAACTGCTGGGCCAGATGCTTGCCCAGGTCTCCCTGGAGCCCGCAGCCGAGGCCCGTGCACGGTCCCTTCAGCAATCCCTGCTGGCCAGCAACGACTGGGAGGAACTGCGGGAAGGTCTGAACCATGTGGCCGAACTGGTGATAGCCGCGGTTACCCGTAGCAAGCGTGAATTCGAGGACTTTCTGAAACGACTGGATGAACGGCTGGAGCTGCTGCGAGAGCATTTCTCGGCCCAGTCGTCGGCCCAGTCCGGGCGGCTGCACGCATCAGAGGATCTCGATCGGGAGATCCGCGAGGAGATTGAGCGTGTCGGGCAACGACTGCAGGAGAGCGATAATCTGCAGGACCTCAAGCAGTCGGTCAGTCGTCATCTGGCATCCATCGGCCAGGCGGTCGGCCGCTTTCGAACCCAGGAAACGGAGCGGGAGCGAGTGCTTTCAGGCCAGCTTGAAGCGATGCAGGAGAAAGTGGCCGCCATGGAGGCCCACTCGGAGCAAATGCAGGAACAGGTCCGCAAGGAACGATTGCGCGCCATGACCGACCTGCTTACCGAGTTGCCCAATCGGGAAGCCTGGCAGGAGCGACTGTCCTTCGAGTACAACCGCTGGCAACGCTACAGCCATCCTCTGACCGTAGGCGTTCTGGATATCGATCTGTTCAAGCGGATCAATGATAGCTATGGCCACAAGGCCGGAGACCGGGTGCTGCAGCTGGTTGCGAAGGAGTTCAGGGAGCGCCTGCGCACCACCGATTTTGTCGCCCGGTTTGGTGGTGAGGAATTCGTGGTATTGTTCCCGGAAACCGAGCCGGCAGACGCCCGGAGTGTGGTGGATAAATTGCGTGAACATGTCGGCAAGCTGCCGTTCCACTTCCGCGGAGAGCCGGTGACGGTGACCTTTTCTGCCGGGCTGGCAGGCTTTGTTGCGGGCGATACCGAGGAATCCGTGTTTGATCGGGCCGACCGCGCCCTTTATCAGGCCAAGGACGCGGGTCGCGACAGGGTCATCATCAGTGACGGTGCGAACACTCAGTGACGCATCATGGCATCCAGCTCATCAATGACCTCCGCCCAGTCACTGTCCTCCTCCAGGCCCTCTTCCAGAAAATGGGACTGACTTTCGGACCAGATGGGAGCGTCCTGAATCGCAACCTCGCTTGGCAGAGGTGAGTATCTGGCCACAAAATCCTCAATGCTCTTTGCATCTGATGCCAGTCCAAGTTGCTCGAACAGAGTGCTGAGGGTGTGTTTGCTGGTGTCCATGGGCATTCGTCTCCCGTTGGCCGTATGCCTGAATGAAATCAATGGCGTTTGCAGGTATTGTTCCCTGAAATGTAGCGGAACCCTTGAGGATATCCAGTGAAGGTTACCCTTCCACTTCTACTATGCTGCCTGTTGGCGCTGTTTCAATCCCCGGTGTGGGCGGAGCCTCCGCAATCGTCGCCTTCACCCGTGCTTGGCAAACAGGAGCTGACCTGGCTGGAAGAACAGGACCGCTTCCGCATCGGTCTTCGCAGTGATCAGGTGCCGCTGGTTTTTGATACCGGAAATGGTGTGCTTGCCGGGACCTACATTGATTACCTTGCCCGACTCTCAGATAAGCTGGGCGTCACCATGGAGCCCGTTGTTCTGGAAACAGGGCAGGACTCAGGTCCGGTTCAGAGCGAGCTGGCGACTGATGCGATCCTGACCACCCGGATGCCGGGGATGCCGGTGGTTCCCGGTAAGCGCTTTACCGACCCTCTGATGTCACTCACCTATGGCGTGTTCGTCAGCGCGGGTAATGCTGCCATCCGAACCCTTACCGATCTGGAAGGCACCCGGATTGCCGTGATTGCAGGTGATCCCAATCAATACCCCATGCTGGACCCGGTGGAGGAGTTCACGCCGGTGCCGGTGAGCAACGTCAGCGAAGCCGTCGGGCAGATACTCTCGGGACAGGCCGACGCTTTTCTGGCACCGGTTCCGGTTGTCTCTGATTATCTGCAGTCGGCCATGGTTAACGGTATCGGTCTGTCCGTCCTGCTTGACAGCAACCCTGTGGATGTCGTGTTGCAGGTGGACACTGACAACGATCGACTGTACCAGGTGCTGAACAAGTCCATTGCTGCAATCAGTCATAACGAGCATCGCACTATCCGCCAGTCCTGGCTGCAGGCAGACCAGCCAGCCATGGAGCGAAGCGGGCTGGAACTGTCCGCATCGGACATCGATTGGCTCAAGCAACACCCGAACCCCAAGGTTGCCTTCCGCTCGGATTGGCCGCCGTTTGAATACACCCAGGATGGTCGGCCCACCGGCCTTATTCCGGACCTGCTCACCCGGCTTGAGGCCCAGTTGAATGTTCGGTTTACCCGGACGGTGGCCGGAAGTCGGATGGATGCCGAAGAGCAGCTCCGATCCGGCGAGGTTGATATATTGCCCGGCTTGTCACGGACACCTCGCACGGAAGAGGCATTTCTGTTCACCCGGGCCTATTTGACCGTCCCCATTGCTCTTGCGATTCGGGATGACGGGCGTTTTATCGGCGACCTCCGCGAGCTCCGCAGTGAGCGGGTGGGAGTGGTGAACCGGCACGCGGCTCACGATTACCTGCTGATCAACCACCCGAATCTGGACCTGTACCCCATGGATACCGTGGAGGAGGGGCTCCTGGCGCTATCCAACGGCGATCTGGATGTCATGGTTACCCACATCCCCGCGGTCAGTTACACCGTCGCCAGGCTGGGCTTGTCGAACCTCAGAATCACCAGTATCACTCCCTACCAGTACGACCTGAGACTGGCGGTGCGCAAGGACAGTCCGGAACTCCACCGGGTACTGAACAAGGCGCTCGGCAGTCTCGAGGCCAGCGAGACCGAATCCATCTACAATCGCTGGATTCACCTGGATATCGAGCAGGAAACCGATTACACCGTGGTACGGCGAGTGGTACTCATCGCCATTCTGGTGGTGCTGATCTTCCTGTACTGGAACCGCAAGCTGTCCCGGGAGGTGGACGAACGTATCCGCTCCGAAAATGCCCTGCGCCGGAGCGAGGATGAATTACGCGCTGCCAAACTGGAAGCCGAACGGCTTGCCCGCGAAGCAGAGGCCGCCAGCCTTGCCAAGAGCGAGTTTCTGGCCAATATGTCCCATGAAATACGGACCCCGATGAATGCGGTGATTGGCTACAGCGATCTGCTCAGCAACAGCGTCACCGATCCGCAGCAGCGAAACTATCTGGACGCCATCCGGGCCGGAAGCCGAAGCCTGCTGATGCTGATCAATGACATTCTGGACCTGTCCCGCATTGAGGCCGGAAAGATGAGGCTCGACTATTCCGTAGTGTCGGTACGCCGTCTCCTGGATGATGTTCGCCACATCTTTGATCTACGGGCCCGGGAGCAGGGCATCACCCTGGAAGTGAGTGTCGATTCAAGGATGCCCGCTGCCATGATGCTGGATGAGACGCGCCTGCGGCAGGTCCTGTTTAACCTGGTCGGCAATGCTATCAAGTTTACCCATGACGGTGGCGTGACCGTTCGGGCGACGGCGAAGCCGCTCAAGAACCGGTCCGCCAATGCGGAGCCGAGCACAGAAGCGCCGGAGCGCCAGTATTACAAATTGGTCGTCACGGTCAGCGATAGCGGAATCGGAATCCCGCCGGACCAGGTGGAACGGATCTTCGATGCCTTCGAGCAGCAGGAGGGCCAGAACACCCGGCGCTATGGCGGTACCGGCCTCGGATTGGCCATCAGCCGGAAACTGGCACGGATGATGGGCGGTGAGCTGGAAGTGGAGAGTGAGCCAGGCGCCGGTTCGGTCTTCACGGTAACGCTGCCACGGGTCGAGGCAACGGTGGAGCAGGCGGAAGATGAGGGTGCTCCGAAAGAGTCGGACCGGCTGCTGGCCCAGACCCTCAGCATGCAGGAGCGGGGTTGGCTCAGGGAGCAGCTGGCGGCGGACTTTGGTGATGAATGGGAGGTTGTAAGAGAAAGTGGCGATCCGGAGCAGATGAAAGACTTTGCCCGCCGGGTGCTGGCCTGGGGCCAGCGGTTCCGCTCCCGGTCTGTGACCCGCTACGGGGAAAAGCTGCTTGCTGATGTCGAGGCGTTCAACCTGGATGCGGTCAACAGCGCCCTTGAGGCGTTCCCTAAGTTACTCGGCCGCGAAGAGTGACTGGCCGGATAGTTTACAGGCAATCGAACTGGGAACGGCGATCAAAAGCGACCGATACCATGTCGTAACCGGAATCCGAAAGCTGCCGGATCAGTTCGCGGTCTTTCAGCAGGGTCATGCAGACCTTGTGCACGCTGGCCTGAAGCTGTTCCGATGCCATCTGATTCGAGGCCAGGCGGAAATCCACAATCAGATACTTGCGGTCGACCGCGGCGCTGGCCGGGATATCCTGCCGTTCAACGCTCTCGTACCCGATGTAGGTCGCCTGGGCTTCCGGAAATACCTGGCTCATGAGTACGTCGAGGTTTTCACCATGGGCAAGGGGCGCCGACAGCAAAAGGGCTGCGGCGGCAAGGCGAAATAAATGTTTGGTAGTCATTGGAGGCCACTCCCTGGTGACAGTCCGTTTAATCTGTAACCAAGTGTAAAGTTTGGTTACCGTTGATTATTGCAGAGTCTGTCGCATTTTGCGTGATATGTGACATTAATTTTTCAATTGTTTGCACTCTCGATACAGTGACGGGCGGGGTTTCGGGCTCCCGGTGCGCGAATCGATCAACTATGATGTAAGAAAGACGGACGTTAAGAGGAAAACGCATGTTTCAGCTTGTCTTTAAAGGGGAATGCGTTCCCGGAACGGATCTGGAAACCGCGCGCAATAACGCCCGCACCCTGTTCAAGGCCTCTCTCGAGCAGGTCGACCGTATGTTCAGTGGTCAGCCGGTGGTTATTCGTAACAAGCTGGAAGAGGTACAGGCCGAAAAATACCGGGCGGTGCTGAAGAAGCACGGCATGGTGGCTTATGTCCAGCCGATGGCTGATGCCCGGCCTGCTGCCGGTGCCGCATCTGAGGCCCGGCCTGCAGCCCCGGAAAACCAGTCGCACCAGCACCCGGAGCCAGCAGCCCCGCCGGCGGAAGCGAAGCGGGGTGGGGTTCCCGAAACCGAGCCCGGCGATCGTCTGCCGGTGGCGGGAGAGAAGGTGGACACGATTCTCTCCGGCTCCGGTCTCAGTCTGGATCCGGTCGGAGTCAACCTGGCAGAGAAGACCGAAGTGGAATCTCCGATGTTCCAGCATCTGGATGAGTGGAGTCTGGCTCCGCCCGGCAGTGATCTGGGTGTGGAGCGTGACCTTCCTCCGCCTGTGGTGCCTGACGTATCCCACCTGTCGCTGGCAGACGACGATTCTTCCGAGCGGAAATGAGCCAACCGTGAACCAGTGGAACTCCCGGGTTCGGTTTGCCCCGTGGCTCCTGGCCACGATGCTGCTTTTTCTTGCACCGCTGGCGCCGGCCGAGGATCGCCCCCGGGTCGGTCTGGTCCTTAGTGGCGGCGGTGCCAAGGGTATGGCCCATGTCGGCGTACTGAGGGTGCTGGAGGAAATGCGGATTCCCGTTGATCTGGTGGTTGGCACCAGTGCGGGTTCTGCGGTGGGTGCCCTGTACGCCAGTGGCATGCCGGTCAGTGACATCGAGCAGCGCTTTATTGGGTTGGACTGGCTGTCAAGCTTTCGCGACGATCCCGGCCGGGTCTACAAACCGGTGCGTCGTAAACAGGATGACTGGCGTTTCCCGGTGGTTCCGGGTATCGGGGTGCGTGCCGACGGTTTGCACCTGGGCGGTGGGCTCATCGCTGGCCAGAACCTTGGCTTTATTCTCAACGAGCTGACCCGCAACGCCGCGCTGGTCGAGGATTTCGACCGCCTGCCGATTCCCTTCCGGGCCGTTGCCACAGACCTGGAGACTGGTGAGCAGGTGGTTATCGGTGACGGCAACCTGTCCGAGGCCATTCGGGCCAGCATGAGTATCCCGGGCGTTTATGCCCCGGTCGAACGGGAGGGGCGGTTGCTGGTGGATGGCGGTGTTGCCAACAACCTGCCGGTGAGCGTTGCCCGGGAATTGGGCGCTGATGTCATTATTGCCGTTGATATCACCGACAGCCTCATGGAAGCGGACGAACTGGGTGGGGCGTTCTCTGTGGTCGGGCAGCTCACCACCATCATGACCCGACGAAATACCGATCAACAACTGGACCTGCTTGCCGATGGCGATGTGCTGATACGTCCCGATCTGGAGGGCTACACCTCCGCCGATTTTTATGATGCTCCGGTACTGTTTGAGCTAGGCGCCAGTGCTGCCAGGGAACACGGTGTCGAACTGCGGCCTCTGTCGGTAACCCGTAAGGCGTGGGCCGCCTGGAGGGATAATGTGGCGGCGCAGGACGACGGGGCAAACATCGTTTCTCGTATCGAGATCGAAGACAGCCGTCGGCTGGCCCGTGATTTTCTCAGGGAACGGATCCGGCAGAAAACCGGCGAGCCCCTGGATACTGAGCAATTGGAAGCCGATCTCAAACGGATCTATGGTCTCGGCTATTACGAGATAGTGTCCTACTCAATCGCCTCAGCACCCGAAGGCACCATTCTGACCGTACGCGTTCAGGAAAAGAGCTGGGGACCGAATTACCTGTCCTTCGGCCTCAACTATGAGGACAACTTTGACGGGGAAACCCGGTTCAATCTCGCCTCCTCTCTGCGCATGACCGAGTTGAATGAACTGGGTGGGGAGTGGCAGACCGGTGTCCAGCTGGGCACTGAGCCCTGGGTTCGCAGCCAATGGTATCAGCCTCTGGATTACGGCTATGAGAGATTCCTCGTCCTTGGCGGCGAGTACTCCCGGGATACGTTCAGCCTTTTCGACGCAGCCGGCGCCCGAATTGCGGAGGTGGACGTGACCTTCCGAAAAGCGGATCTGGCGCTGGGTATGGAGATTGGCGGTAATGCTGAAATTCGCCTGATCTATGCCCGGGGCTATGCCACGGTGGATGAGCAGATCGGCCAGCCGGTGGCCCCAGAAGGTTCCGTGCATCAGGGCGGTATAGCCCTGCAACTGGTCCATGACTCGCTGGATGATACGTTTTTCCCCCGCGCCGGTGGCTTTGCCGGCCTTCGGGGGCGTTTCGAGCGTGAGGGGTTGGGGTCAGACCGGGAGTTTGATTCGTTAACAGGTCTGGCGTTGGGCACCGAGAGCTGGAAGGGCCTGACGTTGACCGGGCTGCTGTACGCCCATGCCGTAACGCGGGGCACGCCCGGCATTGAAAACGCAGTCCGCCTGGGCGGGTTCCGGCGTCTGTCCGCTTACGCGCCGGGTGAAATTACCGGTGACAATGCCCTGATGGTCTCCGCATACGCCAGCCAGAGCTTTGGTGGACCACTGCTGCCCTGGTTTGTGGGCGCCGGGTTCGAGGCGGGCAATGCCTGGCCTTCGCTGGATGCGGCAAGCTGGGACAGCTCGGTGAAATCCTCCAGTGTGTTCGCTGGCGTGGACACTTTCCTGGGCCCGGTGCAACTGGCGGCAGCCTACAACAATGAAGATAACTGGACCGCTTACCTGAATATCGGCTTCTCGTTCACGCAGCTTTTCTACTGACGACCATCACGCAGTCTTGCCTCCGGTCTGGTCGATGGCCTCCAGGACCTGGTGGCACTGCTGCAGGGCGAAGCGGTGCAGGATATCCGCAAGGCGCTCCTCATCCCGGTCCTTGATGGCTTTGATCGATTGCTCCATGTGCGACAGGTTGTCCTCAAGCACCCGATTGCCACCTTGCCGAAAGGCGACGAAGGCACAACGCTTTGCTGACGGCCAGAGGTCATCAATGGCCGAGACAATGAAATAGTTATCGGCATACGCCAGCGACGCCTTGGTGTACTCAATACCCAGTTCCAGAAAGGCCATCAGATCGTTTTTTTCATAGCAGGCCTGCATCTGGTCGTAAAGGCTTTCCAGCCTGGCCATATCCTCAGGCTGCCAGTTGCGCACCAGCTTGCGCCCGGTATGGGTGAGGTAAAGCTCCAGCGTTTCGTAGAGGCTGCGAACGAAATATTCATCCAGTGGCGTCACGAACGCACCCTTGCGGGGGACGTTGCGGACCAGGTGCCGCTTCTCGAGCAGCAACAGCCCCTCGCGGATGGACCCATGGCTGACGTCCATCTGCTTGGCCATGGCGCCTTCGTAGATCCGTTCTCCGGACCGAAGCTGGCCAAAGGCAATCAGATTCTCGATGTGGCGGGCGACCTGTTCGGTCAGTGTTTCTCTGGGTTTGAAGGCATTCATGGTGATCTGTCGCTACTGCGTACTGGTTGAATCGTGTAGGCATAGTCGCACATCGGGTATTCCGGAGCCAGTGGCCGGAAGGCCTACAGCAACGGTGCCAGCAGACGGACCGCCCGGCAACCAAGGCGAAACAGGATCGAGCGGTCCTTGTAGTCGCTTTCGGTCATCAGCCGGGAACTGTCCAGATCCTGTTCCAGCATGGATTCCACACTGCGGATGAAGTGCGGTGCCGTGGTAATCGCGGTAATCTCGAAATTCAGTCGCATCGAGCGGTTGTCCATGTTGGCTGTTCCCGCTGCCGCATACCGATCATCCACCAGAATCATTTTCTGGTGCATGAAGCCTGGCTGGTAGCGATAGATCCCGATGCCGGTTTTGCAGGCCTGGACCAGGTACGAGTAGGCAGCCAGACCGATCAGGCGGCTGTCTGATTTCTCCGGAATCAGGATTCGTACGTCCACGCCCCGAAGCGCCGCCAACTGCAGGGAGTTCATGATCTGGAAATCCGGAACAAAATAGGGCGAGGCGATCCAGAGCCGGGTGCGGGCGTTATTGATGCAGTTCAGGAAAAACAGGGTGCAGGTTTCCCAGGTGTCGGCTGGCCCTGTTGGCAGCATCAGCACCTCGTCGTTGCCCGGCTGGTTGTTGACCGGCGCCCAGTCAAGGCTTGGGAAATCATTGCTGGCCCAGTTCCAGTCTTCCAGCCAGGCCAGCTGCAGGCCGGTGACTGCCGGGCCCTCAATCCGGCAGTGGGTATCGCGCCAGGGTTCCTGGTCCATGGCGGTGCCCAGGTATTCGTCCCCCAGATTGATGCCACCCACAAAACCGACTTTACCATCGCAGACCAGCAGCTTGCGGTGGTTCCGGAAATTGATCTGGAACCGCCGCCGGCGGATGTTGCCGTCGCCAAACGAGGCCACCCGGGCACCGGCGGCGGCAAGCTGGTTCAGGTACTTGCGCGGCAGCCAGACGCTGCCGATGTCGTCATACAGAAACCAGACTTCCACACCCTGTGCCAGCTTGCGCTCGAGAATCGACTTGATCCGGCGGCCCACCCGGTCTGATCGCACGATGTAGAATTCCAGCAGGATATAGTGCTCGGCGTCTTCCATGGCTTCGAACAGGGCGTCGAAGGTGGCTTCGCCGTCTCGTAACAGCGTGCACCGGTTGCCGTCGGTGAATGGCTGGCGTCCCAGTCGGCACAGCACCTGGAGCTCGTCGGTAAAGCGGTCGCTGGTTGGGATCGGTATGGAGGTGGTCTGCTGTTCAAACCGGTTCAGCAGATCGGTCAGGGATTCGTCTCCCAGCCGTCTGGCCTTCACGTACCCGCCAAACCGATGGCGTCCGAACAGCACGAACATTGGCACGGCGAGGTAGGGCAGCCCGATGAGGGCAATGACCCAGGCGATGGCGCCCTGGGTGGTCCGGTAGGTCAGCAGAATGCGATAAATACAGGCGAAGGCCCCCAGGTAAACAACCCCTACCGCGATCGCAACCAGAGAAAGTTCGTCCATCATCGCTCTCCGTCGCCGGAATCCGGCTTCTGATTCGTTGACCCCGACGTTGCCAGATGCCGCGCGCGGTACTCGGCCGGCGAGGTGCCGGTCCAGCGCTTGAACGCCCGGCTGAAGGCGCTGAGTTCAGAAAATCCAAGCAGGAAGGCAATCTCGCCCAGGGCATACTGATCCCCGGCCACATACCTGAGCGCCTTGTCCTGCCGGACCTGCTCCACCAATCCGTGAAAACTAAGTCCCTCCTTCTTGAGCTTTCGGTAAAGCGTCTGGCGGCTCATGTGGCACTGGCGGGCCAGGCTGTCGGCGTCAATCCTCTCGGTGGCCATCTGCTTTGAAATCAGCCGACGAATCTTGCGCCCGAAGGAGCGACGGGTCTGCAGTCTTGCCAGCAGTGAATTGACCTGTTTCAGCATTGCTGAGTACACATAAGGGTTGCGGCGGGGTATCGGATGCCCGAGATGCCGGCTGTTGAAGGCCAGCCTGGTGACACCGCAGTCAAACCGGACCGGCCCACCGAGGAGTTTTTCATACTCGTCTGCGTAGACCGGAGCGGGGTGGGCAATCTCCGCCCACTCGGCCCGGATGCCCGGGTGGATGAAGTGCCGGGTGCGGGTGATGGCCGCCGCAAGGGTCCGGTCCATATCCTGCCGGCAGTAATGTTCGGCCCTATCTGGCTGCCAGCAAAGAATGGCCTGGTCGGCGGTCTGCTCGAAACTCAGGAATACCGACTCGTTGATCAGGCGGTGCAGGCGCACATATTGGGTAACAGCCTCACCCAGCGTGTCGCAGTTGAAAAACACATGCCCGACCAGACCCATTCGCTCCGGGTCCACGACCTGTCCGGCATGCAGCCCGACTCCCGGATCGCCTGTGACCAGCTCGGCGTGCTCCCAGAGCCGGTAGTGGGCATCAGCGGGTACGCGACGGTCCGGGTCGGTGAGTTCCCGCATTGCCAACCCTGTCAGCTGTTCAACGCGCAGTGCATTGAGCACCCCCTGGCGCTCAAGGTAATGAACCAGTGCCAGCGTGCTGGAGGCAGCAACCAGAGGAGCGCTGGTGGAATCTGGTTGGGCAGATGTCACGTTATACGGCCTGATAGTTAACGACCTGTCATGATGACTGATACAAAATGTCAAGTGTATGCAACCGCCTGTCAACGGTTACCCCTGGCTTTAACGATAGCATCAGGGTATCAGGTTGAAGCAATGGAAAAGCAATCAGGAGGTGTTTTATGGAACAGGAAATCTTCGTACCCCATACCGAGCTTGAGCGCAAAAACGTGATTGAGCTCGCCGAGTACCTGAACAGCATCTTCTATTGCTGATTTCTCAGGCGTAACGTCTATGACCTTCATGCCGGGCTCTGCCCGGCTTTTTTTCGTCTCTGGAAAATGACCGCCAATACCGGCACTTGCTCGCAAGACTGGCAGTGGTAATGTATCCGGTCTGAGAACACAGACCAATCCGGAGACTGACTGCCCATGACTGTTGCGCTGAATCACCGCATTACCGGCGAAGGCCCACCTCTGTTACTGCTACACGGGCTGTTCGGTTCCCTGGACAACCTGGGGGGTATCGCCCGCCGTCTCGAAGATCAGTGGCAGATTCACGCGCTGGATGAGCGCAACCACGGCAGCTCGCCCCACTCCGACACCATGGATTATCCGGTCATGGCCGGGGATGTCATTGCCTACATGGACGCCCAGGGCCTGGACAAGGTCAGCCTGCTGGGCCATTCCATGGGCGGCAAAGTGGCTATGCAGGTCGCCCTGCAGGCGCCGGAGCGTGTGGACAAACTGATCGTGGCGGACATAGCACCGGTTTCCTACAAGCCTCGGCACGATGCCATTCTGGAAGGGTTGACCGGAATGGATCTGACCAGTGTGCGCTCCCGTCAGGACGCGGACAAACTGATGGCCGATTTTGTTGAAGAGCCGGGAGTGCGCCAGTTTCTTCTGAAGAACCTGGAGCGGGTTCCCCGGGAAGAGCAGCAGGAGGGCGGGGCAATGTTTCGCTGGCGGCTCAACCTGCCGGTTATCGATGCCTGCTATGAAAACCTCGCCAGGGCGCCCGAGGGCGATGGCCCTTTCGAGGGGCCAGTGCTGTTTCTCAAGGGTGCGGAGTCGGCCTACATCCAGGAGAAACATCGGGATGATATCCAGCGACTGTTCCCGCAGGCACAGTTGCGTATTATCCAGGGTACCGGCCACTGGCTGCATGCCGAAAAGGCCGATTCCTTTGCTGCGCTTTGCCGCCGTTTCCTCAGTGCCGGTGAATGACAGGGCCCGTGTCGGGTATTTTCACGCCCGCGGGCCTGTCTGCTAAGGTAAGTCAATCGCTGACACACGGAATTGATATAACAACAGGCGGGCAGAGTGTATGAAATGGATGGTGGGGTTGCTGGTTGTTTTCCTGCTACTTGGCAGCTTCCTGCTGACACCGTCGCCTGTCGACAGCAAAGCCTGGAGCCCTCCCGCGCCGCCGCCCCTTACCGGGCCCATTGCGCCGAACGAACGATTGAGACTGGCGGATCTTCTGGCTCGGGGCCAGGTCTATGGCCCCGAGGATACCGTCATCAGCGAGGACGGCGTGCTCCATACCGGGACCCAGGATGGTTACATCGTGCGGGTGTTCCCGGATGGTCGGGTTGAAAACTGGTTGTCTACCGACGGTCGGCCTCTGGGCATGGTGTTTGACAATCAGGGGAACCTGATTGTGGCAGATGCCTGGAAAGGCCTGCTGTCCATAAGCCCCGATGGCAAGATTACCGTGCTGGCCCGGGAAGCTGAGGGTACGCTTTTCCGGTTCACCGATGATGTCGATATTGCCGATGACGGCCGGATTTACTTTACCGACGCCAGCTCGAAGTTCCGGCAGCCGGAGTACCTGCTGGATCTGCTGGAAATGCGTCCCCACGGCCGTCTGCTCCGCTATTCTCCGAAAACCGGCAAGGCCGAAGTCCTGCTGGGCAACCTGCACTTTGCCAATGGCGTTGCGGTGTCTCCCGACGGCGACTACGTGCTGGTTAACGAAACCTGGAAATATCGCATTCTCAGGTACTGGATTCGGGGGCCGAGAGCCGGGCAGGCAGAGGTGTTTGCCGACAATCTGCCCGGTTTTCCCGATAACCTGGCAGTGGATGAGCATGGGCGCTACTGGGTGGCGTTTCCTACCCTGCGTAACCAGAAAGTGGATGCCATGCACCCACGGCCCTGGCTCAAGGATCTGGTAGCAAAACTTCCGGACAGCCTGAAGCCCACCCCACAGGAATATGGTCTGGTGATCGCCTTCGACCGGGACGGCGAGGTTATTACCAGCCTCCACGACACCCGGGGGACCCATCTGCAGGAAATTACCTCGGTGAATCCCCACGATGGCAACCTGTACTTTGGTTCACTTCACAATGATCGTATTGGTCGGCTACCGTTGCAGGCCATTCCCGGTCTCGGAGAAAGCAACTGATGCAGCACCAAGATATTGCCTGGGATCTGCCGGCGCCGTTCACCATTGATATAACGGTGCGTGCCGAGGATACCGACCGGCTCGGACACGCCAATAATGTTGTGTACGTACGCTGGTTGGAGGACGTCAGCTGGGCCCACATTGAAAGCCTGGGTATGAGCTGGGCGCTGCACGAAAAAACCGGAAAGGCGATGGCCATCACCCGTACGGAAATTGATTACCTGGCCTCGGCGAATACCGGGGACCACCTGGTGTTGGGAACCTGGCTGACCGACTACGATGGCCGTTTCCGGTCTGCCCGGCAATTCCAGTTGGTGCGCCCGTCTGATGGCAAAAGCCTGGTCAGGGCTGTCTCCACCCACGCCTGTGTTGATATGAAAAGCCAGCGGCCCGCTCGCGCGCCGAAAGAGTTCGCCGACATACTCGGTTCTGCTGTTGTGGCCGGAGGCAAGGGGCTCTAGGTCCCCCGAGCTCTTTTGTGCTTTACTTCAGCTAGTCGTGTTCAAAGTCACTCCCGTTAAACCTGTTGTCCGGAGATCTCCATGGAAAAAACTGCTGATCAGAATGCTGAAGCCACGATGCACCATGTGATCTACGATCGCTTCGGTGAACGTGATGTCCTTCAGGTGGTCGAGGCTGACGTGCCAGTTCCCGGAGACGATCAGGTGCTGGTGAGGGTGCACGGGGCCGGGCTTAACCCCATTGACTGGAAGACCCGGAAGGGGTTGGGGTTCGCAGCCCGGCAGATCGAGAATTCCTTGCCCTGGACGCCGGGTTACGATGTGGCCGGTGAGGTTGTCGGGGTTGGTGCCAACGTGACCACCCTGGTGCCTGGCGACCGGGTCATGGGCATGGTCGGATTTCCGGCCGGCGGTGGCGGTTATGCACAGTACGCCCTGGCGGCAGCCGATGAGCTGGCCATCGTGCCGGAAGAACTGGACCTGGTGTCTGCGGGTGCCTTGCCCCTGGCGGCGCTGACCGCCTGGCAGGCGCTGTTTGAAATGGCGAAGCTGGAGTCCGGGCAGAAGATCCTGATTCATGCCGGTGCCGGTGGTGTCGGGCATTTCGCGGTCCAGTTCGCACTGGAACGTGGTGCCCATGTCATTGCTACGGCTTCGGCCGGTAACCGGGATTTTCTGGCAGAACTCGGAGTTCACGAAGTCATTGACTACCGCAACACGGATATCGGCGAAGAGTGCTATGGCCTCGACGTGGTGCTGGACCTGGTCGGTGGCGATACCGGCAAGCGCTCGCTGCATACCCTTGGCGAGCAGGGTGTCCTTGTCACCATTCCCACGGTTACCGCTGATGAAATCATCAGCGCAGCCGAGGAGATGGGATTACGCGCCCACGGCATGACCGTGCGCCCGGACGTGTTTCACCTGGATGAGATTGCCGAGCTGATTGAGGACGGCGATGTAAAGGTCCACATCGACGAGACGTTTCCGCTGGAGGACGTCGCGCAGGCCCACGAACTCCTGGAGGGTGGGCACGTGCGCGGCAAGCTGGTACTAGATTGCCGATGAAGGGGATTCGTCGGCTGGCGCGTCC
>CAZFQI010000003.1:0-12147 GCA_964520755.1 uncultured Marinobacter sp. | reverse complement strand
ACCGGCTGAGGGCTCCTCCCCGCCGTCTCTCTCCTTGCGTTCTTTTCTCGCCTGGGGCGGTACCAGGCTGATCAGGATCCAGTCGTCTTCCGGTTTCAGGTCTTTCATGCTGCAAACCGGAGCGACGTGGTCCTTGCTGTCAAACGTGAACAACACCAGGGCCTGGTTCTGGTATTTGTTCAGGAACTCCTGGTAACCGAATTCCTCGCTCAACTGGGTGGTCTTCACGGTGTACCCCTGACTCACCAGGCTGGCCAGCTTGGCGTAACTGACGCCGTCGAACAGGCCCCGGGTCATCTGGATCTTTTCGGCGGTCTGGTGCCGGGCCTTCTGGTCCTGGTCACCCTCGGCCAGGCTGAACACGCACTTGCTCCCGAACCAGTCCAGAAAGTGGTAGGTGGCCAGGGAATTCATGTGCTTGTAGGGAGAAATCACCAGGAGCTTGCCGATGCCCGTCAGATCCAGGTGGGTGGATGCGTGCTCGGAAACCGGATTGCCGAAGTAGACCTGCAGGTCTTCCATGCGTGCCTGGCGGACATTCTCCCAGTTGGTGTCAGCAAGAGTCACTGGTACCTCATACTTCTTCAGGGCCTTGCCAATCATCCGGGACACCGGGTTGGCGCCCAGGATCAGGAAACCGTATTCCGCGGGTTCGGCGACTTTCAACAGGCGTGCGACCGGCCGCGCTGTGAGGCTCTGCAGGGTGACGGTGGCAATGATCAGCACGAACACCAGGGGTACAAGGGCAGCGGCGCTCTCATAGCCCAGCTTCTGGAGTTGGAAGGCGAACAGCGCTGACACCGCTGCGGCGACGATGCCCCTTGGGGCAATCCAGCTCAGGAAGAGCTTTTCCCGCCAGTTCAGATTGGTGCCGATGGCCGACAGGAAAATGCTCAGCGGGCGCGCCACAAGCATCAGCAGCGCCAGCACCGCCACCAGCCCCCAGCCCAGTTCGGCGATGGCGGAAAACTCAACCCGTGCGGCCAGGATAATGAATAGTGCCGAAATCAGCAGAACGCTCAGGGATTCCTTGAATTCCAGGATGCTCTCGATAGGCACCTGTTTCATGTTGGCCATCCAGATGCCCATGACGGTCACCGTCAGGAGGCCCGACTCATGGGCCAGCTCGTTAGAGATGGCGTACATGCCGAGCATGAAGGTGAGGGTGCCGGCATTATGCAGGTATTGAGGAATCCAGTGCTTGCGTAAAACGATGCCATTGAGATACCCGGCACCGGCGCCAATCAGGAAGCCCACGGCCAGGGTCTTGCCAAAGATATACAGTGAGTGGCCAAAGACGTTGCCCTGGCCCCAGGACACAATCCCCTCGAACACCAGGACCGCCAGCAGTGCCCCGACCGGGTCAATAATGATGCCCTCCCAGCGCAGAATGTTGGCCAGCTTCGAGTTTGGGCGCACGGAACGGAGTAACGGCGCGATCACAGTCGGGCCGGTGACAATGGAAATCGCGCCAAACAACAGAGCGACAGCCCAGGAGACATCCAGAAGCCACCGGGCGGCAAGGGTGCCGATGATGCAGGTGACAATGGAACCGACAGGGATCAGATTGCGGACCATCTTGCCGTGGCCGCGGATTTCCTCGTAGCGCAGGGTCAGACTGCCCTCGAAGAGGATGATGGCAACGGCCAGAGAGATCACCGGGAACAGCAGGTCACCAAACACCACTTCCGGGGCCAGGAAGCCCAGGACAGGACCCGCCAGGATGCCCCCCGCGAGAAGGAACAGGATCGCGGGCATGCGCACACGCCAGGCTAGCCACTGGCAGAACAGTGAAAGAACGCCAATGCTGGCAAGAAGCAGGACAGTGCTGACAGGCATAATGGTTTCAGGTCCGTTGATCTATTGGTTGGCGTGCCGGGCAATCCTATTCAGAAGCCGTGAGGCTGCAAAAAGACCGAAACTGGCGGTTACCGGGCTGGCGGCACCAAAGCCGGAAGCGCAGTCCAGTCGGACCGGGCCGTCGGTGGCCGGTTTCTGCAGGCAGACTTCCCCGTCTCCGGCAGGATACGTCAGCTGCTCGAGGGAGTATACGGCCTCAATGCCAAAGCGACGTTTGGGATTGCGGGAAAAACCGTATTCCCGGCGCAGCAGGTTGCGTACTTTGGCCAGCAGCGGGTCCTGGGTGGTTTTGCTGAGGTCGGCCACCCGAATCTGAGTAGGGTCGATCTGTCCGCCGGCGCCGCCGGCGCAGACCAGGGGAATTTTCCGGCGTTGGCAGTGGGCGATCAGGGCGGCCTTGGCCTTGACGCTGTCGATGGCGTCGACCACCCCGGCCATGTCTTCGGTGATCAGCTCGCTGACGTTCTTCGTGGTCAGGAAACCGAAATGCACCCGAATGTCTGCTTCCGGGTTGATCGCCCGCAAGCGGTCTGCCATGGCATCGGTTTTGGTGCGTCCGTACTGGCCTTCCAGAGCGTGGAGCTGACGGTTGGTATTGGACACACAGACATCGTCCATGTCGATCAGGATAATGCTGCCAACGCCGCTTCTGACAAGGGCTTCAGCGGCCCAGGATCCGACGCCGCCAAGCCCGACAACGGCAAAAGTTGCGTGGCGAAAGGCTTCCAGGGCCCGACGCCCGTAAAGTCGTTCGATGCCGCCAAAGCGGAAAGCGTAATCGTCGGCGTTCATGGTATCCCCGTGCAGGTCTGGCCAGAGGCCGGACAGAGTCAAAGGTGGCAATTGTAACCCAGTGACCGCGCAGACAAAAAAATGACCATAAAAAAAGCCACGCAGAGCGTGGCTTTCAAAAGTACCCAGTCCGACGGGGATCTGGGCAGGACTAGTTCAGAGACACTAATCAACGTGATCATTATCAATTTCCAGACTGTCACCCTGAAGGTCACAAGCTGTCATTGTTCGGTCATTTCCGGCCAGAACCGCGAAGGCTCTGGCCGGAGTCCGGATCACGCGGCCCAGTGGTCGTCTGAGAACGCCATCAGGCTATCCTTGCCGCTCTGAATGTCGCCCAGCAGCCAGTCGACTTCCGGCAGCAGCTTTTCAAAGAAGAAGCGTGCAGAGACAACCTTGCTCTCCAGCAAGGGCTTGTTGCCTTCGCCGGCGGCAAGCTGCTCGTTGGCGACATTGGCCATGCGGGACCAGAGGTAGCCGATCACCGTCAGTGCCATCAGGCGCAGATACGGCGTAGCGGCAGCGCCCGCCTGCTCCGGATCTTTCGGTGCATTGGTGGCCAGCCACATGGTCGCGGTTTCCAGCGCTTTCATGGCGTTCTTGAGTTCCTCCCGGTGTGGCGCCTCCGGATTGTCCTTGAGGTATCCGCTCAGGGTTCCGAACAGGGTGCGTACCAGTTGGCCGCCTTTCAGACTCAATTTGCGGCCCACAAGGTCCATGGCCTGAATGCCGTTGGTGCCCTCGTAGATCCGGGCAATCCGGCCGTCGCGCACCAGCTGCTCCAGCGGCCAGTCTGTTGTGAAGCCGGAACCACCCAGTACCTGCAGGCCGGTATTGGCGTTGTTGAAGCCTTCGTCCGTCAGGAAAGATTTCACAACGGGTGTAAGCAGTTGAACCAGATCATCGGCGGATTCCCGGACGGTCTCATCCGAATGGGCAACCGACAGATCCAGCTGGTGTCCGGCAAACAGGGCCAGGGCACGCATGCCTTCGTTCAGGACTTTCTGGCGCATCAGCATCCGGCGTACATCCGGGTGTACGATGATCGGATCAGCGGGGCCATCGGGGTTCTTCGGGCCGCTCAGTGAACGGCTCTGCAAGCGCTCACGGGCAAAACCGAGACTTTCCTGGTAAGCCATTTCCGCCAGGCCGAGACCCTGCATGCCAACCATGAGGCGGGCCTCGTTCATCATGGTGAACATCGCCCGCATGCCATCATTTGGCTCGCCGACAAGCCAGCCTTTGGCGCCCTCGAAGTTCATGACGCAGGTGGCAGAGCCCTTGATACCCATCTTGTGCTCAAGACCGCCACAAAAAGCAGGATTGCGCTCACCGGAATCCGGCAGGAATTTGGGAACCGCGAAGAGCGAAATACCCTTGGTGGTATCCGGTGCCCCGGGCAGTTTGGCCAGAACCAGATGCACGATGTTGTCCACCAGGTCGTGCTCGCCGCCGGTAATCCAGATCTTGGTACCTTCGATGGCATAGCTGCCGTCATCGTTCGGGTTGGCGCGGGTGCGAATCAGGCCAAGATCTGTGCCGCACTGGGGCTCTGTCAGGCACATGGTGCCGGTCCACTCGCCTGAGATCAGTTTTTCCAGGTAGATGTTTTTCAGTTCATCGGAGCCGTGGGCGTGCAGGGCACTGATGGCGCCATGGGTCAGGCCAGGATACATGCCCAGGGAGAGGTTGGTGGAGCAGACCATTTCGTCCACCACGAACTTCAGGGTGTGGGGCAGGCCCTGGCCGCCGTATTCAAGCGGTGCGTCCAGCGCTGTCCAGCCGCCCTCAACGAACTTTTTGTAGGCATCCTTGAAACCTTCGGGTGTTTTCACCGAGCGGGTTTCGGGATCGTAGGTACAACCTTCCCGGTCGCCGATCTGGTTGGTGGGCTGGATGACTTCTGCTGCGAGCTTGCCAGCCTCGTCAATAACCGCGGAAATCAGATCCGGGGTGGCATCGGCGTATTTTTCCAGCTCATGCAGTCGGTCTGCGCCCAATACATCAAACAACAGAAAGCGAAGGTCATTCGCCGGAGCCTGGTATTGCATGGATACTCTCCTACGTGCGCTTTTTTACTGGAGTGCTGCCCGGAAAGGCAGCACTCCCAAAGTGATTTGAACACTGGTTTCATACGCCTGTTTTAATGCGCTGGTTCACCGTTTTCGGCAGTCCGGACGATAGAATTTTCGTATGTCCTCGAGAACAAAGGAGGTCTCTGATGAAACGAGTGGTGATTGCCGGGGTTTCCGGCGCAATTGGTGGCGCGTTGGCGACCCGGTTGCTTGAGCGGGATTCGCAGACGAGTGTGATCGGGTTGTGTCGTGACCCGGAAAAAGTACCGGAGGTCATGCGGGCCCATGAGCGAAGTACCGTGTTGCCATGGGATGCCGAAGACAATGCGTCGCCAGCGGCCGTTGCAGAGGCGCTGGAATCGTTGTTGGCCCGAGAGGAAGGCATCGACGGCTTCATCTACGCCGCCGGCTTGCTCCATGGGCCGGAAATGTTTCCCGAGAAGCGTCTCGAGGATCTGGACGCAGGGAGTATGGCGCGGGCGTTTGCAGTGAATGCGACCGGGTTCGGTTTACTGACGCAGGCGTTGTTGCCCTGGCTTCGACATCGGGAATTCAAGCGGGTGGCGGCGATTTCTGCAAAAGTCGGATCGATTACCGATAACGGGTTTGGGGGGTGGTATGCCTATCGGAGCTCCAAGGCGGCGTTGAATATGCTGGTGCGTAACCTGTCCATCGAATTACCCCGCCGATGCAAACCAATAGCCTGTGTTTCCCTGCATCCGGGCACCACCGAGTCGGCGTTGAGCGAACCGTTCAGTCAATCCCTGGCCAAACTGAAAGTGCATACGGCGGCGGAGACAGCGGCCAATCTGGTTGACGTGCTCGATAACGTGGGCGAGGGGGATAACGGGCGGTTCCTGAGCTGGGATGGCTCGGAACTGCCCTGGTGATCATTCCCCGATGTTCATGCGGGCAAAGCCCAGGTAAGCATTGAATGATAGAGACCGATGCCAATAAGGACATTGAAGGGGAAAGTCACACCCAGCGAGGCCAGCATGGCCAGGCCGATATTGGCATCGGGGATCGCATGGCGTACGGCGACTGGCGCTGCGATATAGGAGGCGCTTGCCGTCAGTGTTGCCAGAATCAGGGTCGAGCCGGTGCCAAGGCCGAGGGCAGTGCCGACCAACAGCCCGGGTACGGCAAGGATCGGGGGCATGGCAAGCCCGAAAAGCACCACTCGCCAGTGAGCCCAGCTGAGGTTGCGCAGTGTTTCGGCGGCCACCAGGCCCATTTCCAGCAAAAACAGCGACAGGATGACTGAGAACGCGCTGGTCAGCGGTGCGGTGACCCCCGTGCCCTGGCCGGGACCGTAGAGCGCACCGATGATTACCCCGCCCACCAGCAGAACGACACTGCGGTTGGTCAGGGTCTCTTGCCAGAGCGGCGTTCCACCAACGCTATCGTCAGGCTTGCCGAAACGACGATAGAACCAGAGTCCCACCATGATGGCTGGCAATTCCAGCAGTACCAGATATAAAGTCACCTGACCGCCGGTGTTCAGTCCCCGTGTTTCTGCCCAGGCAAGCGCGACTGCGAACGTTCCGGCACTTACCGATCCATAATGGGCCGCGAAGCTGGCTGTATCGGCAATGGACAGACCTACCACAAAGCGCAGCAGGGGTATCATCAGCAGCGGCAGCGCAAACCCCAGGGCGGCAACCGCCAACATCTCCAGCAGAAGGTCGGGCGCAAGGTTGCCGTACAACGCCATCCCGCCTTTCAGGCCGATGGTTAGCATCAGCAACAGGCTGAGGATGTCGTAGGCCTCGCGAGGAATGGCCAGGTCAGACTTGATGGTCCCGGCTATCAGGCCGAGCAGGAAAAACATGACAATGATGTCGGGCATGGCAGATTCGAAGGTTCTGGTTGTAATGGGATGGCCAGCTAATTCCGGCTCTGTCTGCCAGTGTCGTTTCGGAAGGTGTTCAGGTCAATTGAACCATTGCTGAATTGCAGAGTTGCTCACTGGAAGGAAGCGCTGAGGCAGCGAATCCTGCCCCAGCTTACAAACGTCTATCGAATAAACGGGTTTAGCATCCGGGTAAACGTGCCCGTAAGTTTGACCGGAGCACTGAGTACAGACAGAGTGATGCAGTCTTCGCAGCCAACCGCCACGGGCTTGTGCTCATCCTCATCGTTCAGCACGACAAAATCCCACTGGTTGAAAACGCCTTTCTGGTCGGCAAAAGCGCCTTGCAGCACAATGGTCGTTTCCTCGCCACGGTGGGTGTGGGCCGGTGCCTTACCACCTGCTGCCAGCTTCTGAAGGACCACCTGCTCTTTCTGGCCAGGGAACCGGTCCGTTATGTCCAGAACACTCACATCACCAAGCTGACGTTTCCATGGCAGGCTGTTGAGATCTTCACCCAGCAGTTTCTGCAGGGCACCGACCCTGGGAGTCGGAGTCGCCACAGCCTCATCCGTAGGTTCGCTGTCGATCTTGGATAGGATGCTGTCGAACATGCTTTCCGACACGCTCACTTTCGGTTGATGCTCCATCATCACAGCGCCAAGACTGTCGAGTGTGTCCACGCGGCTACGGCAGTGGGAGCACTTGTCCAGGTGCAGCCGAATGCAGAGGGCATGGGGCTCGCTCAGATTCCCTGCACTGTATTCCATCAAGCTCAGGCTGTCGGGATGATGCCGTGTCATACGTTCTGATCCTGCAAAATCACTTTCAGTTTGTTCAGTGCCAGGCGTACCCGGCTTTTGACCGTGCCAAGGGGAATGTTCAATTCGTCCGCTACCATCTGGTGAGACTTGTTTTCCATGTAAACCTTGGCAATAACCGTGATCTGCTCTTCCGGGAGATGGCTCAGAGATGCTCTGATTCTCCGCTCCGACATCAAACGATGCAGCGACGTCACCGGTTCGTTTTCATTGTCGCCCGGAATTTGCCATAGATCTTCAGTCTCTACCGGCATTTCCGCACTGGTCCGCTGCATCTTTCTGAGCATGTCGATGCGCTGGTTACGGGCGATCGTGAATATCCACGTTGACGCCGCAGCCTTTCGCCAGTCATAAAGACACGAACGCCTCCAGATGGACACAAATACTTCCTGCACAAGCTCTTCCGCATGGCTCGCCAGGCCGTTGGCCATGGCGTAATACTTGATTTGCGGCCCAAAATGCTCGAACAGCGCGTGGTACGCCTCGCGATCCTGGTTCTTGCCTACTTTCTGCAGCATCTGGCTCCACGGGTCTTTTCGGCCCTCGGAACTGGCTGGCTTCTGATCCAGTGTGGTCACCGGACGCTCCTTGACAGTCGCATGATTTGAGCTTGTTCTGGTCATCATTCTATGCACTCGTCCCGGTTTTGTCAGTCGCAAGATTTACGGGCTGGTTCACGCCTTGGATCAGCCGGTCCGAAAAAAAACAAAAAGAGCTGGCACCAGAGACGGTTGCCGGTCGTCTCGCGGGTAATTGCCGGAACAGCCAGAGCGGTCTAGTCTGAGCAATAAATCGAGACCGGAAGAAAGCCATCCCCATGAATGCACCCGGCATTACCGGAAATTTGCCCGTTATCCGGGCGCACTATGCGGATATCCTCTGCCAGTTGGCGGAGGATCGGGGCCTGCCCCGGGGGCGGTTGCTTTCGGCTGCCGGAATCCGTCCGTCCATGCTTGGGCACCCGGACAATTTCATTACGGTCGATCAGTTCAGCGCCCTGTGTCGGGAAAGCCTGGCGCAAAGCGGTGATCCTGCACTGGGGCTGGAGTACGGCAAACGACTGAAGTTTACCACCCACGGTTCCCTCGCCCAGGCTGCCATCAGTTGCGACACCCTGGAGCAGGCGCTCAGGGTGTTGATCAAGTATTTCCAGATCCGTTTTGTTTACATGAGGCTGTCTTTTTTCGTGGAGGATTGTGAGGCGGTCATCCAGCTGGACCTGGCCCACGGAATCGAGGATCTATACCGTTTTAATGTTGACGTGGTGATGGCGTCGTTGATGGATGTGAACCTTTTACTGTTCGGTCGCCGGCTTTTGGACGGCGGCCGCTGCCTTCTGGACTTTCCAGAGCCCGAAGATGTCTCAGCCTATCGGCAGCTGTTTGGCAGCCAGATCTCATTTGGCAGCGGTGTGAACCAGTTAAGGTTCAGGCGGGTGTTTCTGGACTCGCCCATGTCCCTGTCGAATCCGGTGACCCGCCGGATTGCCGAGGCCCAGTGCGAAGAGGAAATGCGATTTATCGAAGGGACAACATCGGTAGCCGACAGGGTGATGCGCCTGCTTGAAACTGGACGGAGTCAACGCTTGCCGGCTCTGGAAGATGTGGCCGAGCACCTGCAAATATCCACGAGGACACTCCGCAGGCAGCTGGCAGCGGAAGGGGTCCGTTTCCAGCAGCTACAGGATTCCTTGCGCCACCGCCGAGCCTTGGAGCTGCTGCGGCGCAATGAGCTGACCATCGACGAAATTGCCGACGCCCTCGGCTACAGCGACCCTTCCAACTTTGGTCGGGCCTTCCGTAAATGGGAAGGCCTCTCGCCCAGCGCCTGGCGTCGAACGCATCAGAAAACCTGACTCTGGTTATTCTTCCAGGTAGGTATAGCCATCGAGACCGGCGGCCAGTTCCGTCAGCAGCGCTGACTGGGTCTCCGGTGCCAGGGTCGAGGCGGCGAACTTGCGTCGGTAGGCCTCCACCAAGGCATCCGGTTCAAAGTTTACATAGCGCAACACCTTGGCCACGGTGTCGCCGGTGATGGGGTCGCTGATCTCGTAGCCACCTTCTGCCGTCAGGCGAACGTCCACGGAATGAGTGTCGCCGAACAGGTTGTGCATGTCGCCCAGAATCTCCTGATAGGCACCGGTCATGAAAAAGCCCATCAGCAGCGGTTCGCCTGCCTTATCCTCTGGCAGCGGCAGAGTCGTCTCGGTGCCCTGGCCGTCCACGTAACGGTCGATGCGACCGTCGGAATCACAGGTAATGTCCTGGATCACAGCGCGCCGGTTCAGCGGGCGGTTCAGGCCATTTACTGGCATAACCGGGAAGATCTGGTCGATGCCCCAGACATCCGGCAGTGACTGGAACAGGGAAAAATTTACGAACAGCTTCTCGGCCAGCTTTTCATTGAGTTCGTCAATGATTTCCCGGTGGGCCCGGTTGCTGCTGTCCAGCTGATCGCGAAGCAGTCGGCAGCAGCGGGTGTACAGGGTTTCCGCATTTGCCCGTTCCTGCAGCGAGAGCACACCGTGGGCAAACTGGGCGTGAACATCGGCCATGGCGTGCATGACATCGTGGTAGATCTCAGCCAGTGAGCGCGGTGTGTTGATGTCCTGCAGGCTTTCCAGGTCGCGCCAGAGATCGTGCAATGGAGCCGATGCGGCGTCGTCTGGCTGCTCCGGCGTCCGGTTTTCCGGTGCTTCGCGGTCGATCACGTTGGTCACCAGCACCGAATGGTGGGCGGTCAGGGCTCGGCCGGATTCGCTGATCAGATCGGGGTGGGGGATGCCGTGGCGATCGCATTCGGCCTGGAGCACATGCACCACGTTGTAGGCGTATTCGTAAACGCTGTAGTTCATGGAACAGCTGCTGCGGGAGCGGGTCCCCTCGTAGTCCACACCCAGGCCACCGCCGATATCCACCGTGCCGACCGGGGCCCCCATCTGGCGCAGTTCGCTGTAAAAGCGGGCGCACTCCCTGAGGCCGGTCTGTATGTCGCGAATATTGGCGATCTGGGAGCCAAGGTGGAAATGTAGCAGCTGCAGGGTATCCAGGGCTCCCGCCTCACGGAGGGTGCTGACCACATCCAGAACCTGGCTGGCGGATAGACCGAACTTGGACTTTTCACCGCCGGTGTTCTGCCAGTTGCCTTTGCCGATGGTCGCCAGGCGTGCGCGCACCCCGATCAATGGCGACACGCCCAGGCTTTTCGCTTCCTCCAATATGAGCGGCAGTTCCGACTTTTTCTCCACCACGATGAATACCCGGTGGCCCAGGGTCTGGCCAATCAGGGCCAGACGAATGTATTCCCGGTCTTTGTAGCCGTTGCAGACGATCACCGATCCCGGTTGCCGGGACATTGCCAGAACCGCCATCAGCTCCGGCTTGCTGCCTGCTTCAAGGCCGATCTGGCCTTTCGAAGCAGCCGGCTCAGAAGCCATCAGTTCCTCGACCACCCGGCGCTGCTGGTTAACCTTTATCGGGTAGACGGCCGTGTAACGGCCCTGGTAGGCGTGTTCCTCAGCCACCTTGTTGAACGCATTGCACAGTTTGTTGACCCGGTCGTGGAGGATATCAACGAAGCGCACCAGCACCGGCAACTGAATCCCGGAATCGGTCAGTGTTCGGGTCAGCTCCGGCAGGTTGATCCGTGCCGGGCTGTGACCCCGATCCGGTCGTATCAGGACCTGGCCTTCGTCATTGACGCCGATGTAACCGTCACTCCAATGGGCAATGTTGTATACCTTGTGGGCCGGTGTGGCGCTGGCTTCGCTCATGCTTGCTATCCTGTCAGGAAACACTGGCCGGCAGGGAAATTTTCGGCAGCCGGCCTCTGGCCGACATTGTATGGATTCCCGCCACGGGCTAAAAGAACCGGGCAGGGAAAATATCTGGCCGGTTAGCGCGATTATCGCTTTAGCTCAAGGTGGGGCGTCCCTACAATGAGGCCTTTTAACACAGCCCATGGCCCACAGCGGGAGGCAAGACATGACAGCACTCAATGACGGCTGGTTTACCGAGGTATTCCAGGATCAGGGGACAGCGTTCTCCCTGCAGGTGAAAAAGAAGCTCCATGAGGAACAGACACCGTTCCAGAAGCTGGAGATCTACGAGACCGAGACCTTCGGCAACCTGATGGTTCTGGATGGCTGCGTGATGCTGACCACCCGCGATAACTTCCTGTACCACGAAATGATGACCCATCCAGCCCTGTTTACTCACCGGGACCCCAAAAAGGTGGTGATTGTCGGCGGTGGTGACTGTGGCACTCTGAAAGAGGTGCTCAAGCATCCGGGCGTTGAGGAAGCCTGGCAGGTGGAAATCGACGAGCGGGTAACCCGCATGTCGGAAAAATATTTTCCGGAGCTTTGCGAAGCGAACAGTGACCCGCGCGCCAATTTCTTCTTCGGGGATGGGATTCAGTGGATGCGCGACATTGAGCCGAACAGTGTCGACCTCATTATTATTGACAGTACTGATCCTGTCGGCCCGGCAGAAGGCCTGTTTGCCCTGGATTTCTATCGGGATGCCATGCTGGCACTGCGTGAGGGTGGCATTGTTGTTCAGCAGAGTGAATCGCCGCTGCTGCACACCGAGAGCATTATCAAGGGTATTCACGAGGACATGCGCAAGGCCGGGTTCGAGCACGTGCAGACGCTGCCATTCCCGCAGCCGGTCTATCCCACAGGCTGGTGGAGCTGCACCATGGCCAGCAAGGAAAACCCGATCAAATACTTCCGCGAGGAAGATGC
>CAZFQI010000002.1:0-88917 GCA_964520755.1 uncultured Marinobacter sp. | reverse complement strand
CTGGACCTACTGGGTGTTCCGGGGCAAGGTACGTGCCGGCGAGGGATACCACTGAGTGGTGGAGCCACGGGCGAATGATGGCGGGGGCCACGCTTCCGCTACCGACTCGACGGCTGTCAGGGGCTGGCTTGCGCAGCTGGCCCGGGGCAGCCGTTTCTGGATACGCAGTACCGTGGCTGCCGGCACAATTGCGGGCGTTGCCACCATTATCCAGATGATTCTGTTGGCCCGGATTATCCATCTGGGCATCATTGACGAGGTTCCGGTTGCGGACCTCACTCCCCTCTTTCTCGGTCTGATCCTGGCGCTGGTTGTTCGTGCCCTGGGCCAGGGTTTTCAGACCCGGTTTGCTGCGCGTTGCAGCGAACAGGTTCGCCGGGATGCCCGGCGACAGCTCCATAAACACTGGCAGTCCACTGGCCCGGTTGAATTGGGCCAGTCCTCCGCTGGCACCCTGGCTCGTGAGTGGATTGACCATGTGGAAGCCCTGCACGGCTACTTTGCCAGGTTTCTCCCGCAGATGACCCTGTCGATGATTGTGCCGCTGCTGATCCTGGCCCTGGTGTTCTGGCTGGACTGGCTCGCCGGCATCTTCCTGCTACTGTCCGCGCCGCTGATTCCGTTGTTCATGGCCCTGGTGGGCATGGGCGCGGAAAAACTGAACCAGCAGCACTTTGAAACCATCAGCCGGCTTTCCGGCCAGTTCCTGGACAAGGTGCGTGGCCTGACCACCCTGCAGCTGTTCGGCCAGACGGCCGGGGCTGCGGAGCTCATTCGCAAGCGCTCTGACCACTACCGGCGCATCACCATGAAAACGCTCCGGGTCGCTTTTCTGTCCTCGGCGGTTCTGGAGTTCTTTGCCTCTGTAGCCATCGCCGTTATCGCGATCTATATCGGGTTTGGTCTGCTTGGCTATATCACCTACGGCCCTTCCGAGGATCTGACCCTGTTTTCCGGATTGCTGATTCTTTTGCTGGCCCCGGAGTTTTTTCAGCCACTGCGGACGCTCTCCCAGCATTATCACGATCGCGCCGCGGCCATGGGCGCCGGCTCAGAGATACTTGAGCGGCTGGATCTGCCGGTGAACCTTGAAACCGCATCAGAGATGGCGTCGGTCGAGGGTGCGGAAGACCGGATTGAGCTGCGTTCCATCGGTAAAGGTTTCCGGACCAACCACACGGTTATGAGGAATCTGTCCCTGACCATCCAGAAAGGTGAAGTGATTGCCCTGACCGGCCCTTCCGGCGGTGGCAAATCTACCCTGCTACATCTTCTGGCCGGCTTCATGGCGCCGGACACCGGTGAAATTCATCTGTTCGGCGAAGCACCGGGCAGTTTCCGGTTTGGCTGGCTGGGGCAGAAGGGTTTTCTGGTTCAGGGCACCTGGGCCGATAACCTCAGACTGACCACTCCGGATGCCTCCGATGTTGCGATTGAAACGGCGCTGCGTAACGTGGGCCTTGGTTCCCTTCTGGACAGCCGGCAACAGGGAATCTATAGCCCGGTGTCGGAAGAGGGACAGGGACTCTCCGGCGGCCAGGCCCGACGCCTCAGTCTGGCCCGTATCTTTCTGGCGGATTACGATCTGATTCTGCTGGATGAACCCACTGCGGGCCTGGATAGCGACAGTGAGGTGTTTGTATTGGAGGCCCTGCATAAACTGGCGGTCGCTGGCAAAACCCTCGTTTTCTCTACCCACCATCAGGCCCTTCTGACCCTGGCCAACCGGGTGCTGCTGGTGTCCGGCGGGGAGGTTCGCGATGCGTGAACTGAAACCCTGGCTGGACCTGATTTTCAAACGCCCCGGCCGCCTGGTTGTCGGTGGTTTTCTGATTCTGGCCACCCTGCTCTCCGGCATTGCCCTGTTGGCGGTTTCGGGCTGGTTTATCACCGAAACGGCTTTGGTGGGGCTGCTTCTGGCGGCCGGAGTGGCGGCGACCATCAACCTCTATGTGCCCGGCGGTGCCATCCGTTTCTTTGCCGTGTCCCGCACGGTGTTCCGCTACCTGGAGCGGGTCTACAATCACGATACTGTTTTGCGCCTGCTCACGGATATCCGCGTGGCCCTGTTCCGGCGTTTGTCACAGGCGAGCCGTATCCGCCGTGGTGAACTGAGCGGCGCCCAGTGGCTATCGAGGCTAACCAGTGATGTGGATGCCCTGGATACGCTGTACCTGCGGCTGATCGCGCCTTCAGCGCTGGCTGGCGTCGTCACCCTTGCGGTCGTGGTACTTGCCGCGGTGCTGTTTGATGTCGGGACGGCATTGCTGGTTGGTCTGTTGCTGGTGATTGCTCTGTTGATCGCCACCGTTGGCGTATACCTGAGAACCTGGCGCCTGGCTGCCCGGCAAAGCGACCGGCAGGAGGATTTGCGCACGGCCGTGATAGAGCACATTGAGGGTTTCCCGGAGCTGACCGCGGCCGGGCGGACCGGCAAACATGCGGCCTGGCTTATGCGCCAGGCGCATCAGGTCACCTCCGAGCAGGCGAAGGCCGATACCCGGGTTGGCTGGCATCTGGCAGGGTCTCATTTGCTGGTTAATCTCTCTGCGGTTCTGGCGCTCTGGGCCGGTTTCGCCCTGTTCCAGGCTGGCACCGTGTCCGGCCCGGTTCTGGTTTTGCTGCCGATTGCCCTGCTCGGCCTGGCCGAGGTCTACGCCATGCTGCCCGACGCTTTCGGGAAACTCGGGGCTACCCTGGCGTCGGCTTCACGGCTGAACCGGGATTGCCGGGAGGATGAACAGCCGGGTACGCCACAACCAGCAGGCCTGCCGCCAGAGACCGCACTGCTCGCCGAAAATATCTCGGTTAAACACAGTGGTTACGCGCCATTGTTCACCCGCTTCAATCTTGAGATTGAGAACGGCGACCGGGTCGGGATTCTCGGCCACTCCGGCAGCGGCAAGTCCTCTCTGGCGGACGTACTCGCCGGCCTGTTGCCCCATGCCCAGGGCAGCCTGGTTCGAAAAGATTGCGTCTACCTGACCCAGAAAACCGTGTTGTTCGAGGACACCTTGAGAGCCAATCTGTTACTGGGTTCGCCGGAGGCGTCGGATACTGAGCTGTGGGGCATTCTGGAGCAGATGGAACTGGCTGAACGCTTCGCCACGGAACCGGATCAGCTTGATACCTGGCTGGGCAGCGCCGGCAGCCGACTCTCCGGTGGTGAAGCCCGGCGTGTGGCCCTTGCGAGGGTGCTACTGAACCCGGCCCCGCTGGTCATACTGGATGAGCCGTTTACCGGCCTGGATGCCGAGACCCGGGCGCGGGTGTCAAAACGGATGGAAACACTTCTGGAAGGAAAAACCGTGATCAGTCTGGCACACGGGTCGGAAGCCCTGCCGGGCTCCGACCGTGTGATTTACCTGAGTGGTTAGCGGGTTTCGAGCACCTCGAAGGTCAGGCCCGCCTTACTGGTGAGCCGGTCCATCAGCTTGCCATCCAGCAATGAGGACGGTGTCCAGAACCCGCCCGGCTGATCCGCCGGAGTATCGAACGCCAGGCACATGCCCGCCTCGCCGAGCATCTTGCCGGTGGAGCCGTAGCCGGGATCCTGGTCGCCGGTTACCTTCGTGATGATGGTTTTACCATCTTCGGTGCGCCCTACAAAGCGCAGGTCATAGAAACCGGCTTTCTGGGCTTCAGGGCTCGGGCCTTCGCCGGGCTTGGGCACAAACTTCTCCACCAGCCAGCGGCTCGGCTTGATGGCCGAGGCGGTAAAGAACGCGGCCAGACCACCGGTGATTGCATAGGCGGCCAGCCTGCCCTTGGTGCCACGGCCGGTCATCATCGCTTCGTCGTAGGTAAATTCCTTGCCGTACCGCGCGTTCTGCATGGCATTGGAGCGATGCACCACCCGCGTATTGATGGCGCCCATCACGAATGGCGCCAGCCAGGCGTTGAAAGTCTTGTCGAACTCCGCACCCTTCAGGCTGGGCTGACGCGTCTTGGAGCGATGCTCCGGCGGGCAGATGGAGAACGGATTGGCCAGTTCTTTCCGGAGTTTCGGATCGGCCGCTGCTTCCTTTGCCACGTTCATCATGGAGGCAACGGTGCCGCCTGAGAATTCGCCCTTGGCGGTTTTCACGCGCATGCGAACATCCCGGCATGGCGTGCCGAAGGTCTGCTCTGCCTGGTTCTGAAGGAACCAGACGCCCATATCGGACGGAATCGAGTCAAAACCACAGCAGTGAACAATGCGCGCACCGGACGCTTTCGCTTCCTCCTCGTAGCGCTGCACCATCTTGCCAATCCACTGTACTTCGCCGGTCAGATCGCAGTAGTCGGTGCCGCTGCGCACGCAGGCCTGGACCAGCGGCTCGCCATAAAGCGCATAGGGGCCGACGGTGGAAATGATTACCCGGGTCTGCTCGCACATGGATTTCAGCGCCGCTTCATCCGATGCGTCGGCCAGAATCACTGGCAGTTCTTTGGCGTTATTGCCAAGCTCGCTCTTGAGCGCGTTGAGCTTGCTCTCGGAGCGCCCGGCAATCGCCCATTTCACCGATTGGCCCACCCCGTAGGTTTCGAGCAAGTAACGGGTAAGAATCTGGCCGACGAAGCTGGTGGCACCGAACACCACCAGATCATGGGTCGTTTCTGCGGATTTGGTCATTGCTCTTCCTTAGTCAGCAGTAGTGATAAAAATTGATGGCATTTAACGGAGTGCGGCTGCTGCCTTCGCGCCCATCAGGCGCATGAATACAGCAACGCCCAGGCCCCAGAAACCGTTGAGAAGTAGCCCGCCTACCCAGGTCTGGGCAGAAACATCGAGCCCTTTCAGGGGAAAGACCACCAGCATGGCGACTGCCGTGGGACCTACTGCCCCTACAATGACATGCCCCAGCCAGAACTTCACCCCGGCGAAGCGGCCGAGAATCAGCCAGAGCAACATGCCCCACAGGCCACCGAAGAACGCCAGTGACACAACCTGAGGGACGCCGAGCGGCGGCACCGGCGACAGGTTAAACGGGGCCGCGGGCACAATACCGCCCAGCCAGAACAATGCGAACAGCCCCTGATGAAATACCAGGGTTGCGAGAAAACCACTTGCAAACGCTTTGAACCAGACCATGAACAATCCTCTGTTGGTATGAATAATCGGCCTTAACTCGTTGATTCTGCGTAGCTCATTGCACAACTGCAACCGATATTAACAGTTTTGAGCGCCCGTTCTACTTTCCTGGCCGCGCCCGGGAATCCGTCGTCACGGCCAATCGTTTGTCACACGCTATAGTGCACACTGCAAGGCAGCGCCCGAAACAATTTCCGGAGGTTCGAATTGATCACCTTTTTGATGGTATTGAGCATCCTGCTTGTCCTGTTCAGTGGTTTTGTCTGCTGGCAGGTTCTTGAACAGCGCAAAGTGATCGCCCGAATGATGGAGAACGACGATATCGCAGATTCCGAGCAGGAACCGGAGCTGGTTATTACGCTACGGGTACTGGATCCGATTGCCCTGGCAAAGCGGGAATCACGGTCTGCCCGGGTGCTTGCCGATAAACTCCCCGTGATGGTGCGCAAGATGGTGTATCAGGAAGTGATGAAAGAGCTCGAGGAAGAGATGACCGAGCGCGAAATCGAAGTGGATATGCAGATTGAGTACCGATGATCACGACCATTGGGATATTCAACATGGTTGATGGAAGCGCATTATCATGATCACCAGCGTAGTCGTAACCCTGTTGCTGCTTCTGGCCTTCAGCGGGTTCTGCATTGCCTACTGGCAGCTTTTGCTCTGCCGCCGGGAAGCACGGATTCTCAATTCCCATCGGGTGGCGGCTCACAGCGCCATCCAGAAGAGCAGAATGGATCTTCTTGAAGTCCGGAACCGGGCCCGGCTGTTGGAAGACTCCGTTTCAGGCGGCGCCAGTGCGGTGGAGAAGCTTCACAAGGCGATCTCCAACACCACATTCGGGCTGATTGATCTGTTCTCGAAGGATGAAGAGTTCCGGCAGACGGCCCGTAAAGCACGGGCCACCCATGACCAGACAAGTCAGCAGATCTATCGAACCGTGCGCACAACCAACAAGGCGCTCCATATCCTCGCCGACACACTGATCATCGGCAAGGCCGAAAAACGGCTCGCTTCCCGCAAAGGACAAAAGCCCCCCGGCTCAGACCACGGTCAGTGAGTTTCCGGCTCAGAGCTTTTCGAAACGCTTCAGAGTCGCTTCGACAGTAACCTCCAGAGACTCAAGGGCCGCAGCCCTCTCCAGGCCCTCGGAACTGGCCCGGTACAGGTGTGGGGTCATGGCCAGCAGATCGGCAATGCTGGCCTGGTCCGGGAGGGTCAGCGGGAACCGTACCACGGTTGAATCCACTTGCCGGAAGCCCTCTGGGGCGGCGCTCTCTGTTTCCCCGGGCGGCTTTACTTCCGGGTAGATGATTTCGCGGAGCTCCCGCAGGTGGTCCGTACCGGCATCCACCTGGATCACCTGGCCGCCGGGCTTGAGCACCCGGGCAAATTCGCTGTAAACCGGAAAACCAAACAGGCAAAGCACCAGATCCAGCGATTCCGGTATTACCGGCAGGTTTGCGTTGCTACCAACCACCCATCGAGTCTGTTTGTCCTGTTTGGCCGCTGCCAGAACCGCCCACTTGGAAATATCAACACCAAGCAGGGCAAAGCTTGTGTCGCCGGGCATGGCCGAAAGGTGGCGAAGGTAATAGCCCTCTCCGGAACCGGCGTCCAGCACCGACCCGATACCCTCACCGGGCAGCGCCTCCAGCGCAAGATCGCTCACGGCGTCGGCGATCTTTGTGTAGAAGCCGGCGTTCAGGAACCGTTGTCTGGCCGCGACCATTTCTTTGCTGTCGCCCGGGTCCAGGGTGCGTTTCTTCTGGACCGGCAGCAGATGCACATAGCCCTGCCGGGCAACATCGAAGCTGTGGCCATTCTCGCAACTCCAGGTTTTTTCGCTGGGCGCGAGCGGGCAACCGTCCAGTGGGCAGGCTAGCGCGTCAAACGGTATCGTGGTCATGGCTCGTGTATCCGGTTCAACAGTCTGGGGCGGGTATCATGGCAGGTATTTCGGTTTCTCCCAAAAGAAAAAGGCACCCGTAGGTGCCTTTTTTCAAGCATGTCCGAAAGTTACATAACTTTCTTCAGCTCTTCCTCAAGTTGCGGAACTGCTTCGAACAGATCCGCTACCAGGCCGTAATCAGCAACCTGGAAGATCGGCGCTTCTTCATCCTTGTTGATCGCAACGATCACCTTGGAGTCAGACATACCCGCCAGGTGCTGGATGGCACCAGAGATACCAACGGCAATGTACAGCTGGGGAGCAACGATCTTACCGGTCTGGCCGACCTGCATGTCGTTGGGCACGAAGCCTGCGTCCACAGCGGCACGGGAGGCGCCAACAGCGGCACCCATCAGATCGGCTACCTGCTCCAGCATCTTGAAGTTGTCGCCATTCTGCATGCCGCGACCACCGGAAACAACGATACCGGCGCTTGCCAGATCAGGACGGTCGGACTTGGCCAGCTCTTCGCTTACGAACTGGGACAGGCCGGCATCTTTTGCAACATCCAGCTGCTCAACAGCAGCGGAGCCACCTTCACCAGCAACCGGATCAAAGGCCGTGGGACGAACCGTAACCACCTTGATGCTGTCACTGGATTTCACAGTGGCAATGGCGTTACCCGCGTAGATCGGGCGAACGAAGGTGTCTTCGGACTCAACGCGCATGATGTCGGAAACCTGGGCAACGTCCAGCAGTGCAGCAACACGCGGCATGAAGTCTTTGCCCACGGTGCCAGCGGCAGCCAGGATGTGGCTGTAGCCCTTGCCTACTTCGGCAACCAGCTCACCCAGGTTCTCGCCCAGGAAGTGACCATAAGCAGCGTTATCGGCAACCAGTACCTTGTTAACGCCTTCGGCCTTGGCAGCTGCTTCAGCAACGGCACCACAGTTCTCACCGGCAACCAGTACGTCGATGTCTCCGCCGATGGCCTTGGCAGCCGCTACAACATTCAGGGTAGCCTGTTTCAGGCTGCTGTTGTCATGTTCAGCAATTACAAGGATGCTCATTTAGATCACCTTCGCTTCGTTCTTCAGTTTATCGACCAGCTCGGCAACGTCGGCCACTTTCACACCCGCCTGACGGGAAGCAGGCGCTTCAACCTTCAGGGTGGAAAGGCGCGGAGCGATGTCGACACCCAGATCGGCCGGGCTCATGTTGTCCAGCGGCTTCTTCTTGGCCTTCATGATGTTCGGCAGAGAAGCGTAACGCGGCTCGTTCAGACGAAGGTCTGTGGTGACAACAGCCGGGAGGCCCAGGGAAACGGTCATCAGACCACCGTCTACCTCACGGGTTACGTTAACCTTGTCGCCCTCAACAACCACTTCCGAAGCGAAAGTGCCCTGACCCATGCCGGTCAGTGCGGCCAGCATCTGGCCAGTCTGGTTGTTATCGGAATCGATGGACTGCTTGCCAAGAATGACCAGCTTTGGCTCTTCTTTCTCAACAACAGCCTTGAGCAGCTTGGCCGCTTCGAGAGACTGAACCTCCTCGTCGGTTTCGACGTGGATACCACGGTCCGCACCAAGCGCCAGCGCAGTACGGATCTGCTCCTGGCAGGCTTTCGGGCCAATGGATACCACTACGATTTCACTGGCAACACCCTTCTCTTTCAGGCGAACGGCTTCTTCAACCGCGATTTCGCAGAACGGGTTCATTGCCATCTTGACGTTGGCGAGGTCAACACCGGTGTTGTCCGGCTTGACGCGCACCTTTACGTTGTAGTCGATTACTCGTTTTACAGCGACCAGAACCTTCATAGATTCCTCGTTCTTCTACGATGGGTTTATGACTTGCAGTCCTCGCGCAGAGCCTGCCGAAATTCAGTGCGAACTAATAATGGAGGCAATGCTCAGCAGAATCAATAGCCTCAAACGACGCGCCAGGACTGATGTTTCAGCCAATTACCCGGTATTGACCGGGAACGGCAATGAGACGATACTAGATTTCGACTCAAAACACACCATGTTTCAGTGTGGTCTTACAATGCCAAAGGAAGAAGCGAATTTCAAACAAACGTTTGTTTGATTCTTCAAATACGGTATCCTTTTGGTTATGCAAGTCGGTTAAACCGGCTTGAGGCAGTCGTCTATAGGCACTTTTACCGGTATGATGGCGGCCCAGAAAAACTCGCCTGCGGGCACATAATATCCATTAAAGATGTTTGAGGAGACCAACGTGGAACGCGAATCGATGGAATTTGATGTTCTGATCGTCGGCGGCGGCCCGGCGGGCCTGTCGGCAGCGTGCCGTGTCATGCAGTTGGCACAGGAAGCTGGCGAGGAACTCACCGTATGCGTGGTAGAAAAAGGTTCTGAGATCGGCGCGCACATTCTGGCTGGTACCGTATTCGAGCCCACTGCCCTCAACGAACTCTTCCCGGACTGGAAAGAGAAAGGCGCTCCGCTGAACACGCCGGTTACCCGTGACGACATTTTCCTGCTGAAAAACCAGGAAAGCGCCACCAAGATCCCGAATGCGTTTGTGCCCAAGAACATGCACAACCATGGCAACTACATTATCAGCCTCGGCAACCTTTGCCGCTGGCTCGCCGAGCAGGCCGAAGGCCTTGGCGTTGAGGTGTATCCTGGCTTCGCGGCTTCCGAAACCATCGTTGAAGACGGTCAGGTAAAAGGCATTATTACCGGTGATATGGGCGTTGCCCGTGATGGTTCCGAGAAAGACGGCTACATGCCGGGTATGGAGCTGCGCGCCAAGTACACCCTGTTTACCGAAGGCTGTCGTGGTCACCTGGGCAAGCGCCTGGTCAATGACTTCAAGCTGGATGAAGGTAAGGATCCGCAACACTATGGCATCGGTATCAAAGAGCTTTGGGACATTGATCCGGCCAAACACGAGCCGGGTCTGGTGGTTCACACTACCGGCTGGCCGCTGAAAGAGACCGGCTCCACCGGCGGGTCTTTCCTGTATCACCTGGAAAACGGCCAGGTCTACGTGGGCCTGATCACCGACCTTTCCTACAGCAACCCGAACCTGAGCCCGTTCGATGAATTCCAGCGCCTGAAGCTGCATCCTGAGATCAAGAAACACCTGGAAGGTGGCAAGCGCGTTTCCTACGGCGCCCGCGCCATCACCAAAGGTGGTTACAACGCCCTGCCGAAGATGAGCTTCCCGGGCGGCCTGCTGCTCGGCTGTGACGCCGGCACCCTGAACGGCTCCAAGATCAAGGGCTCCCACACCGCCATGAAGTCCGGCATGCTGGGCGCCGAGGCGGTTTTCGAGGCGCTCAAGGAGGGCAAGAGCGGTGAGGAAATCAGCAGCTTCCAGAAGAAGTTTGAAGACAGCTGGCTGTTCAAGGAACTCTACGCCGAGCGCAACTTCGGCCCGGCCATGCACAAGTTCGGCAATGTGGTTGGCGGTGCCATCGCCTTCTTCGAGCAGAACATCCTGCGTGGCAGCCTGCCGATCACCTTCCACGACACCACTCCGGATTACGCCACCCTGAAGCCGGCGGCCGAGTGCAAGAAGGTGAACTATCCGAAGCCGGATAACTCGCTGACGTTCGACAAGCTGTCATCGGTGTTCATTTCCAACACCAACCACGAGGAAGACCAGCCGGTTCATCTGAAGCTGACTGATCCGGAGATTCCCATCAAGGAGAACCTTCCGAAGTACAACGAACCGGCGCAGCGCTACTGCCCTGCCGGCGTGTACGAAGTTGTCGAGAAGGATGATGGCAGCGGCAAGCGTTTCCAGATCAATGCCCAGAACTGTGTTCACTGCAAGACCTGCGACATCAAGGATCCTGCCCAGAACATTACCTGGGTGACTCCGGAAGGGGGCGGTGGCCCGAATTATCCGAACATGTAAACGTTCGGATTCCGGAAATAAAAACGGCCCCGCGCGGGCCGTTTTTATTTGGGTTGTCGGATTACGGCTTGGCCTAATCCGACCTACGGGGTTGGTGTGAGGCTTCGGCTGGTGTCTTTGTAGGTCGGATTAGGCGAAGCCGTAATCCGACATCATTATTTCCGGACATAAAAAAACGGCTCCCGTGGGAGCCGTTTTTGTAGCGCTTCAGAAAAGCTTAGTGAGCGTGGCCGTGCTCTTGCTCTTCGTCAGTCGCTTCGCGAGCTTCTACCACTTCTACGTCGAAGTGCAGAGTCTCTCCGGCGAGCGGATGGTTGGCATCGATGGTGACGGTTTCATCGCCAACTTCAACCACACGAACAACCTGGGGGCCGCCCGGGGTCTGTGCCTGGAACTGCATGCCCGGCTCGATGGTATCGACGCCTTCGAATGCAGAACGGGGAACGGGCTGAACCAGCTCTTCGTTGACTTCGCCGTAGCCTTCAGCAGGTTCTACAGAAACCTTGACCTGATCGCCGGCGTTCTTTTCGTTCAGTGCACTCTCCAGTCCACCGATAATGTTCTGTGCACCTTCCAGATAGGACAGAGGCTCACGACCTTCTACACGGGAGGAGTCAAGCTGCTCTCCCTGATCGTTGGTGAGCGTGTAATGGATGGTGACAACACGAGGTTGGGCCATGTGATCTCCTTGCGTGTCGCAATGACTGTTTAATTGATTTAGGCAATCGAAAGTGATCGTGAACAGCCAGACTGCACAGAGGGACTAACGACCACCGGGCCTCGTTAGAGAGCCAGGCTCATAACAAGTATGAAAACACAGTTTAACAACTGAGTTAATGCGTTTTCTACCGTAATTCTGGGGCCACGGTACGGGTTTTCAACCACCCTGGCCGATTTTGTAGAAAATTCCGTGACTAAAGACACCGAGAACCGGGTGGCCGCCCTCATTTCGCTCAACCACATGCTCGGCCAGATCGTAATAGGCGGCGGTGACCAGTCGGGCTTCCACGCCGTGACGGATTTTCACCACCGGTCTTGGCTCCTCCGTTCCTTCGTAGGTGCCAACCTCCAGCGGGTGATGCTGGCCGACCTCCAGGGTTTCGCCCACATTGGTCGTCAGCGAGACAACCTGTTGGTCGCCCTCCCCGGTAACCTGAAGCGAATGGGCCAGAAGAGGCGTGTCCTCGACCTGTATTCGCCACTTCTCGACAGGCGTCACCAGATAGTATTCGCCATCCTCTTCACGGCGCAGAATGGTAGAGAAGAGTCTTACGATGGCTTCGCGAGCCAGCGGCTCGCCCTTGAAAATCCACTGCCCATCGCGACTGACACGCAGATCCATGTCGCCGGACAGCTCAGGATTCCACTGATCAATGGGTGGGTTTCCAGGGCTTTTCACGGTCTCTTCCACCTTTTTTGCGAGATTCTCCAGATTCATGCTCATAACGGTGGCTCCCGGTTCATTGATTTACAACCCGCGCATCCATTCTGCACGAAGCGGCGCCGCGCCGGGGTTAGTGATGGCAAGGTTCACCTGGTCGAGCAGTTTTTGCTTGTCCCGGCCCAGGGTGCCCTTGAGAACCAGATAGTTGGAGGCGTGGTCGCTTCGAAAGATCGTTTTGTCCAGTTCCAGATGCTCGAGAAACAGGCGGATTTCCTCAAAAAGTCCCTGCTGTGAGAGCGGGACAAAATCATCTCCGAACCCTTCCCGGAAACGCTCCTCGCCCTGGGGAAAGCTGACGACGAGGGTAGACAGATAATCTGGCTGGGTCTCGTTGCACAGCGTGGCGGTATTGATTGCGTGCTGGCGCGAAAGGCTCTCCCCGCCCAGGCCATTAAGAACCATTACGGAACTGGTCAGTCCGGCTTCCCGGATCTTCAGAAGCGCCGAGCGGGTGGACTCCCAGGTTTCGCCCTTATTGACCCTGCTCAGGATCTCGTCGTCGCCGGATTCCATTCCAACATAGAGGATCTGGAGACCTGCTTCTTTTAGCTGTGCCAGCTCTTCCACGGTCTTTTTGGCAAGGTTACGAGGCAGGCAGTAACTTGAAACCCGCTGAAGGTCCGGAAAGGCCTCCCGAAGCTGACCAAGAATCTCCAGCAACCGCCGGGTGGGCAGCACCATGGCATCGCCATCCGCCAGGAAAACCCTGCGCACGCCACCCAGACTACGGGCTGCGTTCTGGATATCCTGTAGCACGTCGTCGGGCTTGCGGGCCCGGAACTTCTTCTGGGGCTGGGTGTACATCTCACAGAAAGTACACTTGTTCCAGGAGCAGCCGTTGGTGACTGGCAGAATCAGCGATTTGGCTTCACTGGGCGGCCGGAACACCGGCTCAACATAGTCAATCGGAAAGCTGTACATAGTCAGGCTCGAATTTGAGGATTCACAAAACGGATAAACGGAGTATCAGGGCAGAAACTGCGCTTTCAAGTCTGCGCAGCCGGGGCCGACCACGGGCATGTCCAGCATCACGGCCTGGGAGGTCATGAACGGGATACCCCGGCGGTGGGCGTCTACCAGTAAAGTGGCCAGGCCACCGACCAGTGGCATGTGGGAGACAATCATCAGTGGCGAGTCGTGCTGTTCGATGAGGGCGTCGAGGCATTCCCCCGGATCATCATCCGGGGTGAGAAACATCTTTTCTTCCACCGGACAATTGAGAATCTCGGAAACGATGGCCGCAGTTTGCCTGGCCCGTACGTAAGGACTGCTCCATATCAACCTGGGCCGCCAGGGAGACTCGGCAATACGTGCGGCGACCTCGGCAACGCCCAGCCGACCGGATTCTGTCAGCTCACGCTCCTGGTCCAGCGTATGCCAGCCGGCCTCGCCGTGGCGCATGATGAGCAGTTGCAAAGGCAGTCTCCTGTCCAGATATTCCCGGGCCGTCTACTGGCTGATGGTCCTCGGCAGTATGAATTCTACGTCGGAATTCTGGACCGACATCATCAAACTGTTGATCACGGCCTTTATTGAAGCATGTTCGTACAGGATCTCATACAGGCCGCGCACCAGCGGCATGTATATCCCGATGGACTCGGCCTTCTCCTTGACCAGTTTCAGGGTGTAGATCCCTTCGGCCACCTGCCCGAGCTCCGCGACCGCGTCGTCCAGTTTCTGGCCTTTTCCGACTGCAAAGCCAACACGGTAGTTACGGCTCTTGGAGGAGGTACATGTCACTATCAGGTCGCCAACGCCTGCAAGCCCCATAAAAGTCATCGGGTTGGCGCCCAGGCTCACTGCAAACCGGCTCATCTCGGCAAGACCCCGGGTGATCAGCATGGCCTTGGCGTTCTCCCCCATCTCCAGAGCGGAGGCAAGGCCAGCGACAATGGCATAGATATTCTTGAGAGCTCCGGCCAGCTCAACGCCGTACACATCCACATTGGCGTATACACGGAAGTACTCGCAGCCCAGGAGATCCTGAACCGAGCGACGGACATCCGGATCCTTCGCTGCGATCACGGTGGCGGTCAGGTCCCGGTTAACGATTTCACCCGCCAGGTTGGGCCCGCTGAGTACACCGATGCGACAGCGCGGAATCTCCTCCTGGAGAATCTCGCTCATCAGTTTAAAGCCGTGCTCTTCAATGCCCTTGGTCAGGCTGACAACAATCTGGTCGTCGCGGAATTTGTCGGAGTTCTCGCGAATAACAGCCCGGAAGGCCTTGCTGGGAATGGCGACAAATACAATTTCGGCCTTGCTGACAGCATCCGCAAGGTCGGTGGTGGGCTGAATATCACCGGCGAGTTCGATGCCGGGCATGTACCGGCTGTTGATCCGGGTGCTGCGGATTTCCTCGGCCTGGGCTTCGCCACGCATCCAGAAATGGACGCGGTGACCGTTTTCACCAAGCACCTTGGCCATGGCGGTACCGAAACTGCCGCCGCCCAAAACCGCTACATCACGCATCGGTCCGGTTGCCTCATTTTCCCGAGGCGTCGTTTGTTCAGACATAATTCTTCCGTTTTTGTCAGATCGGGTGTGAAACCGGCATCGCCGCGCTCAACAGGCGTCAGCCGGGCTCTTCACATTCCAGAGCGCGCACCAGATTCTTGAACTCTTCCCTGTTTCGGCTGTTCATGCCCATCAGCACCTTGTGGGCGTCCAGAACCTTGTCCCGAACCTGCTGTTCGCTGGCTCTGAGTACAGGTATTTCCTCAAGTTCTTCAATACGGGACGCGGGTTCTCGGACAATGATAAAGATCTTGTCGAATCCCATGGAAGTGATAATGCGGGTAATGTCAGGATTGGTTGAAATCAGCGTGGGCAGGAAATGGCTCTGTTTCTGGGCCGCCATGGCAATCTTGGCGAGCAGACCGAGCGTGGTGCTGTCGATGATCTCGGTTTCGGTCAGATCGACTACCACGGTCTTGAACTGGGGGTCCTGGGTAATGGACTCAACCAGATTGTCCAGCGTCGAACACAGGTTCAGCCGGATTTCCCCAATAAACTTCAGGACATAAATGCCCTGTTTTTCAGCTTGCAGGATCTTGTAACCAGCCATGTTTCACACTGCCACTAATTCGACGAGGTGTTATCTGATCCGTTCATGGTATCAGTTACCGACACGATAGCGATATCGTCCGGCAGCTCTGTGATCTCATCAAGATGCAGAGCGCCGTTAAGAGAGGCGATAGTGTGACGACCTCCCGATACGAGTTCAAGTAGCGTCCGTTCCTTTTCGTCCAGTCCTTTTTCCCGGATCACCTCCAGAATTCCATCCGAAAACAGGGTCAGATGAAAGGGTTTGTTAAGGGGTACTTCGTACACTTCCCACTCCGGCGTCTCGAACAACCCTACCGGCAGCCCGCTACCCTCCAGAAAAGCCGTTTCGCCACCTTCGAAGGACAGGATGGGCATCGGGAAATGTGCGCCTACCGCGTAATTAAGTTTACGCTCGCTCAGGGAAATGATGCCAACGAATACCGTTACGTGTTTTCCGAGCCCGGTATCGAGCAGTTCCGAGTTAATCCGTTCAAGGAAGCGGTCCGGGTACAGGATGTCTTCACTGGAGCCCCGGCGCAGGTTGCGCTGAAGGCGGTTGGTGAGGTTCTTGAGCAGCACTGTCACGAACGCGGAGCTGGCGCCGTGGCCGGAGACGTCAGCAATGTAGACCAGTACCTTGTCGTCGGAGATACGGAAGTAATCCAGAAAATCACCGCTGAGATACAGCGACGGCTTGATCATATGGTCCACGTGCAGACCACTCATCACCTGCTCGTGCTCTGGCAGCATCCGTAGCTGAACCTTCCGGCCGGCGCGCTGATCCGCCCGCAATTCGGCTATGCCGTCCCGCAGATCCCGGTTCGCCTCTTCCAGTTCCTGCCGGTAAAGCTGGTTCAGCCGGTTGACCCGGACCCGGTCAAACAGTTTTCCAAGGACATCATCCAGCGCACCCTTGTCGTCGTTACAGGGCTTCAGGACAAAATCCGCGGCACCGGCGCGCAGCGCGCTGACCACGTCGGCACTGGATTCACTCGATGAACAGGCCACAATCGGGGTAAAGGTCTCTGCTTCTTCCAGACGATTGGCAAGGTCCCGGATGGCCTCAGGAGACAGGTCTGCAAAGATGACGTCGGGAATGTTATCGTCAAAGAGTGCTTTGGCGCTGGCGAGATCCGGATAGCCAGTCACGTAGAACCCCCTCGCTTCAAGGTAGCGGGCGAGATCCGTTCGGGCCTGTTCATCGGCATCTATTATAAGTATGCGCTCGGTGCGCGAGGTCATGGCGACTGCCCTAAACTACCAGCGATAAACGATAAATTGGCTTGAATAAGCCTATTCTGGCACGCCCCTGTGATATAACAAGGCCAGTTTTATGAAATTGGGAGATTCCATCTGATGAGACGTGCCGTTAATGATCTTCTCGGAGCCTATGACAAGCTGATCATGGATCCGGTTCACGGAGGTATTCCACTTTACCGGCACGAAATCCAGGTGATCGACCACCCGCTGTTCCAGCGCCTGCGAAACATCTGCCAGAACGACATTCTGAGCCTGGTGTTCCCCGGTGCAACCCACTCCCGATTCCTGCACAGCATTGGTGTGATGCACGTGGGCACCCGGATGTTCCGATCAATGATCGACGCCTACCTCAGGGAGCGACAGCTCAGTGAGCAGACCGATCTGAGTCTGAGCCAACTCGACGCCATTGATTACCTCGCCAAGACCATCCGGCTGGGTTGTCTGCTCCATGACAGCGGCCATTCCAGTTTTTCCCATCAGTTTACCCAGGCTCGACGCATCCGGGAGCTGATGTCGCGGCCCGGCCGTTTCCGGGATCTGTGGCACGGTGTGGATTATTCCGTCTATCACCCGGAAGAGCCCGCTGAACTGGAACACGAGCATTATTCCGTGCGAGTTGCCCACGATGTGCTCATGGCAGTGGATCTGGAGAGTGCTGGTCTTTACGCCCGGGATGTTATCGGCATCATGGAAACCACCAGCGTAAGACCCAGCGAGACATTCTGCCGCCATGCCCGCACCTTCTGGGCCTTTATTGCGGGCGAAGATGCGGCCGCGGGATCGCCCCTGAGCGACAATATTCCGGGGCTGGTGATGGACCTTCTCTCATCCATTGTATCCGGTGAGATCGACGCCGACCGCGCCGATTATATGCTCCGTGATGGATTCCACTCGTCAGTCACCATCGGCGGTTTCAATCTGGATCACCTGCTGAGCAACCTGCGTTTCGGTTGGGATGTTTCCGAGCCCTGGCTGGGGCTGGCGATCACCCAGAAAGGCCTGGGTGCGCTTGAGGATTTTGTTTATAGCCGGCACCAGATGTACCGGAAGGTGTATGCCCACAAGACCGCGCTGGGCTTTGACTGGCTGCTTCGGGAAGCGATCAACGAGGTACTGGATGACCCGGAGAATTTCGAATGGGTGGATACTTGCCTGAGCGATATGGCGTATTTTGCAGAGCTCACCGATAACTTCTTCTGGGAGGCCTTCCGGAAAGTGGCCCGCAAACATCCCAAGAGCTTCTCTTTTTGCATCGTCAACCGGGTGAAGCTGAACCACCTGGATACCCGGGAAGACCTTTCGGCCCGCGGCATTGAACGCCACAGCGTCTGGTTGGCAGCAGAGCTCGCCCTCAATCCGTCGCAGGTAGTGACCTGCTCCATGCGAGCGCGCTTCTCCAATATTCAGGACAATTTCAACGGTATCAAGGTGCTGGTGCGCGAGCCCATTCACCGCACCCGTTCACTGAAGAAGATCACCGATGTGAGCGCCTTCTTCAGCAAGTTCAGTGACGGCACCATCACCCATTTCTACACTCGCCCGGATGTCACCACCGGCAACCAGGGTTCTCTCACTGAGTAGCAGGCACGGCATTGAGTTCGGCGACCAGCCCACAGGCACTGTCGAATGCGCCTTCAACCCGGCCACCACTGAGCCAGTCGCCGGCAAGACCCAGCCCGTAATCCGCGAACCATAGATGGCCTGGCTGTTCTCCGCCTTCGGAGCGGGCGTAGAGCCAGCGATGGGTGACAACCTCGTCCGGTCCGGCCTCGAACCCGGTCAGCTCCTGGAAGGCCGCCAGGAGTTTTTCGGCAACCGCCTCTGCCGGCGTGTCGACATGTTCTTCCGTCCAGGCGGGACTGGCGTGCAGAACCCACCATTGCCCCTCGTCGTTCCGACCGGGTTTGCTGGAGTTGTTGGCCACCCAGAACAGCGCTGGATGCTGGCAGCGCATGCCCTCGTGGTGTGGCCACGGCGATACCGGAAAATGGGCAGCGACAGCCCAGCATGGCAGAACCCGCTTAACCGGATCATCAAGATGTGAGGCCAGTTCGTTGAGCCCGCTATTGACCATCAGCTCCCGGGCCTGTGCCGGCGGCGCAGTGATAATAACCTGATGGAAGTCACCGAGATGACTGCCGGCGTCGTCGAAAACACTCCAGGCCTGGTCGTTTCGGGCCAACTTTCCGACCCGGGTCTCAGCCACCAAACGGGCATGGGCAGAGAGCGCCCGGGTAATGGCGGTCATGCGTGGTGTACCCACAAAACGCGCTTCTGCGGGAAACGGTTCCCACTCCCCGGCCACTGTCTCGAAACCAAACCGACCCTTCCAGGTCTCAAAGGTCTCGTCGCCGGCAAATTTGCGAAGAAAAGGCAGGAAATCCGGGTTCCTGGACGTGAAGTACTGGGCGCCCATATCAGCGGATCCGCCGGTAACCCGTTTTGCCGCAAGCCTGCCACCGGGGCCACGGCTTTTCTCGAACACGGTGACATCGTGGCCAAGGCCCTTGAGTTCAATAGCAGCCGTCAGCCCCGCCAGACCTGAACCAACAATGGCAACACGGCGTATAACAGGCGAATGAAAGGTTTGATTAAACATGGTTTATCGTGCATCCAATTCCGGTAGTGAGATCGTACAACTCCCCATGAAACAGGTTCGGCCACCAGGCTGTTCGTGCGATCAAGATTCCATTAGTAAAGAAAGGGCAATCAGGGTATGACCCGAGTGCAGCATTTGCTTACAAATATTTTGAGATGGTTCGACTCCGAAGCGGGTTCGGATCACATTGACACCACCTCCAGATCGTTCAATTTCCTGCGGGTTATTCCGTTCATAGCACTCCATCTGGCCTGCTTTCTGGCCATCTACACCGGCACCAGCGCATTCGCCGTGGGGTTTGCGATCGCTTTCTTCCTGGTGCGCATGTTCGCGATTACCGGATTCTACCACCGTTACTTCGCCCACAAGACGTTCAAAACCAGCCGCCCTGCCCAGTTCGTATTTGCCGTTCTCGGGGCCAGCGCGGCCCAGCGAGGACCACTGTGGTGGGCGGCTCATCACCGCCATCATCATCAACATTCCGATGATGAGCAGGATCTTCACTCGCCCCATCAGGGCGGGTTCTGGTGGTCGCATATGGGCTGGTTCACCTGTGATGCCGGATTCGCGACTGACGAACGGCGAATCCGGGACTGGCTGAAATTCCCCGAGCTCAAGCTCATTAACCGTTTCGATTCCCTGGTGCCTGCTCTGGCGGCTGTCGGCATCTATGCGTTGGGTGAAGCCCTTGCGGCCTGGGCGCCGGGACTGGGAACCAATGGCCTGCAATTGCTGGTCTGGGGTTTCTTTATTTCGACGGTGGTGCTGTTCCATGCCACGGTATCCATTAATTCACTCTCCCACGTCTGGGGCAAGCGCAGGTTCGAGACATCGGACGACAGCCGCAACAACTTCTGGCTGGCCCTGCTAACGCTGGGCGAGGGTTGGCACAACAACCATCACCGGTGGCCCCAGTCAGTGCGTCAGGGATTCCGGTGGTATGAGATAGACATCACCTGGTACGGCCTCTGGCTGATGTCCAAGCTCGGCATCATCTGGGAGCTAAACCCGATACCCAAACATATTCAGGAAGAAACACGCGAACTGGATAAAATGAGGAGGAGCAGGCAATGACAACCGCCTCAAAGATCGAAGTAGGTACGCGTAACTCGGCGGTGCCGGCAACGCTCGATAGTTTCCGGGCGCTGTTCAACGAGCTTGATAAAGGCAATCTCAACAAACTGTCCCAGGTGTACAGCGAAGATATCCGTTTCCAGGACCCTTTGAGCGCTGTGAGCGGACTTGACGAATTGACCCGCTATTTTGCCGGTGCTTATGCGAACGTCATCTCCTGTCACTTCGAGTTCGGGGACGCGGTTGTCCAGGGCGAATTTGCGGCCGTGCCCTGGGTGATGCATTTGCGGCACAAGCGCATTCGCAAAGGCCGTGAAGTTCAGGTTCAGGGCATCAGCCACCTGGAAATCCGTGATGGCATGGTGTGCTACCACCGGGATTACTTTGACGCAGGGGAAATGCTCTACGAAAACCTGCCCGTGGTTGGCAGGGTCATTCGCTGGATCAAGGATCAGGCCGGATGAGTGATCGACTTCAGGAAACCTCGAACATCTGGATTACCGGCGCAAGTTCGGGAATTGGCGAATCCGTTACCCGCGCTCTGGCACGCGGTGGCCACCGGCTTGTTATTACCGGCCGACGTAAGGAGGCGCTCGAGGAGCTTGCCTCCGCTGCACCCGAACGTATTATCCCGGCTGCCGCAGATACCACCAGCAAGGAGGATCTTCAATCGATTGCCGGGACCCTGGAGAGTCACGGCGATCTGAACATGGTGATTCTCAACGCCGGCACCTGTGAGTATCTCGAGATAGCGCATTACAGCAGTGACGTGATCGAGAAAAACATCAATACCAACGTGATTGGCACGGCCCGTTGCCTGGATGTTGCCCTGCCCGCGCTGCGACGCAGTCGGGCAAAGGGACAACCGGCCACGCTGGTGATCGTCAGCTCCTCGGCCTGGTGGTTTCCCTTTGGCCGGGCAGAAGGTTACGGCGCTTCGAAAGCGGCCCTGACTTACTTTGCCCATGCGCTCAGGGCGGATCTCGACGCCGAAGGTATCGACGTTGTGGTGGTCTCACCGGGCTTTGTGAAGACCCCGCTGACCGATCGCAACGATTTCCCCATGCCCTTCCTGGTGTCAGCCGAGGATGCGGCGGAGCGGATTGTCAGCGGCCTGGCCCGTGGACACAACGAAATTGCCTTCCCCAAGCGCTTCACCTGGATGCTGAAGGTGCTGGGCGCCCTTCCCCGGCCCCTGATTGACCGCATGTCGGCCTCCATGGCCCGTAAAAGCAACACCGAACAGGAAAACAATGGATGAGTAGTGAACGTCAGCGAATTGCTGTCATTGGGGCCGGCGTTTCCGGCCTCACGGCTGCCTGGCTTTTGGCCGAGAAACACGAGGTTGAGGTTTTTGAAGCAGGCGACTATGCCGGCGGTCACACCAACACCGAGCAAGTTGAAGCCGGTGGCCGGACCTGGCCGGTCAACACGGGGTTCATTGTGTTCAACGACTGGACCTATCCCAATTTCATCAAGTTGATGGATCGGCTTGGGGTGCCATCGGAAGTCAGCGACATGAGCTTCAGCGTGGATTGCAGCAGCACCGGCCTGCAATACAACGGCACCAGCCTGAACACCCTGTTCGCCCAGCGCCGGAACCTGCTCAACCTGCCGTTCCTGAAAATGGTGCGGGAGATTCTGCGCTTCAACAAGGAAACCCGGGCAGACCTTGAGGCGGGCAACATCGACAATGAGGAAACCCTTGGCGAATATCTGAACCGTAATGGTTATTCCCGTTACTTCCGGAATTACTACATCGTGCCCATGGGTGCGGCCATCTGGTCAGCGCCGGAGATCATTCTGGAACAGTTTCCTATCCGGTTCTTCCTGCAGTTCTTCAACAACCACGGCATGCTGTCCGTGGATGACCGACCCACGTGGCGGGTGATTTCCGGAGGTTCTGCCCAATACGTTAAAAAGATGATGGAGCGTCTGGGCGACGCCACGCACCTGAACAGCCCTGTCGACAGGGTGGTCAGGGATGAAAACGGCGTGACCGTCTCGGTAAAGGGCGAGGATCACCACTTCGATCAGGTGATTTTTGGGTGCCATAGCGATCAGGCACTTGCCATGCTTGGAGACCCGACTGACAGAGAGCGGGATATCCTGGGCGCAATGGCGTACCAGAACAACGATGTGGTACTTCATACCGACAGCAGCGTGTTGCCGGACAATCGCCGCGCCTGGGCCGCCTGGAACTACTTTATCCCGACCCACAGCACGGAGCCCGTCTCCGTTACCTATAACATGAATATCTTGCAGAACTTCCACGATGCATCGGAAACCTTCTGCGTGACCCTCAATCGCAGCCGCGATATCGATCCCGACAAGGTGATCAAGCGCTTTGAGTACGCTCATCCGGTGTTCACCCTGGATGCGGTAGCGGCGCAGGAACGCTACGATGAAATCGGCAACCAGAATCGCACCCATTATTGTGGCGCTTACTGGTTCAACGGATTCCACGAAGACGGTGTCCGCAGTGCGCTGCGGGTAACGCAGGCCTTCGGGGTGGAGCTTTGACCATGAACAGCCAGTGGCTGGAGGGTACTGTCCGGCACAGACGGAAGTACCCGGTGCAACACGAATTCAGCTACAGCACCGGCATGCTGGCCCTGGACACCGATGAGTGGGGCAAGGTTGCAGGGATCAGTCCGCTTTTCTCCCTGGAGCGATTCAACTGGATCTCCCTGAAGCGCAAGGATTACTTTCGCCCGGAAGCCGACGACCTGTCGGTGGCTGTGCGCGATCACGTGGAAGAAGCCACCGGCTGGCGCCCGGATGGTGAAGTGGAACTGATTACCCACCCCCGCTACTTCGGCTATGTCTTCAATCCCGTCAGTTTCTATTTCTGCTACCGGTCCGGGGATTGTCCCGCTGATGGTGTGGTTCCCAAAGTGATCGTCGCACAGATTACCAACACACCCTGGCACGATCGGCATGCCTATTGTCTGGAGACCACAGGAGCGGAACCCAACAAGGCCGGTTGGCGCACCGAGCAGTTTGGCTTCAGCAAGCGCTTTCATGTGTCGCCGTTCAATGGCATGAACCAGCATTACGAGTGGACATTCAGTTTTCGGGGCCCGGAGCTGAGAATCCACATGAATGTTCTGGAGGAAGGTCGCAAGCATTTTGATGCCACCCTGGTAGTCCAACGCACCCCTCTCAATCGTAAAGATGTGCACAGAAGTCTTCGAAAGTTTCCGTTTGAGGCGTTCAAGGTTGTGGCAGGCATTTACTGGCATGCGCTCCGTCTCAAACTGAAGGGGGCACCGTTTTACAGCCATCCGGACAAACTTCCCGAAGACGACAGTGCCTACCGCCGTGGGCACGATGATTCCGGGCTGGATGTCACCAGCTCCGAGACCAATGACAAGATTCGCGGAAGGGTAAGCTCATGGAGAACCTGAATACTTCGGTTGAAAATACCGCATCCGGCTCCGGCAGCCTGCCGGCCCTTAGCCGGTTTGCGAGGACGCTGGTGATTCAGCAGCTCCGGTTACTGGGCGAAGGCCAGCTGACGATCAAAGAATCCGGGTTCGAAGACCTGGTTTTCGGAGACGGCAACAGCCAATACCAGCCTGCCGAACTGATTGTCCATGATCACAGCACCTGGCGGGACCTGCTGACCGGCGGAAGCGTTGGAGCAGCAGAGGCGTATGTGGCCGGTGACTGGTCGACACCGGATCTGGTTGCCCTGCTCCGATTCTTTACCCGCAACGTCGACCGCATGAACGAGTTTGAAGACCGGTTCAGTTGGGTTACCAAGCCTGCCCTGAAGGGCCTGCACTGGCTGAACCGGAATACCAAAGAAGGCTCCCGGAAAAACATCAGCGCTCATTACGATCTGGGCAACGACCTGTTCGAGACCTTCCTCGACCCAACCATGATGTATTCCTCGGCCATTTACCCGAGTGCCGAAGCGACGCTCGAAGAAGCCGCAGTGCACAAGCTGGACACCATCTGTCAGAAACTGGATCTGCAACCGGGTGACAAAGTGATTGAAATCGGCACCGGCTGGGGCGGTTTTGCAATCCACGCTGCCAGGCACTATGGCTGTCACGTGACTACGACGACCATTTCCAGAGAACAGCTCGAGTTGGCAAAAGCGCGGGTCCAGAAGGAAGGTCTGGAAGACCGTATCACCCTCCTGTTTGACGATTACCGTGATCTTGAGGGCCAGTTCGACAAGCTGGTCTCCATCGAGATGATCGAAGCCGTTGGCCCACAGTTCCTGGATAGCTACTTCTCCCAGATTAACGCCTTGCTCAGGCCGGATGGTCTGGCGCTTGTACAGGCCATCAATATGCCGGAACAGCGCTACCAGAGGGCCCTGAAAAACGTCGACTTCATCCAGCGCTTCATATTCCCCGGCAGCTTTATTCCTTCGTTCGGAGCGATCCTCGAGTCGGTTCGCAAGGAAAGCAAGCTGGTGCTGACCCATACCGAAGACACCGGTTTCCACTATGCCCGTACACTTCGTGACTGGTGTGAGCGCTTTATGGCCCACCGCGATAAACTGGAGTCAATGGGTTACGACGAGGCATTCAGACGGCTGTGGCACTTTTACTTTGCCTACTGTGAGGCGGGTTTCAGCGAGCGAGCCATTGGCGTCGCTCAGCTGGTGTTCGCCAAGCCCGGCAACAAACGTGAGAATATTTTGAGCGTATGATTGCGTCAGAAACGGCTCGTAACGTACTGAACTTCCTGCTTTTCCAGGCGGGGTGGTTTGCCTGCGTGTTCTATCCGGGGCTGATCGGTGCCGGGATCGTAGTGGTGTTTCTGATCCTGCATTTTGTCCTGGTCAGCCAGAACCGGATGACCGAATTGCAGTTCATTGGCCTGGGCACCGTGGTTGGTTCCGTTCTGGACGGCATCTGGTTCCAGACTGGTATTCTGGACGACGGCACCGGCCAGGTAATGCTGACGCCACCGTGGCTGGTGGCCATGTGGGCCATTTTCATGACCACCCTCAGTCATTCTCTGGACTGGATCAGCAAGAAGGCCTGGCTGCCGTTCGTGCTTGCGCCCTTTGCTGGCCCGTTCGCCTACTGGTCCGCAAGCCAGCTCGGCGCAGTGGAGCTGCCGGAATTGATGCCCTCGCTGATTGCGCTCGCTTTCGGCTGGCTGGTCGTTTTTCCAATGCTCCTGTTCGCCCGCAAGACCCTGTACCCGGAGCTGGTGCGATGAGACATACGACCGTGACTGTTTCACTTGCCCTGCTGGCTACAGCTCTGCCGGCCGTGGCGCAGGATTTTCGCTTTACCGGTACCGCGACCACCGGGGATGGCAGCGTGATCTACGAGGAGCGCCACGCGGTTGACGGCACCTGTGAGGATGGAGTCTTCAGGCCTCAACAGCATGAGGTGGCCTATCATAAACCGGATACAGAGGAGTCCTTCGCCCGAAAGACGCTCGAATATGAGGCTTCTGTACTTCGCCCGGCCGTAGACTTCTCCCAACCGACGTTCGATGAAAACATGGAGATCACCTACCCCGAACCGGAAACTCTGGTGATTAACTGGCAGACGCCCCGCGGCGATTCAGAGCGGTTTGAGGTGGACTACACACCCAACACCGTGGTGGACTCCGGGTTCGACAATTTTGTCCGCCAGAACTGGCAGAGCGTGGTGGCGGGCGAATCCGTTGAGTTCCGCTTTCTTGGACCTACCCGGGGCGAGCACTATGGCTTTGTGCTGGAACGGGTCGAGAGCGACCGGGTGGACGCTGACCATGTGGTGCAGATACGCCCCACAGGCATGGTGGTGAGATTCCTGGTAGATCCCATTGTATTGGGTTACAACAATTCCGGCGCCCTTTCCGATTATCTCGGCCTGACCAACATCCGGAAGAATCAGGACGAGAACTATACCGCTCATATCCGTTATTCCGTGGGTACCTACCCGGATTGTGAACTGACCCCATGAAACTGTCGGCCCTGCCAAGGCAGACCCCGGGGGCCAGTATGTTAAACTCCGGCAGGAATCAATGCCGGAGAGTTTTTTGCAATGATGTTCGTCTCTTTCAACGTCAACAGTATCCGTACCCGCCTGCACCAGCTTGAGGCCGTTATAGACGCCCTGGCCCCTGATGTTATCGGTCTTCAGGAAACCAAAGTTCAGGACGATGACTTTCCGGTCGAGGCGATCCGGGAACTGGGCTACCACGTGCATTTCCACGGCCAGAAAACCCACTACGGCGTTGCCCTGCTGTCAAAGGCGGAGCCGGAAGAGGTTGTCAAAGGCTATCCCTGGGACGGCGAGGATTCTCAGCGCAGGCTGATCACCGGCCATTTCACCGTCAATGGTGAAAAACTGACGGTGATTAACGGCTATTTTCCCCAGGGCGAAAGCCGTGACCATCCGGTGAAGTTCCCTGCCAAGGAAAAGTTCTACGCCGACCTGATGCGCTACCTGGACGAGCTGAAGCAAGCCGGCAGCCATGTGGTGGTCATGGGTGACATGAACATCTCCCCAACCGACAAGGATATTGGTATCGGCGCGGACAACGCCAAACGCTGGTTGCGGACCGGCAAATGTTCCTTCCTTCCCGAGGAGCGGGAATGGCTTGGCCAGGTTGAAGCCCGTGGTTACACCGATGTGTTCCGTCACCTCCACCCCGACGAAGCGGACACCTTCAGCTGGTTCGATTACCGCAGCAAGGGATTTGAGCGCGACCCCAGGCGGGGCCTCAGGATCGACCTGATCATGGCCAGTGACAACCTGCTGCCCAAAGCCCGTCAGGCTGGTGTTTCCTACGACATCCGCGCCATGGAACGGCCGTCCGACCATTGTCCGGTCTGGGCGAGCTTCGAACTCTAGGGGCTGGCCCGGCGCGACATGAAAAAAATCAAAACCCGCGACCGTATTCTTCAGACAAGCCTGGCGCTGTTTAACAGCGTCGGTGAGCCCAATGTCACCACGCTGCTGATATCCGATGAGATGGATATCAGCCCGGGCAACCTTTACTACCATTTCAAGAGCAAGGGCGACATTGTCGAGGAGCTTTTCGACGAGTATGAGCACGACATGGTGGATCTGCTGGCGGTTCCGGAAGATGCCGACATAAGCCTGGACCAACAGGGATTTTTTCTGCATCTGCTGTTCGAGACAGTAGCGCGCTACCGGTTTCTCTATCAGGATCTGGTGAATGTCCTGTCCCGGTACGGTCAACTGCAGGTACGATTCAAGCGGATACAGAAGAAGAAAATGCTCGCTTTCCGAACAATCTGCGAGAGCTTTCAGCGCCAGGGAATCATGTTGATTGAGCAGGAAGAACTTGACTCATTGTGTGAACAGTTAACGCTAACTGCTTGTTACTGGAGTGCATTTGACACTCTATCCCATCTGGATGACCGGGAGTCGGTCGATCCTGGTCGCGGTGTTTACCAGATGATGCATTTGATCATTCCCTACCTGGCACCCGACGACCGGGAAGAAGCCCGGCTGATGAGCCGGGACTATCTCTGACCACCGGTACTATTCTTCCTCATCGTCGCCGGCGCGCTTGCGCAGGCGAGCCAGCTCCGATTCAAGCACCTCAATGCGACGCTCCAGGGATTCGATTTCTTCACGTCGATGGATGCCCAGCCGTCTAAGCGCTCCGGAGACCCGTTCATCGAACATGTGCTCAAGCCGGTCCCAGGTACCAGTAGCGCGTTCTCGAACCCCCTCAACACGATCCTCGACCGATTTGATTCGCTTTTCCACGACGCCCCGGGTTTTATTTTCCAACTGCTCACCTTCCTGGACGAGACGGTCGAACAGGCGTCCGGTATCCTCCTCGGCTTTGGTATAGGCGCCCAGTCCTGCCAGCCAGATCTGGCGCGCGGAATCCTTGATTTTTGCCGCCAGTTGCGGATCATTCTCCGGCTTATTGTCGTTCTCGTCAGACATGTAACAACCTCGGGGTAGGATATTTCTTTCACAGGCCCATTGTATTACAGCTTTGGCCGGATTTCAGTCGGCCTGGAAACCGCATGGTGAACGGCCGCAGTATAAAGACGTATCCAATATGAAAAAATGTTTTCAAACGAAAGGCGCTCTCACTTGAAGTGTTCAAAATATGGTCAATACTTCCCAATACCGGCATCCCTGCTGATGCCGGTTTGTCTGGAAGTCTTTCATGGATACTACTCGCACGCCTCTGCCCGGCATCTTTGCCGGGCTTTTTTTTGGTATTATTGCCCCAAGGTATATGCTTATTCCAAAATAGACATTGGTAACATTCGGAGTATCAGATGATTGAAATTGCGTGGAGTAACTTCACCCCCTGGTCAGCGCTGCTGGGGGGCATTCTGGTGGGCATCGCGGCAGCCAGTTTTCTGCTTCTGAACGGGCGTATTGCGGGCATCAGCGGAATTCTTGGCGGGGTTCTCAGCCCGGCAAAAGGCGACATTGCCTGGCGTATTGCCTTCCTGGCCGGACTGATCGGCGCGCCGGTGGTCTGGTTACTGGCCGCAGAGTTGCCACCCATTGAAATCAAGGCGGGCTATCCCGCACTGATTATTGCCGGGCTGCTTGTGGGTATTGGCACTCGCTATGGTTCCGGGTGCACCAGTGGACACGGGGTTTGTGGTCTTTCACGACTGTCTCTTCGTTCACTGGCGGCAACCCTGAGCTTTATGGTTGCCGGCTTTGTCACCGTGTACGTAATCCGTCATCTTCTGGGAGTCTGATGTCATGAAGTTTTCTCTTGCTTCCCTGTTTGCCGGCCTTGTGTTCGGTTTTGGCCTTATTGTTTCGGGCATGGCGAATCCCGAAAAAGTGCTTGGCTTCCTTGATATCGCCGGGCTTTGGGATCCATCACTGGCCTTCGTAATGGGTGGCGCCATCATGGTGGGTGTGGTCGCGTTTGCCGTGGCTCGCAAGCGCACCCTTTCGTTTCTCGGCTACCACATTAAAATGCCTTCCAACACTCACATCGATAAACGGCTGGTGCTCGGCGGTCTTATGTTCGGTGTTGGCTGGGGCATTGCCGGGTTCTGCCCCGGACCGGGGCTGGTCGCCCTGGGTGCCGGTGAAACCAAGGCAGCGGTGTTTGTGGCCGCCATGGTTGCCGGTATGGCCATTTTTGAAGTGATTGAGCGCAACCGCGCGAGAGCGTAAGTATTTTCTGTTAATTTCCCTGCCGTCACTCTGACACAGCCCGGAGGCTGTGCGATCATGACGACAGCTCCACTACCCGACCCGGAGACGACATCCCATGGATATCAGAAAGATTGACGACAACATTTCAGTAGCCCCCCAGATTTCCGTTGACGATGTGGCTGAAGCCGCAAAGCTGGGCTTCAAAACCATTGTGGCGAACCGCCCCGATCACGAAGAGCCCGGTCAGCCGGCAATGGCGGATATTGAAGCGGCTGCCAGGGAACAGGGCCTTGAGTGGGTCTATATGCCGGTGGAGTCGGGAAATATCACCGATGAGGACGTAAACCGCTTTGCACCAATGATCCGCGAAGCCGAAAAGCCCGTACTGGCCTTCTGCCGCTCCGGAACCCGCTGCACCGTTCTATGGGCACTGAGTGCGGCCCGAAACACGTCAGCCAATGAAATCTTTACCAAGGCTCGCAACGCCGGTTACGACATCTCCGGCCTTGCACCACGGATGGCACAGCAGGCCGCCGACAAGGGCTGACGCACCAACCGCCTAACCAACGTTCAGGATCCACTGCATGCAATACAAAGGTTCAGAGAATTTCAGCCACAACCAGCCTGACCGGTTGGGCGTGCTGGTCACCAACCTGGGTACTCCGGATGCTCCGACCACGTCGGCACTCCGCCGCTATCTGGCTGAATTTCTCTCGGACCCGCGGGTGGTGGAGCTGCCACGCCCTCTGTGGTGGTTGATCCTGCACGGCGTTATCCTTCGGATTCGCCCCAAACGCAGTGCAGAGGCCTATTCCAGCGTGTGGCAGCCGGAAGGGTCTCCCCTGCTTCTGCACACTGCGAAGCAGGCCGAGGGCATCCGGGAGGCGCTCAAGGCCAAGTATGGCCCCAATGTCGTAGTTGGGTTCGCGATGCGTTATGGCAACCCGTCAATTTCCCGGGTTCTGGATGAAATGCAAGAACAAGGCGTCCGGAAGCTGCTGGTTTTACCCCTGTATCCGCAGTATTCCGCGTCCACCTCCGCATCAACCTTCGATGCCATCGCCAGCGATTTCGCCAAACGCCGCTGGCTGCCGGATTTCCGCTTTGTCTCCCACTACCCGGATTACCCGCCCTATATCGAGGCCATGGCGCGCCACATTGAGGCTCACTGGGCAAACCACGGACGCAATCAAAAACTGGTGTTCTCCTACCACGGTGTGCCGCTCAAGTACCTGACCAAGGGCGACCCCTACCACTGTGAGTGTCACAAAACCTCACGGTTGTTGGCGGAACGCCTTGGTTTAAGCAAAGAAGACTACATGACGACCTTCCAGTCGCGGTTTGGCAAGGAGGAATGGCTGAAGCCCTACACCGATGAAACCCTTAAATCCCTCCCGGGCAAAGGCGTCAAATCCATAGACGTGTTCTGCCCCGGCTTCTCATCGGACTGCCTGGAAACCATTGAGGAAATCGACGAGGAAAACCGTGAGTACTTCATGGAGGCTGGTGGCGAGGGATTCAGCTATATCACAGCGCTGAATTCTACGCCCGGGCATATCGATGCTCTGGTGAAGCTGATCGAGGAAAATCTTCAAGGCTGGCAGGTACCCCGGAACGAGCCGGAGAGCCTGTCTGCACGTCAGCAGAGAGCCGACGAGCAAAAGGAACTGGTCTACCCGGGCCGGGATCTCTGATCCAGCCCAAGCTCAAGACCGGGGCGGCATCAGCTGCTCCGGTTTTCTCTCCCCCCAGCATCCCCTGAAAGATCAGGCACGGATTGACAGAACGTGCACTCCTCCGTATCGACCGCTGCACCACCGGCTTCCACGTAACGAACTTTATGACTCGCCTTGCCCCGATTTGCGGACACAGAAAACTTCCGATCGCGGCGTTCGGTTGAACCGGTGTCAGGTGACTCAAGATGTTGAAAGTCGGTCATAACAAGCCCTCTAGAAATCTATAATCTGATAATGAGGGTTAACTGGCTCTAAACCAAGTAGGGATAACCACGGCGGTTCGATAACAATTGGCGCTTAGGGAGAGGTACTTCAGAAGAAAGGAGATGAGAGGAAAAATGGCGGTGGGCCAGGGATTCGAACCCCGGGAAGGCTACTAACCTTCGGCGGTTTTCAAGACCGCTGCATTAAGCCACTCTGCCAGCCCACCGGTTTTTCCATTCGCCGCCATTGCGACAGCGGTGAGCATGATACCGGAATTGCCTGTGCTGTCAACGCTCTGCATAAAACCCGCCGCATTTTTCAACATTAACGGTTTTTAATGGAATCCGGGAGGCGGTTTCCTGTCGTAAATGATTGAAAGTTGCGTATCTGACACTATTATGGGACACAGTATCCAGTCGTTATAAACGGAGATGACAATGGAAGACAGACGATTCGGCGTTCAGAACTCTCAGGGAGCCTATTCAGCTCCCCAGACGGAGCGCGCGACCACTGGCATCAGCGATGATGCGATGAAGGTGTTGCGCAACACCTACATGCTGCTCGGCATGACCCTCGCCTTCTCGGCGCTCACAGCATTCCTGAACATGAACGGGACCCATCCGGGCTTCCTGATCACCATTGTGGGATACATTGGTCTTCTGTTCGCGACCTATAAGCTGAAGAACAGCCCCTGGGGCATCGTAACCACCTTCGCCCTGACCGGCTTCATGGGTTATACCCTCGGCCCGATCATCGGTGCGTTCGTGGCAGCCGGCGCCTCCTCGATTGTCGCCCAGGCGCTGACGCTGACAGCTGTCGCCTTTGTCGGTCTGTCTGCCACTGCGATCATCACCAAGAAAGACTTTAGCTTCATGTCCAGCTTCCTGACCGCCGGTGCCTTTGTGCTGATCGGTGCCATGCTGCTGGCGTTCCTGATGGAGAGCTCGGTCCTGCATCTGGCGGTGTCTGCCGGCTTCACCATCTTTGCGTCCATCATGATCCTGTTTGAGACCAGCCAGATCATCAAGGGTGGTGAGCGCAATTACGTGATTGCCACGGTGGGCCTGTATGTGTCCATCTACAACCTGTTCGTCAGCCTGCTGCACCTGCTGTCTGCGTTCAGTGGCGAAGATTGATACCAGGCTGAACTAGCCGCTTGAAAACCCCGGCAGTTGCCGGGGTTTTTGCTTTCGGTAAACTGAAACCCCGTACACGGCAGATCAGGAACCAACAGGAATCATGGCCGAAACTGCTTCTGTAACCTTCACCCTGGTAATTACTGGCGCGCCCTACTCGTCCCAGGCACCCCAGACCGCCCTTGGCTTTGCACAGGCTGCCGTAGACGCCGGCCACCGCATTGACCGGGTCTTCCTCTACGGTGACGGTGTGCACCTGGCCTCGGCACTCTGCGCACCGCCGTCTGACGAGACCAACTGGCCTGAGGCGTGGTCTCAATTTCTGGCCGACCACAGTGTTCCCGGCGTCGCCTGTATTGCCTCGGCGCTGCGTCGTGGCCTGGTAAACGAAACCGAGCAGAAACGCTATGAGTTGCCAGCGGCCAATCTGCGCGCACCGTTTGAAATTGCCGGTCTCGGAGAGTGGGTCGAAGGACGGATCAAGTCCACACGAACACTCTATTTTCACGCTGGAGACTGACCGTGAGCACACTGATCATGATTGACCAGCCACCCTACGGCGCGTGGACCGGGCGGGAAGCCCTGGATATGGCGTTCTCGCTTGCAGCCTTTGACCAGCCGGCATCCCTGCTGTTCACCGGGGCGGGCGTTAACTGGCTGAGACAGTCTCAGGAAGCCGGCGGTATCGGGCAGAAGTCTGTGGAGAAGAATCTGTCAGCGGCACCCATTTTCGGTATTGAAGCGATCCTGGCCGATCGTTCTGCATGCAACACCTACGGACTGGATGAGAACTCGCTGATTGAAGGCGTGACCCTGGTGGATGCCGATGCCGCTCTGCTCACCAATTATGACCACACTGCTTTCGCAGGTTAGCCACCATGACTGCCATCAAGACATTACACATCCTGAACAAATCCCCCGATCATCCCCGCGCGGCCAAGTGTCTTGAAATGGTCTCGGAGGAGGATGGCCTTTTGCTTATCGGCGGTGGGGTACTGTTCCTTGCAGCCGCAAAGCTGCCCGACGCCGGCAAGCTATTCGCCCTCTCACCGGACGCTGATGCCCGCGGGCTCGGTCACCTGACAGGCAACGCCAGCGCCGTGGATTTCAACGGGATGGTCGCTCTTTCCTTGCAGGCACAACGGGTAATCAGTTGGTAGACCATGGTCAGTGACGCAATGCCAGAACGAAACAACGAAGGCTTTCTTGAGAACGCCCAGGACTGGACGGAGACTGTCGCGGCAGCCATTGCGGCCGAGGATGAGTTGGAGCTAACCGAAAAACACTGGGAAATCATCCAGTTCCTTCGGTCTTTTTACAAGGAACATGAAATGTCGCCACCGTCCAACCGTTTGTTCGTGAAGGCTGTTAAAGAGGCGCTGGGCGAGGACAAGGGCAACAGCATTTATCTGATGCAGCTTTTCCCCGGCACGCCTGCGAAAACCGCCTGCCGGATTGCCGGGCTACCACGCCCCACTAACTGTCTGTAGAGCCCTTGGAGGTTTTGCCGGCGTCGTTCCGCCCGCTGCGCTCCAGATCAGCCGCATTGCCGAGAAAGCTGCTCAGGCCGTTCTCAAAAAGGCCTGAGCCGAATTTCAGGAACTGGCGGGTGGACTCCTTCACAGTGCCGTCCAGGGCGCTTTCCGGCAGCTCCCGGATGGTATCAGCAACTCCTTTTTTCACGCCGCGGGTCACAGCCGGCTCGATTTCCCGGCTGGCCTCGATGAGTTCAGCGACCCTGGTATCCAGGTAAGGACGCACAACGAGTCGCCAGAAACCCCACAGGGTGACAAACACGGCAACGACGGTTGCAGAAATCTGGATTGCTAGTGTTGCCCATAAAGGCATGGCCTTCCTCCTTGTGCGCCAGGCAAATCCGGACGCACTCCGGCTAGAAATTCAAATAGTTCAAAGACAGGAACTGAAGCAATCCTGCCAGGGCACCGAAAATACCGCCCACGATCATTAACTGAACCTCCTCTTCCCGGAACGCGGGGCGAAGGATGTCCTGGAACTCATCGGGTTTTAACGCCTTCATCTGGCCCGACAGAACTTCCGCCACGACCGGCGCCCGCTCCCGGTTGAATGCCGGATCACTGAACACGTCCCGGGTGGCCAGCACCGCTTTCTGGTTCATGGCCTTCTTCAGCTCCGTGTACCCCGTCATTCCAACAGTCACCTGAGCGGTCAGCTTCATGATGACAGAGTTGTCCAGCAATGGCCGAAGGTGTTTCTGGATGATTGCGCGTGTCCTGTCGCCATGGCTACCGTTAATCATCGCATCGGCAACTTTTTCGACCGTAATCAGCTCCTCCGCCACCAGTTTTGCCCAGACATCGCTGATCTCCGGTTGCCTGCGCAGAAACAGCCCCTGGATTTTCCAGAACAGAAACCGCCGGGGCCTCAGCGGGGCGAAGATCAGGTTGATGGCAATCCAGTTGGTCACAAAGCCGATCACAAAGCCCCCCAGAGGCAGCAGCCAGGGCTCTGGATAGCGGATCCATAATGGCACCAGGAGCGCTCCCAGGATGCCGCCAATAATTGCGCCACGGTTAATCACGGACTGCAGTTCTACCGCACCGGCTTGCTGGAAGATCCGGTTCATCATATCCGGGTGCTTCTGCAGTTCCCGGCTAAGCAGGGCCTTGAGGTCCACCAGTTCATCCAGATCGTCGCCGAAATCCTCAACCAGCTCCTCTATCCTCGACGGTAACTGTTCCCTCGCCCACTGGTAAATCCGGTTTCTGACAAACAACGGCAGGTTGTCCCAGAGAACGGGCTGAATCTCGTACATGACTTCATCGATGTACTCATCCATCCGTGGGGTTACCTGGGAGATAACCTGTTCAACGATGCGCTGGGGTTCAAGCTTCTGGTAGACGGCGTTCAGATCGCCGAACTGCTGGAGGGTCCTGTCGATGCAGATGTGGGCCATCTTCTCTGCCTTGCGGGGGATTACCCCCTGCCAGCCCACCAGGCCCAGGCCGATGAACTGGACCGGATAGAAGGACATCTGGATGGCAAGCCAGTTGGTCAGCCAGCCAACCACGGCCGCCATGAGAGGCACGGACAGAAGCGCAACGTCGAACAAGTTTGACCCCGGTATGAGAATGTAATCCGGTTAAGCCGGTAATAGTGCCGTCATCAGGCAAACAGGATAGTACCTGCCTGATGTGTCTGTGTATGCGACGAATGATGAAGTAATTGAAATGTCACAACATTGGCCGTGCAGCCATGGTGATGCCGGTAGTGCGGCAGACTGGAACAGATAGCGCGCCCCGAAGGACGCGTTAATCGGGGGCAGCTCGCCTTACTGGTAGTAGGCGTTTTCAGTGTAGGAGTGGTCGGTTACGTCACGTACGGCAGTAATTTCCGGTACGCGCTCTTTCAGGGTAGATTCAACGCCCTGCTTGAGCGTCAGGCTGACCGCAGAGCAGCCCTGGCAACCACCGCCGAAACGCAGCACAGCCACGGATTCATCAACAATCTCCACCAGGGAAACATCGCCGCCGTGGGCCGCCAGGTTCGGATTGATCTCCGACGCCAGAATGTAATTCACCCGATCCGGCAGGGGCGCATCGTCATCAATCTTCGGCACTTTCGCGTTGGGCGCCTTGATCGTCAGCTGACCACCCATCTGGTCTTTCGAGTAATCCACGTACGCTTCCTCAAGGAAGGGCACCGAGTTGTGATCGAGATACAGGATGAACTTGTCCAGATCTACCTGCTCGTCCGTCGGAACCACTTCGTTGGGCGGGCAGTAGGCCAGACAGGTCTCGGCATTTTTGGTGCCGGGCTGGGTAACGAAGATACGTACCCCCATCCCTTCAACGTCCTGTTTTTCGATAAGTTGTGCAAGATAATCCCGTGCGGGATCTGTCACAGTAACCTGAGCCATGTTTTCAACCCGTTTGAAAGTTTCAGTTCATTTTAGGGCAGTTCGCGGGAACATGAAAGACCAAGTAAAATAGTCGGGCTTTACCAGGGTAATGAATTTCCCGTATTGGCAGGCATTTGCATAAGGCAATTGATAATCGTCATTCGTACTAAGACGGGCTCAGGCATTTTTGCTATGATCCCGCGCCATTGACTTTAATGCAGCGTTAATAACGACATCCGGAAGTAATCCTATGACCGATCGCACCACCCGTCTCGACCAGCTCCAGAAGGCCCTGCAAGAACGCATTGTGATCCTTGATGGCGGCATGGGCACCATGATCCAGAATCTGAAGCTGGACGAGCAAGCGTTCCGGGGTGATCGGTTTGCCGACTATGAGCGGGAGGTCCAGGGCAACAACGACCTGCTGAACCTGACCCAGCCCGCCCTGCTCCGCAATATCCATGCGGACTACCTCGACGCCGGCGCGGATATTATCGAGACCAATACCTTTAACTCCACCCAGCTTTCCCAGGCGGATTACGGGCTGGAGGAGATTGCCAGGGAACTGAACGTGGCCGCGGCCCAACTGGCCCGGCAGATCGCGGATGAATACACCGCGAAGAACCCGGAAAAACCCCGTTTTGTGGCCGGTGCCGTTGGCCCCACCTCGCGTACGGCCTCCATTTCCCCGGACGTGAACAACCCCGGTTACCGGAATGTCGACTTCCAGACCCTGGTCGATAACTACTACGAGGCCGTTGGAGGCCTGGTTGAAGGCGGTTGCGACCTGATCCTGATCGAAACCATTTTCGATACGCTCAACGCCAAGGCGGCCATCTACGCCACCCAACAGTATTTTGAAGACAGTGGCATCGCCCTGCCGATCATGATTTCCGGCACCATTACCGATGCTTCCGGCCGTACTCTTTCCGGCCAGACCACCGAAGCCTTCTGGAATTCCGTGGCGCACGCCAAACCCATCTCCGTGGGTCTCAACTGTGCACTGGGTGCGGACGCCCTCCGTCCCTATGTGGAAGAGCTGTCCGCCAAGGCGGAAACCTATGTCAGCGCCCACCCGAACGCCGGGCTGCCCAACGAGTTTGGTGAATACGACCAGACGCCTGAGGAAATGGCCGAGATTATCGAGGGCTTTGCCCGGGACGGATTCCTTAACATCATCGGCGGCTGCTGTGGCTCCCGCCCGGACCACATCGAAGCAATTGCCCAGGCGGTAGCCAAGTATCCGCCCCGGAAGATTCCCGAGCGCCCGAAGGCGCTGCGCCTGTCCGGCCTTGAGCCCTTCACCGGCGATGAGAATACCCTTTTCATCAACGTCGGCGAGCGCACCAACGTTACCGGCTCCAAGCGATTCCTGCGTCTGATCAAGGAAGAGCAGTACGAGGAAGCCCTCAGTGTTGCCCGGGACCAGGTTGAAAACGGTGCCCAGATTATCGACATCAACATGGATGAGGGCATGCTGGAGTCGAAGGAGGTGATGGTCACTTTCCTGAATCTGGTGGCCTCTGAACCGGATATCTCCCGGGTGCCGATCATGATTGACTCCTCCAAGTGGGATGTCATCGAGGCTGGCCTGCGCTGCATTCAGGGCAAGGCGGTGGTGAATTCCATCAGTCTCAAGGAAGGCGAAGAGGAATTCATCAAACGGGCCAGAGACTGCATGCGCTACGGCGCCGCCGTGGTGGTGATGGCATTCGATGAGAAGGGTCAGGCGGATACCTATGAGCGCAAGACCGAAATCTGCAAACGCTCCTACGATGTTCTGACCGGAATTGGCTTCAACCCGGGCGATATCATCTTCGACCCGAACATCTTCGCCATTGCCACCGGCATTGAAGAGCACAACAACTACGCGGTGGACTTCATCAACGCCACCCGCTGGATTCGTGAAAACCTGCCCCATGCCTCGATTTCCGGCGGCGTGAGCAACGTGTCCTTCTCGTTCCGGGGCAATGACGTGGTCCGGGAGGCCATTCACTCGGTGTTCCTGTACCACGCCATCAAGGCCGGTATGAACATGGGCATCGTGAACCCCGGCCAGCTGGTTATTTACGACGAGATCGATCCGGAACTGAAGGAGCTGGTCGAAGACGTTGTCCTGAATCGCCGCGACGACGGCACCGATCGCCTGCTTGAGATTGCCGAGCGTTATAGAGGCAAAGGCGGCAAAACCCAGGAGGAAGACCTCGCCTGGCGTGAGTGGCCGGTGGAAAAGCGACTGGAACATGCACTGGTCAAGGGCATCACCAGCTACATTGTGGATGACACCGAAGCCTGCCGGCAGAGGGCGACCCACCCCATCGAGGTCATTGAAGGCCCGTTGATGGATGGCATGAACGTGGTTGGTGACCTGTTCGGCGACGGCAAGATGTTTCTGCCCCAGGTGGTGAAGAGCGCGCGAGTAATGAAGCAGGCCGTGGCGCACCTGATCCCCTACATCGAGGCCGAGAAAACCGAAGACCAGAAGGCCAAGGGCAAGATCCTCATGGCCACGGTGAAAGGCGATGTGCACGATATCGGCAAGAACATCGTGGGCGTGGTACTGCAGTGCAACAACTACGAGGTGATCGATCTCGGCGTTATGGTGCCCTGCGACAAAATCCTGGCCGCCGCCAGGGAGCACGATGTCGACATTATCGGCCTCAGCGGGCTGATCACGCCGTCGCTGGATGAGATGGTCCACGTGGCCAGGGAAATGCAGCGTCTGGATTTCAGCATTCCGCTGATGATCGGCGGTGCGACAACCTCGAAGGCCCACACGGCGGTCAAGATCGAGCCTCAGTACAAAAACGACATTGCCCTGTACGTGTCGGACGCGTCCCGTTGCGTGAACGTGGCATCCCAACTGCTCAGCAAAACCGCGAAACCGGATCTGGTGGGAGCTGCCCGCACGGAATACGACGAGATTCGCGAGCGCCGCAAGAACCGGGGCGACCGAACCAAGCTGGTCTCCCTGAAGGAAGCCCGCAATCGCGCCCCGGATATCTCCTTCGAAGGCTATCAGCCTCCGAAGCCGGCCTTCACCGGAATCCGGGTGTTCGAGGAATATGATCTCAATGAACTGGTGGATTACATCGACTGGACACCCTTCTTCCTGTCCTGGGACATTTCGGGCAAGTATCCGGCGATCTTCGATGACCCCAAGCGGGGCGAAGCGGCACGGCACCTGTTTGACGATGCCCAGAACATTCTGCACCGGATGATTGATGAGAAACGGGTCTCGGCCCGCGGCGTGATCGGCTTCTGGCCTGCCAGCCGACGTGGCGACGATATCGTGGTGTATACCGACGAGGCGCTGACCGAAGAACTGACCACCCTGCACCACCTCCGTCAGCAGGATGAGAAGGCACCTGGCAAACCGATGATGGCGCTGTCTGATTTTGTCGCGCCCGAAGGCTCCGGTGTGGTTGATTACGTGGGCGGCTTTGCCGTTACCACGGGTATCGGTGCCGAGGAGTTCTCGGTGGAATTCAAGGACGCTAACGACGACTACAACGCGATTATGGTCAAGGCGTTGGCAGACCGTCTGGCTGAGGCGTTTGCAGAACGCATGCACGAACGCGTCCGCCAGGAGTTCTGGGGCTACGCCACCGATGAAAAGCTCGCGAACGAAGACCTGATCAAGGAACGATATCGCGGTATTCGCCCGGCACCCGGCTACCCCGCCTGCCCGGACCACACCGAAAAGGCGACCCTGTTCAGCCTCCTGGAGGCAACGGACAAAGCCGGCATCGAGTTGACCGAGCATTTCGCCATGTATCCGACCGCGGCCGTGTCCGGCTGGTACTTCGCGCACCCCGAATCCAAGTACTTTGCGGTCGGGAAAATTGGCGCAGATCAGGTTGAAGACTATGCTGAACGCAAAGGCATTTCCAAGGCCGAAGCGGAACGTTGGCTGGCGCCAAGCCTGGCCTACGATCCAGCAGAATAAGATTCGGACCAGACAACGTTCAGGGGCAGATGTATGACTGAGTCTTCAGAGGCGGAAAAAAAGAATCAACAGAAGCCACGAGGACCGGGCGTTCTGAAAATCATGCAGAGCATCCTCGCTGGCGCTTTCGGGGTTCAGTCCGACAAGCGCCGGGAGGAGGACTTTTCAAGCCACAGCCCATGGCCCTACATTATCGCCGGCATTCTGTTCACAGCCGGCTTTGTGGTGGGGCTGATTGTGATCGTAAACCTGGTGCTGGCCAGTCAGTAGAATTACTGGCCAGCAACCCAGACCACAGCGAATGCGACAGCAAGAACCACCAAAAGAACGGCGGCAACGGCATCAGCCTGGCTGTCAGAGCGTACGGTCTTCTTCATGTCTGTTCCTCTTTCCGAGTTTGATCTCGTATTTTTCTTGTCCTTTAAGTTAAGCACTTAATTGATATTCGTCCAGTCCATTGTTCCGCTTGCTTATCGCCTGAATCGATAAACATATTTTGAAATAATCATTTTAAGAATAAAAACCCGCTGTTATCCTTCCCGTCAGATATAAGGCCGCCGGCCTGAATATGTCGCTTTCAAGCAGGATCTTCCCACTATGTACGTATACGATGAACACGATCGGCAAATGGCTGCCGAGAGGGTTGCCCAGTTCCGTGACCAGACCGAAAGGGCCCTGGCCGGAGAGCTGGCTGAAGACGAATTTCTTCCCCTTCGCCTGCAGAACGGCCTGTATGTTCAGCGCCTTGCCCCCATGCTCAGGATCTGTGTTCCCTACGGCATGATGCGCTCGGACCAGCTGCGCCGGCTCGCCCGGATCACCCGTGACTACGACAAGGGCTACGCGCATTTCACCACGCGCCAGAACGTGCAGCTCAACTGGCCGGCACTGGAAGACGTTCCCGACATCCTCGCGGAGTTGGCGGAAGTGGAAATGCATGCCAACCAGACCAGCGGCAACTGCATCCGAAACACCACCACGGACCAGTTCTCCGGCGTTCAGTCGGATGAGATTGCTGATCCTCGCCCTTACTGTGAAATCATTCGGCAGTGGTCCACGTTTCACCCGGAATTTGCCTTCCTGCCCAGGAAGTTCAAGGTTGCGGTGAATGCGTCCGAGCACACCGACCGCGCCGCCATCCAGGTGCACGACATCGGCCTGCAAATGGTACGCAATGAAGCCGGCGAGCTTGGCTTCCGGGTCCACGTGGGCGGTGGCCTCGGCCGTACACCCATGGTCGGGCCGGTCATTCGCGAATTCCTTCCGGAGATGGACCTGCTGACCTATCTGGAAGCGGTGCTCCGCGTTTATAACCGCTATGGCCGGCGCGACAACAAGTTCAAGGCCCGTATCAAGATTCTGGTCAAGGCCCTGACCCCTGAGGGCTTTGCCGAAAAAGTGGAAGCCGAGTGGCAGCACATTAAAGAGTCCCCCACCCGGCTTACCCCGGAGGCGGTTCAACGCATCCAGGCTTACTTTACCGAGCCGGATTACGCAAAACTGGACAATGCCACAGATCTTTTGGCCAGCCAGCGGTTCGAGCACCGGGAATTCGACCAGTGGCTTACCCACAACGTGGACACTCACAAGAAGCCGGGCTATGCCATCGTCAGTCTGACGATGAAGAAGACCGGCACGCCTCCTGGAGACGTGAGTGACAAGCAACTGGAACAGATTGCCGATCTGGCAGACGAGTTCAGCTTCGGCGAAATCCGGGTAACTCACCAGCAGAATGTGGTGCTGGCAGACGTGCGCCAGGACCGATTGCTGGAACTGTGGCAGGCCGTTACCCCAATGGGCTTCGGAACCGCCAATCTGAACACCCTGACGGACGTTATCTGCTGCCCCGGCGGAGACTACTGCGCCCTGGCCAATGCCAAGTCCATTCCGGTAGCGGAGGCCATCCAGCGGCAGTTCGATGACCTGGACTACCTGTACGACCTTGGCAACATTGATCTGAACATCTCCGGCTGCATGAACGCCTGCGGTCACCACCATGTCGGCAATATCGGTGTTCTTGGCGTCGACAAGAAAGGTCAGGAGTTCTATCAGATCAGCCTTGGCGGGTCATCCCATCACGATGCCTCGATCGGCAAGATTCTGGGCCCGTCGTTTGCCCGGGATGAGATGCCCCAGGTGATTTCCAAGATTATTGACGTTTACGTGGATAAGCGCACGGAAGAGGAAACCTTCCTGGACACCTATCGCCGTGTAGGAATTGATCCTTTCAAGGAGCGGGTTTATGCCTAACGTAATTTCCCAAGATGGCAGTATCCGTGAGGATAACTGGGTGGTCGTGCCCCGCCCGGCCGAAGGCGAATCGCTGGACATTCCGGCGGACCAGCCGGCGTTGATTCCGGCGGACCTGTGGCTGGCCGGCTATGAGCATTTCACCGGGCGGCAGGATATCGGCGTATGGTTCGACAGCCACGATGAGCCGGAGATTCTGGATGGTCGCGTGAATGAACTGGCGGTGATTGCGGTAAATTTTCCGAAGTTCAGTGATGGCCGGGGTTATAGCATTGGCCGGTTGCTGCGGGAGCGCTTTGGCTATGTGAACGAACTGCGCGCCATCGGCGACGTGCTGCTGGATCAGTTGCAGTTCATGAAGCGCTGCGGATTTGATGCCTACGTGCTGAGGGCCGACAAGGACATCACCAAGGCGCAGAAGTGCCTGAACTTCTTCAGTCAGGGCTACCAGGCCGCGACCGACACCGACATTCCGCTCTTCCGGCGCCGGGCGTCTTGATATAGCTTGGGAGTAAGAAGAGAGGGCTCGCCCTCTCTTCTTGTCAGAACCGTAGGTCGGATTAGGCAAAGCCGTAATCCGACACGCAACACCAACCGGAAGAATTATTTGGAGTGATCCAGAACAATCTTGCCGGCTGATTCGCCCTTCAAGAACGCTTTCAGCGCCCCATCCAGTTCAGCACGGCCAACATCCCGGGCAGACGCCTCAGTCTTCGGACACGCCCACTCTCCTGCAAATTTCTTCCATACCGCTTCTTTCTCCGCCAGCGGAATCTCTACCGAATCCACACCCAGCAGATTTACGCCTCGCAGGATAAACGGCAGGACGGTGGTCTGAAGGCCCGGACCGGCAACGAGACCACAACAGGAGACGGAGCCACCAGGCTGAATCTGCTTGAGCAGTTCGGCCAGCGGGCCGCCGCCCACGGTATCCACGGCGTTGGCAAACGCAGGTTTGACCATAGGTTTCTTTTCTTCCGCCAGGGTTTCACGGCCCACTACTTCCTTGGCGCCCAGAGCCTTGAGATCGTCCGCGTGGTCGGCCTTGCCGCTGATGGCGACGACGTCGAACCCAAGCTTGGAAAGCAGCTCCACCGCAACGGTGCCGACGGCACCCGAGGCGCCGGAAACGGCGACTTTGCCCTGTTCCGGTTTGGCGCCCATGGTCAGGAGTTTCTGGACACAAAGCCCGGCGGTTAGGCCTGCGGTACCATAGATCATGGCGGTGCGGGCGTTCCACCCATCAGGCATGGGAACGCACCAGGCGGCAGGAACGCGGATGTATTCGCCAAAGCCACCGTCGGTGTTCATGCCCAGGTCGTAGCCGGTCACGATTACGGGGCTGCCGTTCGACGGCGTGCCCGTTGCAGAGTCGACAACCTCACCGGCGGCGTCGATACCCGGTGTATGAGGGAAAGAACGGGTGACACCCTTATTGCCGGAAGCTGACAACGCATCCTTGTAGTTCAGCGAGGAGTGACTGACCCGGATCAGGACCTCGCCATCGGGCAGGTCGCCGGTGCTCAGGGTTTTCTCGGCGCCAACATACTCACCGTTCTGCTCTTCAACACGCCAGGCTTTGAATTCGGTATTGGTTGTCATCATTGCTCCCCATTTTCAGTGGTCTACTGGAACTTCTGGTTGCGGAAGGCTCCCAGCACTTTCCAGACCGTGTGTTCAAGCGCCGCACTGGTTGCCAATCCGAGCTTTTCCGGAAGGGTCCGTTTGCGCTGATATGCCACTGAGACTACGTCTGCGCGGTCGCAGGCTTCAATGAGATATTCGTCGGAGGTTTTGATCTCATCAATCAGTTTTACCTCCAGCGCCCGCTTGCCAAACCAGATATCGCCATTGGCAACTGCGGTGATATCCAGATCCGGGCGTCGTTCGCTCACATACTCTTTAAAGAGACCGTGGGTGTCTTCAAGGTCTTCCAGGAATTTCTGACGGCCCTTGTCGGTGTTCTCACCGAAGATGGTCATGGTGCGCTTGTGCTCGCCGGCGGTCAGCACTTCAAAGTCCACATCGTTTTTCTTGAGAAGGCGGTGGAAATTCGGGAGCTGGGCAACTACCCCGATGGAGCCAAGAATGGCGAATGGCGAAGCAACAATCTTGTCCGCAACACAGGCCATCATATAACCACCACTGGCCGCGACCTTGTCGACACAGGCGGTGAGGGGCACACCCTTGCTGCGAATCCGGTCCAGCTGGGCGGCTGCAAGGCCATAGGAGTGGACCAGCCCCCCGCCGCTTTCCAGACGGATGACAACTTCGTCTTTTTCCGGATCAGCAACACTCAGTACCGCAGTAATGGCGCGCCGAAGCGGGTCTGTATCGCTGGCCTTGATATCGCCGTCAAAATCGAGGACGTAAACGCGACTGCGGCTGTCATCCTGCTCGCCGGTATCCTTCGCGGCCTTGGCCGCTTTTTTCTCGGCCTTCTCCAGTTTTTTCCGGGCCTTATGGAATGCCTTGCGTTGCGGGCCAGACATCAGCCGTGCCTGAATGGCTTCGCGCAGTTTCTCGTATTTTTCGTTCAGTTTCCGGATCTTGAGCTCTCCCTCGCCCTCATGATCGCCCCGTTCCTTCTGGGCGGCAGACATGACGACAGAGATCACCACCAGGGCCGCCACTACGAAAGTAACGATCTTGGCTAAAAACAAACCGTATTCTGTCAGGAACTCCAAAGTGCTTCTCCAACTCAGTGTGCAAGGACAAGAGTGTAACTTACCGAATTTATGGTGATAAGGAGAGCAAAAAAATTAAAACAAGCGTTCGATCGATCTTGACAGGACCGACCACTCACCATAAAGTCGGATTGCGAGGTCGGCTCTACCCGGGCACCCGAACAGGCTCGTGCAGCCAGGGACATCAAGCCGTCGTGTTATGACAAGACAACCATCAAAAGGGTAAAACAATGTCTGTAGCTCAGGTATTTGAAAAACTCGAACAGAATTTCAACGCAGACGCAGCGCAAGGCCTGGACCTGGTGTTCCAGTTCGACATCGAAGACGACAAAACCTACCACCTGGTCATCAATGATGGCACCTGCAAGATGCACGAGGGCGCCCATGACGATCCCTCCGTTACCCTGATCATGAATTCCGAAACCCTGCAGGGCATCGTTTCCGGCGAGACCGACGGCATGCAGGCATTCATGGCTGGTCAGCTGCGCGCTGAAGGCGACATGATGCTGGCAACCAAGCTGGGTGAGCTGTTCAAGATGGGCTGATCGGCCCCGCTGAGCATCATGAAAAACCTGCGTTTCGACGCAGGTTTTTTTGTGCCCGAAGGGTCTACTGATTCCAGAACTGGACGGCCGCCCTGGCCTGCTCATTCATCGGCACGGAGACCAGGCCCGAGGAAGAGAGCTTTACATCAAACACTGCGCCATCCCGCATGGGCATGAAGGTGGCATTTCCATCCACAGCCTCCACAAACGGAAGGTTGATCTCCCGGTCCCACTGCCAGAGATCAGGCCAGATTGCTTCGGAAAGCGTAATGGATGTTCTTGGCGAGGAACGCTCCTGTTCCAGGGAAGTATAACGACCGCTCAGCTGCTCCAGGCGGTACCCTGATGCAATATCAAGCCAGCGAAGGGGGCCCGAGAAGCGAATAATCCTGACGTCAATCTGCCACTGGTCCCCCTGCAGTGTTCGCACAGTCGAGACACCGTCGTCGTTGTTGAGCGTCACCTGCCAGATCTGATCGGCCTGTCGCTGTGTGGAGATCGTGGCAACGGTCTGCATGCCGACCAGGGAATGATAGCTGGTGAGATTCACTGCGATCACAAGCACGTAGAGACCGACCAGAATGACGCCAAACACCGCCATCCCCTTTAGCCAGGTCAGCAACCAACCGGGATGCCTGAAAAACAGCAGGCCCGCTATCACCAGTACGGCACCTGCAGCGGCCAGTACTATGGTAGCGAGCACATGGGACATGAATTACAAACCTACATCGTCCAGCGACGATTCAGCGAGTTTCAGCAGGTCGACATTGCGATCTTCACTCTTGCCGATACTCTCAATGTAGTATTCCAGCGAGGTCAACGCATCCGCAAGGGCTTCAAGCACCTGGGCTGCCGGAGGTTCCTTGGCATCCAGCAGACGCTCCTGAATAGAAGCAGCCACACGCTCCAGGACGCCTGCGGCGGCGGGATCGTTAACCATGTGCAGGCCACCCCAGATACTGTGGAGCGTTGCTGGAAGGTTGGCGAGGTGGAGCTTGTCGTAGTCGGATTCAATGAAGGCGGTAATCGCACGCTTTGCCAGAGTCAGCGCTCCACGGGCTTCATCGGCGACCACATAGAGCGCCTCCCGGAGATACACCGACTCTTCACGCTTCCGTTCCCCGCCGGCCAGAGCATCGGTTTCCGAGGTAATACCACGGGTCACGATCTGCATCACCGCATCTTCAATACCGAGCACGGAGTCCGCCAGACGGTAAAGTTCATCATCGCCCGGCAGTCGGGATTCTCCTTCCCAGCCTCGCAGTTTGCCTGCCTCTTCCCGGGCAATACCCGCCAGCTTGTTCAGATCCAGCATCACGAGCGTGTTCGCAAGGCGCTCAAGGGCATCGGCGATGGAAGACAGTTCGGCCAGATCCGGCTCGATACCACGCTCAATAATGTCCAGTTTGTCTTTCAACTGGTTCAGTTCATCCTGCAGCGCTTCCGCCAGTGACTTGAGGACATCGCTACCGGGGCCGTACAACCTGCGGGAATGGGCCTCGAGCATCGAATCCGGAAAATCAGCCGGCGCGAGGTGGTATGCAGACAGCACTTCGGTCACTTCAGGGTTCCCGGAACCGCTGCGGTACAGCAGATACACCAGGTCACGGATCAGAGAATCCGGCGCGTCTTTGCCGGTGGCGACTTGACCCACGTACACCACTTCACGGGCGTACTTTTCGATCCGCATGAACATACGCTTGCGGGCCTTGTTAAAGACCATCGCCCGGTCAAGCATGGTGTCGGCCACTATGCCGACCAGGCACCACATCTGCCCCATGGCCGCTCCCTGACACAGTCGGGCCAAACCACGGGCGGAGCGTCCGATCAGCTTTTTGTTCACCACGTCGTTTCGGTCACGCAGAATGCCGAGAAGCGCCACCTGGAAAGTCAGGCGCATGCGGCGGGCCATAATCTCGTAATCCGCCTCATTGCCCTCAAACGCCTGAAGGGACAAGCCGGCACAGAAATCCGGGCGCTCCTTTACATCAACGTCGAAAAAACAGGATTCGGGATAGGGTTTCTCCCGCCGGGCCTCCCGAAGCTCATTGATGACAGGCAGAAGAAGCTCGGGATGATCTTCCCGTTGCTGGTGGTAATACTCCACGTAGCGGCGGAGGATAAACAGGGCGCTGTTGAGGGTGGTGAGGAGAATGTTTTTGTCGTCGTTGGCGCCAACCGGCACATCGTTGGCCATGGTGACCGCTTCCTGGCAGAGCAGGATTCCGCCCCGAAGTTCCACCAGGATAAAAATGCCCCGCAACTGATTGATGAAATCAACACAGTTCTGGAGATCCTCACCCCTTTCGCGGTTTTCCTGAAAGCGTTCAAGGCTGGATTCTGCCTGCTTGATGGTCTGCTCTATTTCACTTTTGACCAGATCAAACGACTGCGATTTCGTCGCGAGAGACGACTGAACCATAAACGCTTCCCGTTAATGTTGCGGAGACTACCGCATCCTCTTTGGTGGTCACTGGACCGGCAATAGCGGACCAGGCCTTTTTGTTCTGGGCCGGTTAACCCCTTTTCCGACCAAAGCCAGTTCGCAAAAAACTGGCGAACTTATCATTACTTATAACATAAAACTCAAGTACCTCAAGAAAGGCGGAATGTAACATTTGGTACAGGCCGACCCAGTTCTCATTCCGCGCTCTGGAGTTTGGCCCACACGGTTTCGCCGGCCTGTTTTTCGAGCATGGACATGAACTCCTCGTGGGCTTCGCTTTCGGCCGCGGAAGCGCGAACGACTGAAAGCGATTCCCGGTCCTCCGGAAGCCGCCGGATTCCACCGTTGCCTCCACCATTCTCGGCATTAGCGTCCAGCGACAGGGCTGTCTGCCCGCCGGTCAGCAACAGATAGACGTCGGCCAGGATCTCCGCATCCAGCAATGCGCCGTGCAGGTCCCGGTTGCTGTTATCCACCCCGTAGCGTTTGCACAGGGCATCCAGGTTGTTCTTCTGGCCCGGATGTCGGGCTCTTGCGATGGCGAGGGAGTCGACAATGCCGCAGTGGTCGGCGGTCTTTCGCACCGGTTTCAGGCGGGCGAATTCAGAATCCATAAAGCCAACGTCGAACGCGGCATTATGGATAACCAGTTCAGCCCCCTTGATGAACTCGAAGAACTCGTCAGCGATCTCGGCAAACGGCGGCTTGTCGGCCAGGAACTCGTTGGTGATGCCGTGAACGGTGATGGCTTCGGCCTCAACTTCCCGGTCTGGATTGATGTAAACGTGATAGTTCCGCCCGGTAAGCTGGCGCTCCATCAGTTCCACACAGCCGATCTCGATGATCCGATGCCCCTCGGCCGGGTCGATGCCCGTGGTTTCTGTATCCAGTACGATCTGTCTCATTACCTGTACCCGATTATCTGCGTGTGTCCGTAAAAAGTTTATGCGTTTGCGAGCTCTTCAACCCCACGATTGGCGAGTTCATCCGCCAACTCGTTGTCAGGAACACCCGAGTGCCCCTTTACCCAATGCCAGTTGATCTTGTGCCGGGCCACTTCCGAATCCAGCTCACGCCAGAGATCCTCGTTCTTCACCGGCTTCTTCGCCGATGTCTTCCAGCCATTGCGCTTCCAGCCAGCCATCCATTCGGTGATGCCTTTGCGGACATACTGGGAATCGGTGAACAGTTCCACCTCGCAGGGGCGTTTCAAGGCCTCAAGGCCCCGGATGGCCGCCATGAGTTCCATCCGGTTGTTGGTGGTCTGTGCTTCGCCGCCGTGCAGGGTTTTGCGATTATCGCCATAGCGCAAGACCACGCCCCAGCCGCCGGGGCCGGGATTGCCCTTGCAGGCGCCATCAGTATAAAGGGTTACCTTACCGGCCATTCGGTCTCCTGGTTCGGTTATTGATGAGTTACTTCAACCTGTTCACGGGCGAACCGTTACGGCTGCAGCCACGGGAAGCGCCCACTGTTCCGGTGCCCGGCAGGCTCATGACCTTGCTCTGGCGCCAGACGGGCCGCCTCGGAAGCCGGGCATGGACGCGTTTTTTGGCAAGGATACAGTAATAGGCACCCACTGGCAGGAACCGGTTTCCCGAAAGGCGGGCATCAACCCGACTGACGGCTTTGCGACCGCTTCGTTGCAATGGCGTTCTGAAAAACCGGGTAACGGAAGCTTCAACATTGAAACCCAACAGGTGCAGCCAGTCTTCCATGCGCCCTCGCAGCAGGAAGCGTCCGCCCCAGGGGCCCTCGTTGCTTCTGGAAATCAGCTTTCGCGCACCCCAGAGGCTGAGCGGATTGAAGCCAATCAACGCCATGGTGCCCTCTCCCCTGAGTACCCGCGCAGCCTCCCGGATCACCTGATGGGGATAAGGTGAAAAGTCTGCGGTATGGTGCAGTACAACCAGATCCATGGAGTCCCCGGGAAAGGCCAGCTCATCGGCATCGCAGATGGCAACACCGTCGGGTATATGGGGATTCCACCGGGGTGTTGTCATGATCTTCTGGGAGAAATCCGTGCCCGTCGCCAGTGGAAGCCGATGGCTAATCCCCACCTGCAACTGTCTGGCACCGGTCAGATGCTGAAGTTCCGCGTCCACAAACCGCCTCTGGTCCGCCAGCAAAGACCGGCCCAGAGGGGTCTGGAACCAGCGTTCAAAGCTTTCATGCCTGGCAGAAAAATCAACTGCGTCGGATTCACTCACCAATGCGCCACTCCCCGAAGCCCGAACCTGAGGTTGGGGCCTTGTATTTAATGCTCTATCATATCAGTCACATTTGATACGCACATGTGGGGCCCCTATGCTGACCATTTCCGCCATACCCGCGTTCAGTGACAACTATATCTGGTGTCTTTCCGACCCCGCCAGCGATAAAGCGCTGATTGTGGACCCTGGGCAGGCCCAACCGGTCCTGGACCACCTGGCCGAGAACGGACTGACCCTGGATACCATCCTGGTGACCCATCACCACCCGGATCACGTCGGTGGTGTAAAAGAGCTGGTCTCTCGTTTTCCGGATTGCCGTGTGACCGGCCCCGCCGAGTCGCCTTTCAAAGGCAGCACCAATCTGGTTCACCCCGGCGATGAGGTGATCTGGGAAGACATAACTTTCCAGGTTCTGGGCGTGCCAGGCCATACCCTCGACCATATTGCCTATTTCACCGATGTCGAGGTTGAAGGCCGGCCGGTCCTGTTCTGTGGCGATACTCTCTTTGTCTGTGGTTGCGGCCGCCTCTTCGAGGGCTCGCCCGAGCAGATGCGCCAATCCCTCCAGACGCTGCGGGCCCTGCCCGGGAAAACCTCCGTTTACTGTGCCCATGAATACACGCTCGCGAACCTCCGATTCGCCCGTAGCTGGTTGCCGGAAGATGACGGGCTACGGGAATTCGAGCAGCGGTGTCAGGACGCCCGCGATGGCGGGAAACCAACCGTTCCCTCGGTGCTCGAAGATGAGAAGCGGCTGAATCCGTTCCTGCGCTGGGATGACCCGGCCGTGGTGGACTCTGCCCGCACCTACTGCGCCACTCATGGGTTGCCGGCAGATTCCGATGACGCCATTTTTGCGGCAGTTCGCCACGGCAAGGACAACTTCTGACGCCCGGCGATACGCACTTAACAAATCCTCTCAGAGCCGTAACGAGAGGTTTCTTGACCCTTTGAAAAGCGGTCCCATAAAATCGTTTCAACTTTGTGACCGTAAATTGTTCAATATGCCGGTTTTTCAGACTCTGAATCCGGCTTCAACCTGTAACCGGATGTCTTTATGTCGGTAGGACGATTGTCGTTGTTGTTTTTTACCGGAGCCCTCGCAAGTGGCTGCAGTAGCCTGATCAGTCAGGGTGATGAAAACCCGCTGAACACACAGGAAGTCACTGTTGCCGCAGGTGATGAGGGGCTGAAGAAGGCTGTTGAGACCGGTGAAAACGGCGATGCTGCCCGTAACGAACCGCTGGATGAGGCCATTGCACCGGAACTGAAGGTGGCCGCCAGGGACGCCCGGGAGAAGCTCGACAATCCGGTCCAGAAAGACGCAGAAGAAGAGGTGGTTGAGCAGGATCTCTGGACCAGACTCCGGTCGGGATTTGTGCTGGACCATGACATCGACAACGAGCGCGTGCGGGACCAGCTAAACTGGTATGCCCGCCACCCGAACTACATCGACCGGGTGGTTGAACGGGGCAGCCGTTACCTGCATTACATTGTTAACGAGACCGAAAAGCGCGGCCTGCCCGCCGAATATGCGCTGCTGCCCATTGTGGAAAGCGCGTTTGATCCTTTCGCCTATTCCCATGGCCGGGCCGCGGGGCTCTGGCAATTCATTCCGTCCACCGGAAAGTATTTCGGCCTCACCCAGAGCTGGTGGCACGACGAGCGTCGGGATGTTATTGCCGCCACCGACGCCGCCCTGACCTATCTGGATCGCCTTGCCAACCGTTTTGACGGCGACCATACCCTCGCCCTGGCCGCCTATAACAGCGGTGGCGGAACGGTCTCAAGCGCCATGCGCCGCAACCGGAACAGCAACAAGCCGACGGACTTCTGGTCCCTTCATCTACCACGGGAAACCCGCCACTACGTCCCCAAGCTGATCGCGCTGGCGAAGATATTTGATGATCCCGAGGCCTACGACATCGAATTGCCATCGCTGAAGGACGAGCCTTACTTCGAGGTTGTTGAAACCGGCTCCCAGCTGGATCTCGCCCAGGCGGCCGAACTGGCCGGCGTGGATGTTGATGAGATTTACCTGCTCAACCCCTCCTACAACCGCTGGGCAACCTCACCGGACGGCCCTCACCGGTTGTTGGTCCCGGTTCAGAACGCTGAAACCTTCCGCACGGCACTGGCAAAGATTCCCGCCGATCAGAGAGTTTCCTGGCGGAACTATGAGGTTCAATCCGGCGACAGCCTGAATTCGATTTCCCGGAAATTCTCGACAACGCCGTCCGTACTCCAGCAGGTCAACAACCTGAACAGTGACCTGATCCGAATTGGCCAGCGCCTGATGATCCCCTCCGCCTCCAAGGGCAGCGATGCCTACGCCCTCAGCGCCTCCCAGCGGCTGGAGCGCAAGCAGGACCGGAAACGCAACGGCAACAAGGTGCGCTACACGGTTCGCAAGGGTGATACCTTCTGGGACATCGCCCGGGAACACCGGGTTTCGGTTCGTGAAGTTGCTGCCTGGAATGGCATGGCGCCCGGCGATCCCCTCATCCCCGGCAAGGAACTGGTTATCTGGTCCAAAACCAGTCAACCCACCGTAGTGGCCGCCAACAGCGGTCGCGGAGAAGCGATGGTCCGAAAGGTTGGCTACCGTGTGCGTAAAGGCGACTCCCTGGCCCGGATTGCCAGCCGGTTTTCCGTGAATGTGCGGGACATCGCAAGCTGGAACGACCTGAATACCGCCCGTTATCTGCAACCCGGGCAAAGTCTGGTACTCTACGTTGATATCCGAAACAGTCCCTGACGTGCGAGACTTATGACAAGAACACGGAAAGCCTCATCCCTTACGTCGTTTTTTTCAGTTCTGGCAATTATTGCCACACCGCTCATTTCTCCGTTTTCCGTCGCCGAAGAGGCAATGCCAACACATGGCATTGCCATGCACGGCGAAACCAAATACCCGGCAGGTTTCAGCCACTTCGATTACGTTAATCCGGACGCCCCGAAAGGCGGTACGCTGAAAATGGCCGTAGTTGCCAACGGCTTCGATTCCTTCAATCCGTTTGATATCCGGGGCGTGGCTGCGGCAGGAATCAGCACCTACCTCTACGACACTTTGCTGGAATCCTCCGACGATGAACCCTTCTCGGCCTACGGCCTGATTGCCGAATCTCTGGAAACCCCGGAAGACCGCAGCTACGTGGTGTTCAACATCCGGGAGCAGGCGCGGTTCCACGATGGCGAAGCCATTACCGCCGAAGACGTGAAATTTTCTTTCGACACTCTCACCACCAAGGGCCACCCCTTCTTTCGCAACTACTACGCCGACGTCAGTTCCGTTACCGTTGAGGGGCCGCGCCGCATCCGTTTTGATTTCAGCGACACCAGCAACCGTGAGCTGCCGCTGATCCTGGGCCAGATGCCCGTACTGCCGGCGCATTACTGGGCCGATCGTGAGTTTGGCAAGAATGGCCTGAATCCGCCCCTTGGCAGCGGACCCTACAGGATTGGTGAATTCGAAGCAGGCCGCTCCATCAACTATGAACGGGTGGAAGACTACTGGGCGAAAGACCTCGGAGTTCGTAACGGCCGGTTCAACTTTGATCAGATTACCTACGATTACTACACCGATGACACGGTAGCTCTGGAGGCCTTCAAGGCCGGCAGTTTTGATTTCCGGCTGGAATCCTCTGCCAAGAACTGGGCGACCGCCTACACCGGCCAACGGTTCGAAAACGGCACCATTATCAAAGAAGCGATAGAGCACCACCGGCCATCAGGCATGCAGGGTTTTGCCTTCAATACCCGGCGCAAGGTGTTTTCCGATCCTCTTGTGCGTGAAGCCCTGGCCTACGGTTTCGACTTCCAGTGGGCCAACAAGAATCTGTTCTTCGACCAGTACACCCGCACCGACAGCTATTTTGAGAATAGCGACCTGGCTTCCTCGGGCCTGCCGGAAGGCCCAGAGCTTGAGATACTGGAGCCTTATCGGGATCAGCTTCCCGAGGATGTCTTCACCGAAGAGTATCAGCCGCCCACCACCCAGGGTCAGCAGGGACTGCGCCAGAACCTGAGAACCGCCATGGAGCTGCTGGCCCAAGCCGGGTATGAAATCCGGGATGGCAAGATGGTGCACAGCGAAACCGGTGATCCACTGGCGTTCGAGATTCTGCTGTTCCAGAAGAGTTTCGAGCGGGTTGTTCTGCCCTTCAAGAACAACCTTGGACGCCTTGGCATCGATGTCACTGTTCGCCTGGTGGACAGCAACCAGTACATTCAGCGCCTGCGGGAATTCGACTTTGACATGATCACCCAGGTGTTCGGCCAATCGGATTCACCGGGCAACGAACAGCGGGAATACTGGCATTCGTCCACCGTGGACGCGAAAGGCTCACGGAATTACATGGGTGTCAGCGACCCGGTGATCGACGAATTGGTGAGCAAGGTGATTCAGGCCCCAAACCGGGAAGAGCTGGTGCACCGGGTACGAGCCCTGGACCGGGTCCTGCTTCACCACCACTATATGATTCCCCACTGGCATCTGAGAAGCGACCGGGTCGCCTACTGGAACCATCTGCAACGTCCGGCCGAGACGCCCAAGAACGGCTTCGATCTTGACAACTGGTGGGCGAAGCCCTGAGGAACACCCCGCTAAATGGGCATCTACATACTCAGGCGGCTGGCGCTGATCATTCCCACGCTGATCGGGATCATGCTGCTCAACTTTGTCATAGTGCAGGCCGCTCCGGGCGGCCCGGTTGAGCAGCTTATTGCGGAGATGGAAGGCCACGGCGGCAGCGCCCTGGCCCGGGCTTCAGGCGGCGGCACCGGCGGCGAGGTAGCGGATTCGTCGGGCGACACCCGCGGGTCCCGCGGCATTCCCGATGAACTCCTGAGAGAAATCGAAGTGATGTATGGCTTTGACAAGCCACCCCATGAGCGCTTCTTCAAGATGCTCGGCGATTACGCCACCTTCAACTTCGGCGACTCCTTCTTCCGGGAAAAAAGCGTTATCGACCTTATTCTCGACAAAATGCCCGTATCCATTTCCCTGGGCCTCTGGTCGACACTGATCATCTACTTTATTTCCATCCCCCTGGGTATCCGAAAGGCCGTTACTGATGGCTCCAGGTTTGATGTCTGGACCAGCTCCGCCATTGTGGTGGGCTATGCCATACCCGGCTTCCTGTTCGCCATATTGCTGATTGTCCTGTTTGCCGGCGGCAGTTACTTCGACTGGTTCCCGCTGCGCGGACTGACCTCGTCCAATTTCGATGAAATGACCTGGTATCAGCAGATCGGTGACTACTTCTGGCATCTGGCTCTGCCGGTCACCGCGAATGTGATTGGTGGTTTTGCCACCCTGACCCTGCTCACAAAGAACTCGTTTCTGGACGAGATCGGTAAACAATACGTGGTGACCGCCCGGGCCAAAGGACTTGATCAGAAAGAAGTGCTGTACGGTCACGTGTTTCGAAATGCCATGCTGATTGTGATTGCCAGTCTCCCCGGTGTCCTGGTGGCCCTTTTCTTTACCGGCTCGCTACTGATTGAAGTGATCTTCTCCCTGGACGGGCTCGGGTTGCTCGGCTTTGAAGCCGCCCTGAACCGGGACTATCCGGTGATATTCGGCACGCTGTATATCTTCACCCTGATGGGGCTCATCCTGAAGCTGATCAGCGACATCACCTATGTGCTGGTCGATCCGCGGATCGATTTTGAAAGCCGGGAGGGTGCGTGAGCTTCCGGTCCCTGACTCCGATCCAGCAGAGGCGACTCCGTAATTTCCGGAAAAACCGGCGGGGCTTCTGGTCCTTGTGGGTTTTCCTGGCGCTTTTCGGGCTGTCGCTGGTGGCAGAGCTGATCGCCAATGACTCCCCTCTGGTTGTTTCCTACAAGGGGGATCTGTATTTCCCGGTCGTTCAGTCGGTGCCGGAAGAAACCTTCGGCGGGTTCCTTCCCACCGAGGCGGATTATCGGGACCCGTTCATCGCCGACGAGATAAGTGCCAACGGCTGGATGGTCTGGCCACCGATCCGCTTCAGTTACAACACCATCAATTACGATCTCGAGGTGCCTTCGCCGGCGCCACCCAGTGCCGAGAACTGGCTGGGTACCGACGATCAGGGCCGGGATGTTGCCGCCAGGGTGATTTATGGTTTCCGTATTTCCGTGCTGTTTGGTCTTACCCTGACAATCGCCAGCTGCATTGTTGGCGTCATTGTTGGCGCCATTCAGGGCTTTTACGGCGGCAAGATCGACCTGCTGGGCCAGCGCTTTATCGAAATCTGGTCGGGTCTGCCGGTGCTCTACCTGCTAATCATTCTCTCCAGTATTGTCCAGCCCAATTTCTGGTGGCTGCTGGGCATCATGCTGCTGTTCAGCTGGATGGGGCTGGTGGATGTTGTCCGGGCGGAATTCCTGCGAGCCCGTAACTTCGAGTATGTGAAAGCCGCCAGAGCACTGGGACTGGACAACCGCAAGATCATGTTTCGGCATATCCTGCCCAACGCCATGGTGGCCACCCTCACCTTCCTGCCATTCATTCTCACGGGCGCAATCACGGGGCTGACGTCTCTGGATTTCCTCGGCTTCGGTCTGCCCTCCGGGTCCCCTTCGCTGGGTGAGTTGATTGCCCAGGGCAAGGCCAATCTGCATGCGCCGTGGCTGGGCATTTCTGCCTTCGTCTCCCTGTCGCTCATGCTTACCCTGCTGGTGTTTGTCGGCGAAGCCGTGCGCGATGCCTTTGATCCGAGGAAGAGCTGATATGAACCCACTGCTTCAGATCTCAGACCTCTCGATCTGTTTCGATCAGGGCCCGGCAGCGGTTGAGTCCCTGTCACTGGTCATTCGGGAAGGCGAAACCCTGGCGCTGGTGGGTGAAAGCGGCTCCGGAAAATCCATTTCCGCACTTTCAATCCTGCGCCTTCTGGATCCCCGTCACGCCAGTTACCCGAGCGGGCAGATCCGCTACCGGGATGAGAACCTGCTGGCCGCCACTGAGAAGCGACTGCGCCAGATCCGGGGCCGGGAAATCGGGATGATCTTTCAGGAGCCGATGACGTCCCTGAACCCGCTGCACACGGTGGAAAAGCAGATTGGCGAAACTCTGGAACTGCACAAGGGGATGCGGGGGCCGCAAGCTAAAAAGCGGTGCCTGGAGTTGCTCGAGCTGGTGGGCATTCAGAACCCGGAAAGCAAGCTGGGCGCTTACCCACATCAACTGTCAGGTGGGCAGAAGCAGCGGGTGATGATCGCCATGGCTCTGGCCAACGAACCTGATCTACTGATCGCTGACGAACCCACGACAGCACTGGATGTCACCGTTCAGAAACAGGTTCTGGAATTGCTCCGGAATCTTCAGGAACAGCTGGGGATGGCCATCCTGCTGATTACCCATGATCTGACCATTGTTCGCCGCTACGCGGATCGTGTGGCGGTCATGGAACAGGGCAAACTGGTGGAAGAGGCCGATACCGACACCCTGTTCGCGAGCCCGCAACACACCTATACCCGGAAATTGCTGGACGCCGAACCGCCGGAGGCGCCCCTGGCCCTCGGGAAAAAGGCGGAGCGCTTGTTGACCGTTGAAAAACTGGATGTCCGCTTCACCATCCGGAAAAGCCTGCTGGGCAAAGTGAAAGAGTCCTTCCACGCCGTGCAGAGCGCCGGTTTCGAGCTCAACCGCGGAGAAACTCTGGGCATTGTCGGCGAAAGCGGCAGCGGCAAGACCACCATTGGTCACGCCCTGCTGAAACTGACCGCCAGCACCGGGAGCATCCGCCTGGCGGGCGAGGAACTGGCGTTCCTGAACCAGAAAGAATTCCGACCCTGGCGGCGACGGGTCCAGATCGTCTTCCAGGATCCCTTTGGCAGCCTGAGCCCGAGAATGTCCATTGCCGAGATCGTCCGGGAGGGTCTCGAGATCCACGACGCGGATAACGCCGCCGAACACGACCAGAAAGTGATACGTGCGCTGACCGATGTTGGTCTGGATCCTGAGGCGCGGCATCGGTACCCCCATGAATTCTCCGGTGGCCAGCGCCAGCGCATCGCCATCGCCCGGGCGCTGGTGCTGCAGCCGGATCTGATCATACTGGACGAGCCCACCTCGGCCCTGGACCGAACGGTACAGAAGCAGGTCATTGAACTGTTGAGAGATATCCAGACCCGTTATGGTCTAAGCTATATCTTTATCAGCCACGATCTGGCTGTTGTACGTGCCCTCAGTCATAAATTACTGGTACTGCAACATGGCCAGATCGTGGAGTACGGTGACGCGGCCCGGATATTCCATACACCCCAAGCGGATTACACCCGCGAACTGCTGAATGCCGCGTTCTTTTACCAGAACACAACTACGACTATTTGAGCGTTACCCCGTCCAGAGCACTCAGGGATAATGCTCCAAAATCAGGAACACAGGGAGAACGACCCATGGGAATCCTCAGTGGCAAAAAAGCACTGATCGTTGGCGTAGCCAGCAAACTGTCCATTGCTTACGGTATCGCCGAAGCCTTTGCCCGGGAAGGCGCCGAACTGGCGTTTACCTACCAGAATGAAAAACTGCAGCCACGGGTTGAGAAATTTGCCGAACAGTGGGGCAGCAAGCTGACCTTCCCTTGCGATGTCGCCAGCGATGAAGAAATCGAAAATGTTTTCAAGGAACTGGGCAAGCACTGGGACAACATCGACATCATCGTCCACGCGGTGGGCTATGCCCCGGGTCACGAGCTGGATGGCAACTATGTCGACGTTACCACCCGGGATGGCTTCCGCATTGCTCACGATATCAGCTCCTACAGCTTTGTCGCCCTGGCGAAAGGTGCCCGCGGCATGATGCACGAAGGCAGCTCACTGATTACCCTGAGCTACCTGGGCGCCGAGAAGGTTCTGCAGAACTACAACGTGATGGGCCTGGCCAAGGCCTCCCTGGAAGCAAACGTTCGCTACATGGCTGCCAGCCTGGGCCGTGACGGCATCCGCGTGAATGGCATTTCCGCCGGTCCGATCAAAACCCTGGCCGCCTCCGGCATCAAGAGCTTCCGCAAGATGCTGGCCGAAAACGCCAGGCGTGCACCGCTGCGCCGGAACGTCACCATCGACGAAGTAGGCAATGCCGCCGCGTTCCTGGGTTCCAACCTGTCCAGTGGCATTACCGGCGAGATCATGTACGTGGACGGCGGCTTCAACATCACCGGGATGGGCGAACTGGAAGAGTAAGTTTTCCCTCACCCGGAAACGAAAGAGCCGGCTTGACGCCGGCTCTTTTAATTTCGCGGGGCCAGGCTTTTCAGTCCTGAGCCATCGCTGAGGCCACCGCTTCCATCCACTCAACGTAGGCGGTCTCATCGGACTCGATAATCCGTACCCCCACCAGAAAGCCGGACTCATTCGGTCGACACCAGACCACCTCAACCATTAATCCGAACGGCTCTTCGTGATTGCCAAGGAACACCCTCGCCGGCAACAGGGCATCCAGTGAGAGGGGCTCGCCTGAGGACAGGCAAAGACCGCCCGCTGAGATGTCGCGAATGCCGCAGACCAGTTCCCTCGCCTCGGACCCTGCCTCTTCCGGCAGGCCGGATTCAAGTTCCAGCATCGCCCGCGCCCGGGCCGTTAGCCGGTAATCGGCCCGGTTGTCCTGATCAGCGGGCGGATCATTCCGGGTTCCAAAGCTGTAATCGTTATCTGCCATTGTTGTTTTTCCTGCTTCGGCAATATCAGTTGCGGCCTACACGGATTCGGCCAACCACCCTGCTGAGGGTGTCGTCAAATTCAGCGGCGGTCCCGAGGACCCGGATCCGCCCTTCGACAATCCCCTCTACCAGCGCCTCCTCGAGAAACTCACGCCGGTTCAGGCCCAAACGGTCCACAAACACCAGTTTTCTGGACGCATTGATACGCACGGCCAGTTTCAGGCGAACCGGTTCTTCCGATGACTCATCCGGTTCGACAACAATCCAGCCCCCGAGCTTGATGCCATCCACCTGTTTTTCCGCCAGCAACGTTCGTTCCTTCCTGAGGCGCTCCTGTTCGGCGTTTTCATCGGCAATACGCTGCTCTTCAGCCGCCTGTCGCTGTCGCTCAAGCTCTGCTTCCCGCTCGGCTTCCTCGGCCCGGCGTCGTTCCTCAGCCGCGTCCTTCTCGCGCCTCAGTTCCTCAGCACGAAGCCTGGCAGCCTCCGCAGCCTGTTCCCGCTGCCGGCGTTGTTTCTCACACACCCGGGCCAGTAGTTCGACGGTTTCCGCCAGTACTGCCCCAAAAGGTGTCAGCTTTGGCAGGGGACGGATCTGCTTGTTATCCAGGGCGGTCTGGAACTCGCTCCAGGTCTGCAAGCCCAGTTTCACCCCGGCACCGTTGGTCCAGAGGATTTCTGCTGATTCGGGCAGGAACGCGTAGAAAAAACGGCGCTGCTCACCGGCCCCCTCGCCCTCGACAAACCACTGTCCCTCGAAGGGCTCGAACGCCTCTTTTGGGGGCACTTCGAAGCTCAACCAGCTGCTGTCCCATTGGAAACTGCCCGCGGCGGACAAAGCGTCGACAAGATCGGGGGCCTCACCCCGCAATCGTGAAACCATTACGGCTTCGATGCCTGCCAGGGCCTCAGATGGCAAGGTTTCGTTGTACACCCGCTTCCAGACATCCAGAATTCGGTCACCGATCTGCTCGCCGACATGATAGAGGCGGTTCCTGTCCTTGTCGGACAGCGACGGGTCACCAATCCACACCAACCATTCCAGAAGTTTGCCACCGTGCCGGAAGGTTTCGCCTTCAATCCCGGAGTCCCACACTGACTGCTTCAGCAGGCCCTGCCAGTAATCCAGGATGAACCGGACAATGGCAATCGGGAGCTTGCGCCCCTGAAGTGCACGACCAATCAGGGCCCGGGCGGCCTGGTCGGCCTTGCGCTGTTTGGCGGCTCCCTGCTCGGTATCCAGCAGGCGCTGCCGAAGCTTTCCTGCCTGGGCATCCCTCTTTGCGGAGTCCTCCTGCCACTGATGGCAGAACTGTTCCACAGGGTCTGTCCCGCCGGACTCGAAACTGGCCGACACAGCGATAACCAGGGAATCAAGCTGGTCCAGAAGCACCTTGGAAGAGCGGCCTCCGGAATCACTCCAGCCCCGCCACTCCTGGAGACTGTCCAGCCACGACAGCAGTGTTTTGCTGAAGGCCTTCTTGCCTTCGAGATTCATTCGCCAGGCAAGATAGAAGCGCAGCCTTGCAATGCGCCGGGCGAGGTTCGGGTGCAGGCCGCTGGTTTTGAGAAAGACGTCCATGATCCGATCGGCGATATAGGCCGCATTGACCTGACGAACAGACCATTCCAGGTTCACAGAACGGATAACGTGGGTAACGCGTTCATCACGCTGTTCGGACCAGCAGGATATCAGCAACGGGCGCCAGTCGCTGACCGCGTCCGGTTCAAGCTTGCCCGCCGGGTATGGGAGGTCAGGGACACGTATGCCGGCCAGGACATCATCAATCTTGCCTGAAACCGCTGCAACGGAAGGCACATCCTTTGATCTCTGCCTGTTTTGCGACATCCGTTCCCCATACCTAAGAAGCGTTGAAAAGGCCCTGTAAATGACGCAGTATAACCAACTCGCCGGGGTTTACCGCAACCGTGTGCCGGCGCTATTCGCGTTAATCTGCAACCTTGTTGGCATATTCAATGGTCCATCAGGGCTGCAACGATCAGAATCGGGGAAGCAGAACAACATGTCGGGCAACAAACTAGAGAATCTGAATGTGGCGAGCCAGGAAGCACTGATCACTCCTGAAGCGCTGAAAAAGGAGATGCCGCTCTCCGACAAGGCCGCAGATACCGTCTCAAGGGGCCGTCAGGCCATCTATGACATCATGGATGGTAAAGACCACCGGCTGTTTGTCGTGGTTGGCCCCTGCTCCATTCACGATGTCGAAGCCGCCAGGGATTACGCCGCGCGCCTGAAAAAGCTTGCCGATGAAGTCAGCGATACCCTGCTGATCGTCATGCGCGTCTATTTTGAAAAGCCTCGCACGACCGTCGGCTGGAAAGGCCTGATCAACGATCCGCACCTGAACGACACCTTCGATATTGAGCAGGGCCTTCACATCGGTCGTCGACTGCTGCTGGACATCAACGAGCTGGGCCTGCCCGCAGCCACCGAAGCGCTGGACCCGATTTCCCCGCAGTATCTGCAGGACACGATCGCCTGGTCAGCCATCGGCGCCCGTACCACTGAGTCCCAGACTCACCGGGAGATGAGCAGCGGCCTGTCCATGGCGATCGGTTTCAAGAATGGTACCGACGGCAGCCTCGACGTCGCAGTTAACGCCATGAAGTCGGTTTCCCATCCCCACAGCTTCCTGGGCATCGACCAGCAGGGTCAGGTGGCGATTATTCGCACCAAGGGTAATAACTACGGCCACGTTGTTCTGCGTGGCGGCGGTGGCAAACCCAACTATGATTCTGTGAGCGTCGCCCTGTGTGAGCAGGCAATGGACAAGGCAGGCCTACGCAAGTCGCTGATGATTGACTGCAGCCATGCCAACTCCAGCAAGGATCCGGCCATTCAGCCGCTGGTCATGCAGGATGTGACTCACCAGATCCTGGAAGGCAACACGTCGATCCAGAGCCTGATGGTGGAGAGCAACATTAACTGGGGTAACCAGTCCATTCCCGAGAATCTGGCAGATCTCAAGTACGGGGTATCGGTGACGGACGCCTGTATCGACTGGCCAACCACTGAAAAGGCCATCCGGGATATGCGCGACAAGCTGAAGGATGTACTGCCCAAGCGCAAGATCGGCTGATCAAGGCGTGATATAAAACGGGGAGCCTCAGCTCCCCGTTGTCATAACCCCACCTACCCAGTCCAACCTTTCTCTGAGCGCCACCACGTGGCCGATAATCACCAGTGTTGGCGGCTGGACGGCTTCCGCCTCTACCCTTTCGACGATGTTGCAGAGATTCCCTGTCACCACACGCTGATCTCTTGTTGTGCCCTTCGAGACCAAAGCCACGGGCATATCCTGGGACATACCATGGGCGACCAGCTGACGGCAGATGATCGGCAGGCCGACCAGCCCCATGTAGAACACCAGGGTCTGGTTGTTCTGGACAAAGTCCTTCCAGGGTAGATCGCAAGTGTCATTCTTGAGATGGCCGGTCACGAACCGGACCGATTGTGCGTGATCCCGGTGCGTCAGAGGAATACCGGCGTAGGCGGCACAGCCGGAGGCAGCGGTAATTCCCGGCACAACCTGAAACCGGACGCCGGCATCCGCCAGTGTCTCAATCTCCTCGCCACCGCGCCCGAAGATAAACGGATCGCCGCCCTTGAGGCGGACAACCTTCTTGCCCTGCCTGGCCAGATCCACCAGTCGCTGATTGATCTGATCCTGAGGCAAGGTGTGGTTGGCCCGCTGCTTGCCAACATGAATCATCTCTGCGGTGTCCGGGATCATGGCCAGTATTTCCGGCGAAACCAGACGATCGTAGAGGACAACCTCAGCGGATGTAATCAGCCTCCAGGCCTTGAGTGTCAGCAGCTCGGGATCTCCCGGCCCGGCCCCAACGAGGGCCACCTCGCCTGCGGATGTGTTCGGGTTCGAGGTAACCGGGTTCACCCTGTACCTTACCGGTGCAGGAGTTGCACCAACGCCCTTCCCTGGTGCGTTATCTGGCTGATCACTCATTGGATTCTGTCGACGCCTCCCATATACGGCTTGAGAACCTCCGGAACCACAATGCTGCCGTCTGCCTGCTGGTAATTCTCCATGACCGCAATCAGTGCACGACCAACGGCAAGCCCCGATCCGTTCAGGGTATGGACGGGTTCGGGCTTTCCGGTTTCCGGGTTACGCCAGCGAGCATGCATGCGGCGTGCCTGGAAATCACGGGTATTGGAGCAGGAAGAGATTTCACGGAACTTGTCCTGCCCCGGCAACCAGACTTCCAGATCGTAGGTCTTGGCAGCCGAAAAGCCCATGTCGCCCCCACAGAGCGCAACCACGCGGTAAGGCAGCTCCAGCAACTGAAGCACCTTTTCGGCATGGCCGGTCAGGGCATCCAGCGCGGCGTCTGAATCCTCCGGACGAACCACCTGCACCAGCTCCACCTTGTCGAACTGGTGCTGACGGATCATGCCACGGGTATCCCGGCCGTAAGAACCCGCTTCACTGCGGAAGCAAGGCGTATGGCAGACCATCTGCAGGGGCAGCTCTGCGGCATCAAGGATAGAATCCGATACCAGGTTGGTGGCAGGCACTTCCGCAGTGGGAATCAGGTACAGTGGATGCTCACCTTCGGTTTTGAAGAGGTCTTCCTCGAACTTGGGCAACTGACCGGTGCCATAAAGGCTATCTGCATTGACCAGATAGGGTACGTAGGTCTCCAGGTAGCCATGCTCGCGGGTATGCAGATCCAGCATGAACTGGGCCAGTGCCCGATGCAGCCGAGCCACAGGTCCGCGCATAACGGCAAATCGAGAGTGCGCCAGACGGGTAGCAGTCTCGAAGTCCAGGCCTTTCAGCCCCTCCCCCAGGGCAACGTGATCCCTGGGCTCGAAATCGAAGCTCCTGGGTGTGCCCCAGGTACGAATCTCGACGTTATCGTCTTCACTTTCCCCTGCCGGCACATCTTCATCCGGGAGATTCGGGATACCGGCCAGAAAGGCATTGATCTCTTCCTGAAGCGTGCGGAGCTCGTCTTCAGCTTCAGACTTCTGCTTCTTCAGGTCTTCGACCTCGTCCAACAGTGGCTGGATGTCCTCACCGGCAGCCTTGGCCTTGCCGATCGACTTGGACCGCTTGTTCTGCTCGCTCTGCAGGTTTTCCGTACTTACCTGAAGGGCACGACGGCGTTCCTCAAGCTGCTCGAAGGCGGCGGTATCGAATTTGAAATTCTTGATGGTCAGCCGACGGGCGATCTCTTCTGTCTGGGTGCGGACACGTTTGGGATCGAGCATGATTATCCTGAATCTTCCGGTTAGCGATGTTTTGAATGACTGGCCATTATACCTGCACTGGCGCTCGTGGCTACCGCCGCAAAAGGCTCAGGTGTAGCGTTTGCGGGGGCTTTCGGCGTTGCGGGAATCCAGACGCTGGCGCTTTTCAGCCAGTTTGATCTCAAGGCCGCGGTTTACGGGCTCGTAGTAGCGGCGCCGATGAATGGCCTCCGGCAGGTAAGACTCCCCGGCTGCGAAGGCTTCGGGTTCATCATGAGCGTAGCGGTAAGTATCTCCGTGGCCCATGCTTTTCATCAGCTTGGTGGGCGCATTACGCAGGTGTACCGGCACTTCATAGTCCGGATCCTGACGGATGTCGGCCATGCACCGATTGAAGGCGTTATAGACAGCGTTGCTCTTGGGCGCCAGGGCCAGGTAGGTCACCGCCTGGGCCAGCGCCAGCTCACCTTCCGGAGACCCCAGGCGTTCCTGGGCGTCCCAGGCCTCCATGCTTAGCTGAAGGGCTCGCGGATCGGCATTACCAATGTCCTCACTGGCTATCCGCACCAGACGGCGGGCAACGTAGAGCGGATCACAGCCGCCATCGAGCATCCGGCACAGCCAGTAAAGCGAACCGTCCGGATCGGAACCGCGAACGGATTTATGCAGTGCGGAGATCTGGTCGTAGAACACATCTCCGCCTTTGTCGAAGCGGCGCAGGCTGGTCTGCATGACTTGCTCGAGCTGATCGGCCGAAACACAGTCGACTCCGGACTCATCCGGCTCGGCCAGATCGGCCGCCACTTCCAGGATATTCAGCGCGCGGCGGGCGTCTCCCCCCGATGCCGCTGCCATCAGAGTCAACACATCCTCATCAACCCGCAGTCGGCCACCAAAGCCTTCGTCGGCTGACAGCGCACGGCGTAACAGCTGAAGCACGTCCTCTTCTTCGAGATTCTTGAGCACGTAGACCCGGGTTCGGGACAGCAACGCGCTGTTCAGCTCAAAGGAAGGGTTTTCGGTGGTCGCGCCCACAAAGATGAACGTACCGTCCTCGATATGGGGGAGAAAGGCGTCCTGCTGGCTTTTGTTGAAGCGATGCACCTCATCCACGAACAGCAATGTGTCCCGGCCCTGAGACTGTTTCCGATTGCGGGCCCGTTCTACTACCGCCCGAATCTCTTTCACACCGCTCAGTACGGCAGACACCGTCTCAAAGCTCAGATCACTGACATTCGCCAGCAGCTGGGCAAAGGTGGTTTTGCCAACTCCGGGAGGGCCCCAGAGGATCATGGAGTGAAGCTGACCCTGTTCAACCGCCCGTCGCAGTGGTTTGCCGGGGCCAACCAGGTGGGCCTGGCCAACATAATCATCCAGGGTTGCGGGCCGCATTCTCGCGGCCAGAGGCCGGAAACCCGCGGACTCCGCGAACAGGCTGTCCTGCATCAGGCCCCATCCCGGATAATATCCACACCCTCCGGGTACTCGAGGGTGAATGCACCGGCCTCAACCGGCTCATTCAGTCTGATCCTGTCAAAACTCAGAACGCTCAGCTGGGCCAGGGAGTCCTGCATGCGCATTTCCTGGAGCTCACCTTTGAAGAAGGTCAGTCTCAGGGACGTAAACAAAGAATCCGGGCTTCGTGGCTCGAGGGTGAATTCCCGGGTGTTGTCCCCGATCTGGCGCCCGGAAACCTTGTAGGTTTCCTCCAGATTATCCACCTCACCGCTGAGCAGGAGTGCCGGGGTGGATTGCACTCGATCATCGAGATTGTGGATCGTGACCTGCTCCAGATCCGGATCGTAGACTTCCACGGTTTCGCCATCACTCACAATAAACTGCGACAGGGGCGCGCTGGTTTCCCAGTAGAACAGTCCCGGGCGCTTGGCTTTCAGCGTGCCCCGGGTTTCCTGAACCTTGTTGCCATTTTCATTGACGACGATCTGGATAAAATCCGCCTGATAGGAGTCGTAGCTTTTCAGCAACGAGGCCAGCTCGTCTGCGCCCAAGCCCTCTGCGCTGGCAGCCACAGGGCTTAAAAGAGACACAGTCATCGCCAGTATCACCAGGCAATTCAGAAAAGACTGTTTCATTATTGGTTACTCCTAATCTCTGGGGGGCGGGGGCGCCAGAACTTCGCGGGCGCCGTTGTGGCCTGCGGCGCTGACCACCCCGGACGCTTCCATGGCGTCAACCAGGTTAGCCGCCCGGTTGTACCCGATCTTGAATTTTCGCTGTACCGAGGAAATCGAAACCCGGCGGCCCTCTGTGACGAATGCAACGGCCTCATCAAACAGGGCGTCGCCTTCACTATCGCCGCCACCTTCCGAGAGGTTTGGCACACCCGGCAGGCTCTCACCCTCGGCGCCATTGAGAACATCGTCCACATACACCGGCTCGCCCCGGGCCTTCCAGGCGCTGACCACACGATGGACCTCATCGTCATCCACAAACGCACCATGGACCCGGACCGGCAACCCGGAACCCGGAGGCAGGTAAAGCATGTCACCGTGGCCCAGAAGCTGCTCAGCGCCGCCCTGATCCAGCACCGTGCGCGAATCGATCTTGGACGAGACCTGGAACGACATCCGGGTGGGAATGTTGGCCTTGATCAGGCCGGTAATCACATCCACCGAAGGCCGCTGGGTGGCAAGAATCAGGTGAATCCCCGCCGCCCGCGCCTTCTGGGCAATCCTGGCAATCAGCTCCTCAACTTTCTTGCCGACAATCATCATCATGTCGGCGAATTCGTCGATCACCACCACGATGAACGGAAGGGTGTCGAGTTCAGGCCGTTCCTGCTCGTCGTTGGCCAGATACTCGTCCGGCTTCCAGAACGGGTCCAGAAGCGGTTCACCGGCGGCCACCGCGTCTTTTATCTTGCGGTTGTAACCCGCAAGGTTACGCACACCGAGGCTGGCCATGAGCTTGTACCGGCGCTCCATTTCAGCCACACACCAGCGCAAGGCGTTGGCCGCTTCCTTCATATCGGTCACCACCGGTGCCAGCAGGTGCGGGATGCCATCGTAGATGCTCAGCTCAAGCATCTTGGGGTCCACCATGATGAAGCGGACCTCTTCCGGCCCCGCCTTTAGCAGCATGCTCAGAAGCATGGCGTTCACGCCGACCGATTTACCAGAACCGGTGGTGCCCGCCACGAGCAGGTGCGGCATTTTGGAGAGATTGGCAACCATCGGGTTGCCGCCAATATCGTTACCCAGTGCCAGCGTCAGCGGTGAGCTGGACTCCTTGAATACACGCGCCCCGAGCACTTCGCTGAGCCGGACCATTTCCCGCTCTTCGTTGGGAATCTCGATACCGACGACGGACTTGCCGGGGATTACCTCGACGACCCGAACGCTCAGTACCGCCAGAGACCGGGCCAGGTCTTTGGCGAGATTGGAAATCTTGCTGACCTTCACACCCGGGGCCGGCTTGATCTCGAACCGGGTAATCACCGGGCCCGGATTGACCTCGACAACCTCCACTGAGACGCCGAAATCACTCAGTTTCTCCTCGAGGAGACGGGACATGTGCTCCAGGGATTCTTCCGAGTAGCCTTTCTCCTGATGCTCTTCGGGCGGATCCAGCAGAGAAATTGGCGGAATCGGGCTCTCAATGTCTTCCAGCAATGAAGACTGTTTGCCGCCCTTGTCTTTCGACTGAGACGGCTGTTCATCTTTCTTGAAGGGCGATATCTTCAGTGAGCGGCCGGCAGGCTGGGGAGACGGCTCGGGCCTGGCGGGTTTGCCGGCAGCGACAGGCGTCTCATCCCGCGAGCTGAAACTTTCGAGCCGCGCCGGTTCCGGATCAACCTCGGCAGAGAGACCATCCAGTGCGGGCTCCTTGCGGGCAGTTTCAGGCTTTGAAGCAGGCTTCGGCGCTTTCGGTTTTTTCGGCCCGAAACCGGGAATCCGCTGCCACCAACGTGGCGTGTTGGAATCTTCTGTCTTCCGTTTGCTGGCAACGGAAGGCACGCGGTCCTTGACCACCGGGGGCTCGGCCCTGGGCTCTGGTTTTTCCGGCTTGGGCTTGCCTTTGAAAAGGCTCTTGATGGCAAGGCCCGTTCTGAGCGTCATGCCGCCTACCTGGTCCATCAGCCAGAACCAGGACAGACCAGTGGTCACGGTCAGGGCAAACAGGAAGATCGCAATCAGGAGGAGCGTGGTGGCCGGCAAGTTGAAGAACCGCACCATGGCATCGGCCACGGCCGTTCCGAGCACACCGCCCGAGGAGGCCCCGAGACCGAACACAGAATAGAGTGACAACAGACTGGTTGCCGAGAGCAGAATCAACAGAAAGCCGCCGAACCGCATCATGAAAAGCGGCCAGTGGAGATCCAGGGAATCATTGCGCCGGCGGATCAGCATGAGCGCGTAACCCGCGATCATCACCGGGAACAGATAGGCCACGTGACCGAAAAAGTCCATGAACAGGCTGGCCAGCCAGGCGCCGGTGCGACCGGCATAGTTCTGCACACTGGTGTCATGGCCGATGCTGGCCCAGCCGGGGTCTGACGGGCTGAAGGTAACCAGTGCCATGGAGAGGTAAATACACAGAGCTATCAACGCAATCACAGCGCCTTCGCGGGCGCCCTGGGCTGCCAGGCGGCGAAAGCGCAGCTGCTTCTCTGTCAGTTCCTGTGGTGCTTTCTTCGCTTTTGCAGATTCGGCCATGAATGCTCAGACGTTATCGGTGCTTTCGTTCCGAAGCGCCTGAAAGCCCCTTTCGAGATCGGTTTTCAGGTCTTCAACAGCTTCGATCCCCACGGAAATCCGGATCAGGTTCTCCGTGATTCCGGCCCTCTCCTTGTCCTCCGGGGACAATCGCCCGTGAGTCGTGGTGGCCGGATGGGTGATGGTGGTTTTGACATCCCCCAGGTTTGCGGTGATGGAGATCATCCGGGTGGCATCTATAAAGTGCCACGCCTCTTCCCTGGCTCCCTTGAGCTGGAACGACAGCACACCGCCAAATCCGGTCTGCTGCTTTTTTGCCAACTCATGTTGCGGATGACTCTGGAGCCCGGCATAGAACACACGCTCTACCGCCGGCTGCTGCTCCAGCCACAGGGCCAACTCTAACGCATTGTCACAGTGGGCGCGCATACGAATTGGTAAGGTTTCCAGGCCTTTCTGGAACACCCAGGCGTTGAAGGGGCTCATGGTAGGTCCCGCGGAACGCAGGAAGCCGTAGACCTCCTCCATCATTTTCGCTGAGCCTACGGCTACGCCACCCACACAGCGACCCTGGCCGTCCAGGTATTTGGTGGCCGAGTGGATTACGATATCAGCCCCCTGCTCCAGCGGCCGCTGAAGCACCGGGGTACAGAAACAGTTATCCACCACGAACAAGGCATCGTTATCACGGGCCAACTGGCCCAGTGCCGCCATATCGGCCACTTCACAAAGGGGATTGGATGGCGTTTCAATGAACAGCATCCGGGTTTCGGGACGCACCGATGCCTGCCACTCTTCCAGATCGGTCAGGCTGACAAATGTGGTTTCCACCCCGAAACGGGCCATGTACTTCTGGAACAGCACGTTGGTGGTGCCGAACACGCCGCGGGAACAGATGACATGATCGCCACTTTGCAGCAGCGCCATGCAGGTACTCAGAATGGCGGCCATACCGGAAGCGGTCGCGACCGCCCGTTCACCGCCTTCCATCGCCGCGATACGGGCTTCAAACGCCTGTACCGTGGGGTTGGTGAAGCGCGAATAGATATTACCGGCCTCATCGCCGCCAAAACGGGCGGCCGCCTGAGCCGCGCTGCCATACACGAAGCTGGACGTGGGGAATATGGCATCACTGTGTTCAAGCTGACCCGTGCGGATCTGCCCTGCCCTCACCGCCAGGGTTTCCACGGACATCCCATCCAGATCGGATTCAGGAATCCAGACAGTTTCTTCGCGGCGAAAGGTCATCTACATCTCCTGCCAGAAAGCGGCGTTCAGTCTTCGTCGTTGTGCAAGTCAATAATACCGTTATCTCCGTGGCTGCCACCGGCACTCTCGGAGCGCTTCTCATCGTTGCGCAGGCCGTCTATGCGGTTCAGATAGGCTTCGTCCACATCACCGGTTACGTAATCCCCGGTAAACACAGAGCACTCCCAGCCTTCGATGCCGTCATTGACATCGCTGACGCAGGTGATCAGATCGTCGAGATCCTGGTACAGCAGCCAATCGGCGCCAATCAGCTCCCGGATTTCCTCGACGGTGCGGTCATGGGCAATCAGCTCACTGGCCGAGGGCATATCGATGCCGTAAACGTTCGGATAACGCACAGGGGGCGCGGCGGATGCAAAGTAGACCTTGCGGGCACCGGCATCCCGCGCCATCTGGACGATTTCCTTGCAGGTGGTGCCTCGCACGATGGAATCATCCACCAGCATCACGTTCTTGCCACGGAATTCCAGGTCAATGGGGTTCAGCTTCTGCCGGACTGATTTTTTGCGCATTTTCTGGCCGGGCATGATAAACGTCCGACCGATATACCGGTTCTTGATAAAGCCTTCCCGGAACTTCACGCCCAGACGGTGGGCCATCTGCATGGCAGAAGTCCGGCTGGTGTCGGGGATCGGCATGACCACGTCAATATCGTGGTCCGGACAATCACGGAACACCTTTTCAGCCAGAGTCTCACCCATGCGCAGACGGGCCTTGTAGACCGAGACCTTGTCAATGATGGAGTCTGGGCGGGCGAAATACACGTGCTCGAAAATGCACGGGAAAAGATGCGGCTCTTCCGCACACTGGCGGGTGTACAGGGTGCCGTCGGTTTCGATATACACAGCTTCACCCGGCGCAATATCGCGCACCAGGGTATAACCGGCCGCGCTCAGGGCAACGCTTTCGGAGGCAATCATGTACTCCTTGCGGCCATCCTCGGCGGTGCGTTCGCCATAACAGGCAGGACGGATTCCGTTGGGATCCCGGAACCCGACAATGCCATAGCCGGTGATCATCGCAATCACCGCATACGCGCCGCGACAGCGCTTGTGGACGGCGCTAACCGCAGAGAAGATCTCGTCCTTGGTGGGATCCAGCTTGCCAAGCTTCTGCAGCTCATGGGCGAACACATTCAACAGCACTTCCGAATCGGAATTGGTGTTGATATGACGGAGGTCGGTCCGAAAGAGATCCTTGCTCAGATCATCGGCGTTGGTCAGGTTGCCGTTGTGGGCCAGAGTAATCCCGTAGGGGCTGTTCACATAGAACGGCTGAGCTTCGGCAGAGCTGGAGCTGCCAGCCGTGGGGTAACGCACATGCCCAATACCAACGTTACCGACCAGACGGCGCATGTGACGGGTGTGGAAGACATCCCGAACAAGCCCGTTATCCTTGCGGAGGTAGAAGCGTTCATCCTGAAAAGTAACAATGCCCGCCGCGTCCTGGCCCCGGTGCTGAAGTACAGTCAGCGCATCATAGAGCGACTGATTAACGTTGGAAGTACTGACGATGCCGACAATGCCACACATGGATAAAGCTATCTCCGAGTGTTAAAACTGAATGTTACCGGGACGTGGACGCGGGTTCCACGCCTTCCTGCTAAGTACCGGATTCCGGTTCCGGCGCGTTTTCCGGCGCAGGTCCCAGAAAACGCGCAAATTCATCGCCCAGGGTCCGCCTGGACCAGTCTTCAACCACCGCCAGGCGCTCAATAATAATGGACGTCCGCCACCAGGTATCCTGCGCCAGCGGCGTGTACCGGGTGAACGCAATAGCAACGATTACTACCACTACACCGCGCAGAAGCCCGAATCCCATGCCAAGCACCCGATCGGTGGCCGACAGTCCGGTAGCCCGAATCAGGTGGCCGATCATGTTATTGATGATGGCACCGACAATGAGGGTTCCGAAGAAGAGTATGGCGAACGCGGCGATGAGCCGAACCAGAGGCGTTTCAACCGTGCTTTCCAGCAGGGACTGCATCTGGGGGTGGAAGGTTCTGGCCAGAACAAACGCCCCCACCCAGGTAACCAGAGACAGGGCTTCTCTGACAAAGCCCCGTTTCAGGCTGATGAGCGTGGAAACTGTAATCAGGGCGATAATGACCCAGTCAATCCAGATCAGCGCTTCCATTAAAAACCCGGTGGAGAAAAGGAAGCGCGAATTCTATCAGGAAACCCCGGCGCGCCAAACCGCCAGACCCACATAAAAACGAGACCCCGGCGCTATTTTTCTCCGGAGGTGACCAGGCTGTTGAGATTAAAGGCGTCGTCGAGGGCCCTTTTGGCGGATTCGGCTTCGGATTTCGAGGTGAAGGGACCACTGAATACCCGAGTCAGCGTGGTATCTCCGCGGACGACTTCCTGGAGATGGGAACCATACCCCTTTTCCCGGACCTGATCCCTCAGTCGGCGGGCGTTGTCGGAATTGCCAAAGCTGCCCAGTTGAACGACCCAGGCACCGTCCAGGGACCGTTCGTATTCTGCGGTTTCCGCGACCTCACTCTCTGAGCCTTGATCTGCAGTTTCGGCCGGAGCACTGGCCGGTTCCTGGCTGGTGTCGGTCTCGGACTGGCCACCACCTGACGATTCAGCCACCTCAGACGTTGCCTCGTCGCCGGGGGACTCCTCAAGAATGCGATACCCGGGGGAATCAACGGTCTCTTGTTCAATCGCTGGAGCCGTCACATTGCTATCACTGGACTCAAGGCCGTAAGACGGCGCGGGCTCCACGTCCGATTCGGGGGCCTCCACCTCAGGGAAAGGTGGCTCCTCGGGGATCTTGATGGTGGTGGAGGTGCGCTCGGAATGAGGCTCATCAAAGAGCATGGGAACAAAGATAACCGCCAGGGAAACAAGGACCAGTGCCCCGATTATTCTCTGTTTCAGTCCATCCACGTCGCTAGGCTCCCAAGTGTTATGACTGCGCCCCAAGAGGCACCTACCCGCAGATACTAACCGCCTGGAAGCCGGAACTCAAAGGGCTACCGGCCGCCATGGACAAAGTTTAAGGCGGTCCGCCTAGCTCCGGGCTAATGAATTATCAAGCAGGAGTTCCCGACCTTCGGCTACGGTGTAGAAGGAACCAAACACAACGACAAGATCCGCCGGCGCAGCGGCTGCAAGCGCTGACTCAAAGGCCTCCCGCACAGATTCAAAAGCCGGGGCGCCGGAGATACCGGCACTCGCGATCCTGGCCTGCAAATCCTGCCCCGAGAGTCCACGGGGAACCGTGAGACTGGCCAGATACCAGACGTCGACCACGTTGGCCATGGCCCTGACCACACCTTCCACGTCCTTGTCGGCCAGGGCGCCATATACCGCGTGTATCCGCCTGCCCGCGGATTTCAGACTGCCAAGCTGCACCGAAAGCCACGCTGCCGCGTGGGGGTTATGGCCCACATCCAGAAACACATCCGGGGAGGTTCCAAGGCGCTCAAAGCGACCGGGAACTGTCAGGCCCGCAAGCACCTGCTCAATGACGGCAACCGGGAGCTCTGGTTCAAGCTTGCGAATGGCAACAACGGCCGCTGCCACGCTTGTTACTGGCAAAGGCCCGGCGGGCAAACGGACAGCCTGATCGTCATAGTTCAGAACCACTACCGGAAAGCCAGAACCAGCCTGCTCCTCCCTGACCAGCTCATAGTCCCGCCCGAACAGGTCCAGATCAACTTTCTGGGCGGTGGCCTGCTGAAGCACCGAGCGGGGCGGATCAATGTCGGCGTAAACCGCGGGGATGCCTGGCCGGAGCACGCCGGCTTTCTCGAATCCGATGACTTCCCGGTTATCACCGAGGAAAGCAACGTGGTCAATGTCCACCGATGTCAGTATCACGAAATCGGCATCCAGGACATTCACCGCGTCCAGCCGACCACCAAGACCCACTTCCAGAACCCAGTCATCCAGGCCGGCCTCGGCAAAGGCGACAAACGCAGCCAGGGTTCCGAACTCAAAATAGGTGAGCGAGACCGATCCACGGGCTGTCTCAACCGCTTCGAACGCCTTCACGAGGGCCTCGTCGGCTATCTCCTCACCATTCAGGCGGATCCGCTCGTTGTAACGCTGCAGGTGGGGCGAAGTATAGGCTCCAGTACGACGCCCTGCGGCTCGCAACAAGGCCTCCACGGCTGCAACAGCGCTCCCTTTGCCGTTGGTGCCTGCCACCGTGATAATCCGTACCTGCGGTTTTCGACGGAAAAGCCGGCGCAACACCACAAGTACCCGGTCGAGACCAAGGTCAATTTCAGTGGGATGAATCGCTTCAAGGTAGGCAAGCCACTGGTCGACAGTGGCGCCAGCCCCCGGCGAAGCCGGAGGCTGGTCTGGACGGTTACTCGACGGGGGCATCGGTTTCAGGCTTTTCCGACACTTCAAACTCAATCGGCTCCTCGGTGCCCGGACGCTCCTGACCGGTAAACTTGGCCAGCACGTGGGCAATTCGCTCGCGCAACTGGTGGCGATGGAGAATCATGTCGATGGCGCCGTGCTCCAGCAGGAATTCACTGCGCTGAAAACCCTCGGGAAGTTTCTCGCGAACGGTCTGCTCAATAACCCGCGGGCCGGCAAAGCCGATCAACGCGTTCGGCTCGGCAATGTTGAGATCGCCGAGCATGGCCAAACTGGCAGAAACACCACCGAACACAGGGTCTGTCATCACGGAAATGTAGGGAATCCCTTCAAGCTTCATACGCTCAAGCACTGCGGCCGTTTTCGACATCTGCATCAGTGACAGGATGGCTTCCTGCATCCGGGCGCCGCCACTGGCGGAGAAACAGACCAGGGGAATCCGATGCTCGAGAGCGACATTGGCAGCCTGGACGAATTTTTCGCCCACCACCTGCCCCATGGACCCCCCCAGGAAACCAAACTCAAAGGAACAGGCAACCAACGGCACCCCAAGCGTTGTGCCTCTCATGGCCACCAGGGCGTCTTTCTCGCCAGTGCCTTTCTGGGCCTGCGACAGGCGATCCTTGTAACGTTTACTGTCCTTGAACTTCAGACGATCCCAGGGCTCAAGTTCCGTGGCAATCTCTTCCCGGCCCTCCGGATCGAGGAAAACATCCAGGCGACGACGGGCCGTCACCCTCAGGTGATGATTGCATTTGGGGCAAACATCCAGGTTCTTCTCAAGTTCCGGCTTGTAGAGAAAGGCGCCGCACTTGGGGCATTTCTTCCACAGCCCCTCCGGTACACCGGTCCTCTGCTTGGATTCCGAGCGAATCTTGCTCGGCATGATCTTGTCCAGCCAGTTACTCATGATCTCATCCTGTCCTTTGACGCCTGTTTGCCCTCCTCCCTTGCATTCAGGAGGCGAGACTGTCCAGTGCTTCACGCATCGGGTGGAGCAGATCCGTCAATGCCCGTTTGAGCTGGTCGGTATCTGCCTGATTTCTGGCTATTGTATCGACCAGGACGCTGCCAACAATTACACCATCGGATACCCGACCCACCGCAGCAGCTGTTTCCGCATCCCGGATGCCGAAACCGACACCGACCGGAAGCGCCGTCAATTCGTGAATGTGGCTCACTTTGGCAGCAACCTCATCCACGTTGATGGTGGCGGACCCTGTCACACCCTTGATAGAAACATAGTACACATAACCGGAAGAGTGCTCACTGATTGCCCGAATCCGGTCATCGGTGGTCGTGGGAGCCAGCAGGAAAATGGCATCGAGATTGCGCTCGGTAAACAGCGGAGCGACCTCATCGGCCTCTTCCGGGGGCAGGTCCACGGTCAGGATGCCGTCCACACCGGCATCCTTGGCGGCGTCAGCGAAATGCTCGAACCCCATCGCCTCCATCGGGTTGAGATACCCCATCAGCACCACCGGGGTGCTGTCGTCGGTCTTGCGGAAGTCCTTGACCATGGCAATAACCTGGCGCAACGAAGTCCCGTGAACCAGGGCCCGCTCGCAGGCCAGCTGGATAACGGGGCCGTCTGCCATGGGATCAGAGAACGGCACGCCAAGTTCAATGATGTCTGCCCCGGCTTTCACCAGGGTATGCATCAGGTCTACCGTGACATCGGGATGGGGGTCGCCGGCGGTGATATAGGGAATAAGTGCCTTGCGACCTTGTCCTTTCAGGGCCTTGAGGACCCCTTCGATTCGGCTCATGCCTGCTCCTGTTGATTCTTCAGATCTCGATGCCTTCAAGTTTGGCCACCGTGTTAATGTCCTTGTCACCACGCCCGGAGACATTGATAACGACGGTCTGGTCTTTTTCCATGGTTGCCGCCAGTTTGATGGCGTAAGCCACCGCGTGAGCGGTTTCCAGAGCGGGCATAATGCCCTCTACCCGGGTCAGTTTGCGGAAGCCTTCCATTGCCTCGTCATCGGTAACGGACACATAGTGGGCGCGACCAATGTCCTTGAGCCAGCTGTGCTCGGGTCCGACGCCCGGGTAATCCAGGCCGGCACTCACCGAATGCGTACCCGCAATCTGGCCATTCTCGTCTTCCATCAGATAGGTTCGGTTGCCATGCAGCACACCCGGACGGCCAGCACAAAGCGGTGCCGCGTGCTTGCCGGTCTCAATGCCGAGACCCCCGGCCTCCACACCGTAAAGCTCTACAGACTCATCACCGAGGAACGGGTAGAACATCCCGATGGCGTTGGAGCCGCCGCCGACACAGGCCACCAGCGCGTCCGGCAACTTGCCGGTCTTTTCCAGCGCCTGACGGCGGGTTTCCCGTCCGATCACCGATTGAAAGTCCCGGACCAACAACGGGTATGGATGCGGGCCGGCTACGGTTCCGATGATGTAAAAGGTTTCGTCGACATTCGCCACCCAGTCACGCATGGCGTCGTTCATGGCATCTTTCAGTGTCTTGGTACCGCCTTCGACGGCATGCACTGTTGCACCGAGGAGCTTCATCCGGAACACATTCAGAGACTGGCGCTGCACATCCTCGGCACCCATAAATACATGGCACTCCAGACCCAGACGCGCACAGACTGTGGCAGTGGCCACACCGTGCTGGCCGGCGCCGGTTTCAGCAATAATGCGCTTCTTGCCAAGGAAACTCGCAAGCAGGGCTTGGCCGATGGTGTTGTTCACCTTGTGAGCGCCGGTATGACAGAGGTCCTCACGCTTCAGCCAGATCTGGGCGCCGCCGGTCTCGCGGCTAAGACGCTCGGCGAAGTACAAGGGCGTCGGCCGGCCAACATAGTCCGCCAATTCCATATCAAACCGCGCCTGAAATTCCGGATCTTTCTTGAGACGGGCGTACTCTTTCTCGAGCGTCATCAGGGAATCCATCAGAGTCTCGGAAACAAACCGCCCACCAAAGGCCCCGAAGTGACCCCGCGCGTCCGGCAGTGCGCTCAGCATTTCTTCAGTCAGTTTTACAGACACGGTGAACCTCTTTAATAAAATGAGAAATTTTCTGGATGTCCTTGATGCCCTTGCCCTGCTCGACACCGCCACTGACATCCACAGCCCAGGGTTTCACCTGCTCCACAGCGGCAAATACGTTATCAGATGACAACCCGCCGGCCAATATAATCGGGAGCGGCCGATGGTCGGGGATCAGATCCCAGTTGAAAGACTTCCCGGTGCCGCCATAGCGGTCCGGATCCCAGGCGTCTACCAACAGGCCGGATGCATTCTGGAACTCGCTGAAAGCGGCCTCTATTTGCCCCGCCTCGCGAACTCGAATAGCCTTGATCCAGCGTCGACCAAAACTGGCACAGAAAGCGGCTGATTCATCACCATGGAACTGGAGCAAGTCCAGGGGCACCTTATCCAGAACCGCCTCAACGTCCTGTTGCGTTGGATTCACGAACAATCCAACGACCGACACAAACGCCGGGACGCGTTTCGCCAACTCGGTCGCCTGCTCAACGGATACTGACCGAGGGCTCGGTCCGTAAAAGACCAGCCCGAGGGCATCGGCGCCGCTCTCGACTGCCCCGTCTATATCCTCTGGACGGGAAAGGCCGCAAATTTTGACCCGTGCACTCATTGGCTCGGAACCCGTTGCTTGAGGTGAATGTGTGTGGGTGTGAGCGGACTGTTTTCCGCCCGGCTGAACCATGGCCTCAGAAAGCCTGGACCACACTCGGCTGAGGGCACCCGGAACTCCTCTGGATAACCCACATCGACCAGATAAAGACCATGGGGAGGCGCGGTCACACCGGCAACTGTCCGATCTCTGGCAACCAGTATCTCATGAATCCATTCCGGTCGCTGCTTTCCGGAGCCAACTGCCATCAGTGCGCCTGCGATATTCCGGACCATGTGATGCAAAAAAGCATTCGCCTGCACGTCTATTACGACAAAATCCCGCTTCCGGGTTACCGCAATCCGCTCCAGAAAACGAACAGGTGTTCTGGATTGGCAGCCGGCGGCCCGGAAGGAGGAAAAATCATGCTCCCCGGCAAGGGCCTGGGCAGCCGCATGCATGCGTTCGGCATCAAGCGGACGGAAGGTCCAGCTTACTTGCCCGCGTTGAATTCCGGGCCGGACCGGGTGGTTATAGATAATGTAGCGGTAGCGCCGGTAAGTCGCGGAAAAGCGCGCGTGGAAATCGCCGATGCCATTACCGGCCCAGTGCACGGAAATATCGTCGGGCAACGCGGTATTGATTCCCATGACCCAGGAGCGCAGGTTTCGGACCGAAGGAGTGTCAAAATGGGCAATCTGATAACTGGCATGAACGCCGGCATCGGTGCGGCCTGCGCAAACCAGGTCAACCTTATGATCTGCAACACGCGCAACCGCTCTGGTCAGTTCCGCTTCAACCGAGCGGACGCCGGATTTCTGAAGCTGCCAGCCGTGGAAGTTCCGGCCATCGTATTCGAAAGCAAGGGCAACGCGACCTGCTCCGATGGCGTTATCCGTGGTGAGTTGCTGGGTCTCGAGAAACAAGTGTGAATCCGGAAAGAGTGTTGCTGTAAAAACAAAGCGCCGGCTTTTTTGCCGGGAATTCTCCCGACGGCCGGCGCTTGCTGCCTGTCAGACCCGATTATAACGGATCAGGACAGATTTTTAAGGAGGTCTTGCGCCTCCGCTTTCTGATCTTCGTTTCCTTCCAATGAGACTTCCTCGAGAATATCTCGGGCTCCGTCAGCGTCACCCATCTCGATGTAGGCCCTGGCCAGATCAAGCTTGGTAGCGGCTTCATCGGTTCCTGCCAGGAAATCGAAGTCGTCTTCATCCCCCAGTTCGCTTTCGTCGATGTCAGCGGCCGGAGTTTTTGGCGAGCCTTCGGAAACCTCATCGGATGCCACCGGCAGCTCAAGATCCTCTTCGGGGGCTTCTTCACCAACAGAGGCATCCGGCTCTTCAAGCTCCCCGGTAACACCCTGCTGCTCCAGGTCTTCAGCGTCCTCTACGGTTTGCTCGGGATCCGCTTCTTCTGCATCACCTTCACCGAGCGTGTCCTCGAGGCCCAATTCCTCATCCAGTGACGATTCCTCAGCATCATCGGGGTTTGCCGAGTCCGCAGAGTCAGAGAATTCCTCCATCAGAGCCAGGTCTTCGTCGGAGACGTCGAGTTCCAGGTCGTCCAGCGAAGACTCTTCAATCTCGCTACCACCCAACTCGTCTTCCTCACCGGCTACCTTGTCCAACTCCGCATCGAGCTCATCAAGGAACGACTCATCCAGGGAGTCAATGTCGGCCTCCGAGTCCGTTTCCGGCTCAGAGAGCTCCTCCGAGGGAGCTTTCTGCTCTGTTTCAGTCTGCTCCTGCTTCGGCTCGCTTTCCTCCAGATCAAGACTCAGGTCTTCCTCGGTTTCATTGAGCGCCTTCTCCAGATCAGACTCCAACTCCGATGACTCGTCCTTATCCATCTCGAATTCCGACGACATATCCCAGTCACCAGACTCGTCCAGTTCAGAGGTGTCTTCGGTCAGTTCAGAGGCGCCTTCGGTAGCCGGTTTTTCCTCATCGGACTCCAGTTCCAGACCCGACAGATCATATTCGATCATGTCATCCCGGCCATCTTCCTTATCACCCTCAGCCTCGTCGGCTTCGGAAGACTTAGAGCCCTCCTGCTTTTCAAATTCTTCCAGGTCGAAATCGGACAGATCGGTCTCGGCCAGATCCGAGTCAAAGTCGCCGAACTCATTCTCGACAGGTTCTTCCTGCTCGGAATCAAACTGATCGGCCAGAAGCTCGTCGGAATCCGGACGGTCCTGCTTTTCAGCAGGCTCTTCGCCGGCCACTTCAGACTCGTAAGAGGTTGCAAAGGAGTCTGAGCGCAGCTGTGATTCGAGATCATCAATGCTGGGCATCGATTCGGCCTCTTCCAGCCTTGCGCGCAGCTCGTTTGCACTTGTCAGCGCTTCGTCGTCTTCCAGGGCCTCGATTTCACGGAACTGTTTCTCGAACGAGTCGCGATCCTGGGTATCCGCGTAGACGCCCAGCAGCTTCAGCCGCAGATCGGTGCGACTGGGCTCCCGGGAAATTGCGGTCTCCAGGGTTTGCGCTGCCTGGTCGTGACGACCGTAAGCAATGTAGGTGTCGGCCTCTTCCAGCGCATTGCCGGCGACTGATTCCTGGTCTTCCTCATCCAGGCTCAGATCGAACGAGTCGGTGCCTTCATCCGAGTCGCTGTTGAGTTGCTCGTAGAACGCCTTTTCCCGGTTTGCATTGCGACGTGCAAGCAGCAGAAGCAGCAACAGAAGAACAATCAGACCACCACCCAGGGCAATCTGGTACATCGGATTACCGGTAATGGCATCAATGACGTTACCGGGGAAACCCTTATCGGCTGCCGGTGCCTGCGGCGCTGGCTCGGGGGCCGGCTCCTCTGCCTCGGCTGGTTCTGATGCCGCGGGCGCTGCTGCGGCAGTTTCTTCACCGGTCTCTGCTTCGTCCGAATCAGTTGGCTCTTCAGTGCCAGCCACACCTGTTTCTTCCCCAGCTCCTTGGGCATCCGCCATATCATCAGCGTCATCGACCACGGTCTCAGACTCGGCCATCTCGGCTGAACCAGCGGCATCTTCCGTCTCAGTGTCAGTTTCCGTCATATCAGCATCGACGGCTACGGGAGCGTCACCTTCAGCAGCTTCGTCTACTGCTGCCATGTCTTCCGCAGCCGCAGTTTCTTCCGCTGCCTCTTCGGCAACTTCGCCTTCAACAGGTGCGGCCTGCTCTGCGGGCTCGCCACCGGTTCCCTGCTGCATTTCAGCCAGCTGGGTGTTTTTCAGCTCAAGCAGACGCTGCAAGGTCTGAACCTGGTCCTGCAGGTCTTCCACCCGGCTGTTCAGCTCGTCGTTTTCGCGACGGGCGCTTTCAAGCTCTTCCATAGCGACGGCTGTGCCAGCATCAACACCGCCTGGCAGCTCACTGTCACCGCCGGCTGAGCCGCCCTCGCTGGGCTCGGAACCGGTTTCGTCGGCGACCACAAGCTTAAGCTCATCGCCGCCAGACGTCGCGGCGCCCGGAGATGCGGGCTCCGGCTGCTGAGCGGCAGTCGCATCAACGGTACGCTGGGGAGACTGGAATTCCTGATTCTGTTGGGCAACCAGACGGGTAGCTTCCGCACGAGTACGACTCTGGATCTGATCCAGAGACGGAACGCGCAGAACTTCGCCCCGCTTCAACCGGTTAATGTTGTTACCCATGAAGGCGTTGGGGTTCAGGTCCTGGATTGCCAGCATCACCTGCTGCATGGAGACACTGTTATCAGGGCGCATCCGGGATGCAATGGTCCACAGAGTGTCTGAAGCTCCGGTAGGCCCAAAGGTGTCGGCCTGATATCCACTACTGAGGGACCGCTCAGCCTGGGCCTGCCGACGAACGGACTCGGCACTGCGACTGGTGCTCGGCTGACTGGTTGTCTGGGTAGTAGAGACTGTTGGAGTACTGACCTGCTCCTGCACGCCAGACTCTTCCGCGTATACGGGCGGATCCACAAGTACGGCGTATTCCCGCATCAACCGACCACTTGGCCAGGTCAATTCAAGCAGAAAATTAAGGTACGGTTCCCTCAACGGCTCCCGCGAAGAAACATTGACGATAAGACTGCCATCGTTACGAGTTACCACCTGGAACCTGAGCTTGCTCAGGAACTGGTTACGATCCAGCCCCACCCGCTCATATGCCTGTTCCGAAGCAATATTGACGAACACGTCCGCTGGATTGACGCCACGGCTTTGGGGCAGAACAATCTCTGCGTCCAGTGGCTCATTCAGATAGGACTGAAGTTCAATTTCACCCAGCCCAAGGGCCTGTGCGACGCCGGATCCGAGCCCTCCCGCCAGAGCCAGGGCAACCGCAAGCTTGCGTACCTTCATGCTTTTTCCTTTCCAGTCTCCGTTATTCGTTACTGCTCTTTTTCAAACAGAATCGGACGAGGTTGGATGACTTCCGTCTGGATAATTCTCGTTATTATGTGTTCTTTTTAATTTTCAGTCCGGCAAGTATTGTTGATAAAACCTCTTTTATCAATCAATCAGCCGCCGTCCTTGTACCATTTTTTTATCAATCGCGCGGAACTGCCTAGCGCTCTTGAAAATAACAGGGGCGGAGACCGAAATCAGCCTCCGCCCCCTCACCGGTTTACCGAAACCGGACACAGTTGGCATTTATTGCCTCTGTGTAACAATTTTTAACGCTCCTGAAGGATCCGGAGCATACGACGCAGCGGCTCGGCGGCGCCCCACAACAGCTGATCGCCCACGGTAAACGCGGAAATGTACTCCGGTCCCATGGTCAGCTTGCGGATTCGGCCAATCGGCACGCTCAATGTGCCAGTCACCTTCGCCGGGGTCAGTTCCTCAATGGTCGCATCACGATCATTGGGGATAACCTTCACCCAGTCGTTCGCCTTCGCCAGAATCGACTCGATTTCGGAAACCGGCAGATCCTTCTTCAACTTGATGGTCAGGGCCTGGCTGTGGGAGCGCATGGCGCCGATCCGCACACAGATGCCATCAATGGGAATCGGGTTGTCGGAACGACCAAGAATCTTGTTGGTCTCGACACCCGCTTTCCACTCTTCCTTGCTCATGCCGTTATCGAGCTGCTTGTCGATAAACGGGATAAGGCTGCCCGCCAGGGGCACCTGGAAGTGCTCGGTCGGGAAACCGTCCGAACGCATGGTTTCGGTTACCTTACGGTCGATCTCCAGGATCGCGGAAGACGGATCTTCCAGCTGGCTCTCGACACTCTTGTTGAGCGCGCCCATCTGGTTGAGTAGCTCGCGCATATTCTGGGCGCCGGATCCGGAAGCCGCCTGATAGGTCATGGGTGACACCCACTCAATCAGGTCCTGCTCAAGCAGGCCGCCCAGGGCCAGCATCATCAGGCTGACGGTGCAGTTGCCGCCGATATAATCCTTCACGCCCTTGTCGAGTGCCGCGTCAATCACGTTGCGATTGACCGGATCCAGAACAATCACGGAGTGGTCTACCATCCGCAGCGTAGATGCAGCGTCGATCCAGTAGCCTTCCCAGCCCGCGTCACGGAGCTTCTGATAAACCGCACCGGTGTAATCGCCACCCTGACAGGTAACAATCACGTCCAGGGTTTTCAGAATCTCGACGTCAAACGCGTCCTGCAGAGGCGGAACACCGTCTTTACCCACATCCGGTGCCGGTTTGCCAGCCTGGGACGTGGTGAAAAAGACCGGTTCGATATCGGCAAAATCGTTTTCTTCACGCATGCGCTGCATGAGGACCGAGCCCACCATGCCACGCCAACCTACAAGTCCAACTCGCTTCATGTGCGATCTTTAGACCTCGTTTTATGCCCGCCCGCTACCTTTATCGCTGGCAGGGACAGGATGGATGATCCCGCGGTAACTGCATCCCGTTACCGTCGGGTCTCAAATACGCTGGCTCGGGGCTATCTTTTACAGCGCCGCCAGAACTGCCTCCCCCATTTCCCGGGTGGAGACCTTCTTCGCGCCCTCAGACATGATGTCTGCAGTTCGCAGCCCCTGATCCAGAACCTTGCTGACCGCCGCTTCAATAGCTTCAGCGGCTTTTTCCTCATTCAGACTGTACCGCAGCATCATGGCGGCGCTGAGGATGGTGGCCAGCGGATTGGCAATACCCTGCCCGGCAATATCCGGCGCAGACCCGTGACAGGGCTCGTACATGCCCTGCTTTTCCGAGTTCAGCGACGCCGATGGCAACATGCCAATGGAGCCGGTGAGCATAGCCGCTTCGTCGGAGAGAATATCACCAAACATGTTTCCAGTCACAATCACGTCGAATTGCTTGGGTGCCCGAACCAGCTGCATGGCGGCGTTATCCACATACATGTGGGACAACTCTACATCCGGATATTCCCGGCGCAGATCGTTCATCACTTCCCGCCACAAAACAGTCACTTCCAGCACATTGGCCTTGTCCACGGAGCATAGCTTTTTACCCCTCTGCTGCGCTGCCTCGAACGCAACCCGACCAATACGACGAATTTCCGATTCGGTGTAGGCGTAAGTGTTGTAACCCTGGCGTTCACCGCTCTCGAGCTCGCGCACGCCCCGGGGCTGGCCAAAATAAATACCGCCGGTCAGCTCACGCACAATCATGATATCCAGACCGGAGACGACCTCCGGCTTCAGGGACGAGGCGGAGGCCAGTTGCGGGTAAAGAATTGCCGGCCGCAGGTTGGCGAACAGTTCGAGGTTGGAGCGCAGCCCCAACAGCCCTTTCTCCGGGCGTTTGGCCATGGGCAGGCTGTCCCATTGAGGACCGCCAACGGCGCCCAGCAGTATAGCGTCGGCTTTGGTCGCCTTCTCGAGGGTTTCATCCGGGAGCGGCGTGTCTGCGTCATCAATCGCTGCTCCGCCCACCAGGCCTGACTCGAAACTCAGGTCCAGATTGAACTGATCATTGATCTTGCGAAGTACTTTTTCCGCTTCAGCGACGATTTCCGGACCGATACCGTCGCCGGGAAGCATCAGGATTGTTCTGGGCATTTTGTTTCCTTAATTCCATTCCTTTGTGTCGGATTACGCTGGCGCTAATCCGACCTACGGGCTTTGTGTCGGATTACGCCTTTGGCTAATCCGACCTACGTTTCCGGATATTCCTGCGGGATGACAGGTAGGTCGGATTAGCGCAAGCGTAATCCGACACACAAATCATCTGCCCGCACCAAACAACCAGGGCGCGGTTTTCCGACGGCTTTCTTCGTAGGACCTGATCAACTCCGCATCTTCCAGAGTGACCCCGATATCGTCCAGGCCGTTCAGCAGACAATGACGGCGGAAATCGTCCACTTCGAACGTGAAGGTTTCTCCAGCTGGTGTAGTCACGGTTCTGGCTTCCAGATCCACTGCCAGCTGATAGCCCTCGCTCTGCTCGACTTCCCTGAACAGTTGGTCAACCACTTCCTCAGGGAGAACAATGGGTAACAGGCCATTCTTAAAGCAATTGTTATAGAAAATATCGGCAAAACTCGGGGCGATGATCGCCCGGAATCCGAAATCCTCAAGCGCCCAGGGCGCATGTTCCCGACTCGAACCGCAGCCAAAATTACGCCGCGCCAACAGTACACTGGCGTCCTTGTACCGATCCTGATTCAGGACAAAATCCGGATTAATCGGTCGGGTGGAGCAATCCTGGTCCGGCTTGCCTTCATCCATATAACGCAGTTCATCAAACAGGTTCGGGCCGAAGCCGGTGCGCTTGATGGACTTCAGAAACTGCTTGGGAATAATCATGTCCGTATCCACGTTGGAACGGTCCATGGGGGCGACAACGCCCTGGTGTTGCGTAAATGCGCGCATGGTTCTCTCCTGTGGATCAGTTCAGCAGCTGACGGACATCAACGAAATGGCCTGTTACCGCTGCGGCGGCCGCCATAGCCGGACTTACCAGGTGGGTACGCCCACCAAAGCCCTGACGGCCTTCGAAGTTCCGGTTTGAGGTGGAGGCACAATGCTCACCCTGCCCCAACTTGTCGGCGTTCATGGCCAGACACATGGAGCAACCCGGATCACGCCATTCCAGGCCGGCTTCGATAAAGATCTTGTCCAGACCTTCCTGCTCCGCCTGAACTTTTACCAGCCCGGAACCCGGCACTACCATCGCCTGCTTAAGAATCGGCGACACCTTACGCCCTTTCACTACGGCAGCGGCCTCACGAAGATCCTCAATCCGGCTGTTGGTGCAGGAGCCAATAAACACCCGGTCCAACTTGATATCGGTAATCGCCGTGTTCGGCTGCAAGCCCATATACTTCAGAGCGCGAACAATGCCCTCGCGCTTGATGGGATCCGATTCCTGATCAGGATCCGGAACATTCCCTTCGATCCCGACTACCATTTCCGGAGAGGTACCCCAGCTCACCTGTGGCTGGATGTCTGCGCCTTCAAGCTCAACGACCTTGTCGAATACCGCGTCGTCGTCACTGTGCAGACTGCGCCAGTACTCCACAGCCGCATCCCACTGCTCGCCCTTCGGGGCAAACGGACGGCCACGGACGTAGTCAATCGTGGTGTCGTCAACCGCGACCATACCCACCCGGGCACCGGCCTCGATCGACATGTTGCAGATGGTCATCCGGGCTTCCATGCTCAATCCCCGAATGGCCTCACCACCAAACTCGATGGCATGACCGGTTCCACCGGCCGTACCAATCTTGCTGATGATGGCCAGAACAACATCCTTGCCCGTTACCCCTGGCCCAAGCTTGCCATTCACCTTCACCAGCATGTTTTTCATCTTCTGCTGAACCAGGCACTGGGTAGCCAGTACGTGTTCAACCTCACTGGTGCCAATACCGTGAGCAAGACAGCCAAACGCTCCGTGAGTGGAGGTATGGGAATCACCGCAAACTATGCTCATACCCGGCAAAGTGGCGCCCTGCTCCGGCCCGATCACGTGAACAATGCCCTGGCGCTGGTCCTTGATCTTGAACTCAAGGATTCCAAACTCGTCGCAGTTCTTGTCGAGGGTTTCCACCTGGATCCGGGACACCGGGTCCACGATACCTTCAACGCCCCGAGCACGGTCGGTGGTCGGTACGTTGTGGTCTGGCGTCGCAATATTGGCATCAATCCGCCACGGCTTGCGCCCGGCAAGACGCAGGCCTTCAAATGCCTGGGGCGAAGTCACTTCATGGAGTAGGTGTCGATCGATGTATATCAGAGCGGAGCCATCGTCCCGCTGCTTGACGAGATGATCGTCCCACAATTTGTCGTATAAGGTCTTGCCCGCCATGGTTCTCTCTCACTCTCTGGGGGTTTCTGGTTCTTACGTTTGTTAAGGCCATCTTACCGCCTGCGACCGGATAACCTCAATTCATGTTTTTTATCTATCGCATGCCAATCGGTTATCCTTTAACCTTTGGAGAAGGTCGCATGGAGGGGGCTGCCTCCCAAAACACGCCCGTGAATACGTCCATGTAGGGCTCGGTCGCGCCATCCCTGGCGCTCCACGGTTTTGGGAGGCAGCCCCCTCCATACTCCCCTGACCTTTCGATTATTCACCATACTTTGGGGTGCGGGTTGGAACAGCGTTTTCAAAACTGTAGAGGGCCAGGGATGGCCCGATTCAAGCCCACACGGATGTGCTTGTCGGCGTGTTTTGAAAACGCTGTTCCAACCCGCGACCTTCACCAAAGTTCAAAACTCAGGACCAGAGGCATGGACTCAAACGCGTTGAAGGCTTTTCTGACGATTGTCGACCAGGGTTCGTTTTCCGAAGCCGCGGAAACCCTGCACCTGACGCAGCCGGCCATCTCCAAACGCCTGGCCG
>CAZFQI010000001.1:29415-90252 GCA_964520755.1 uncultured Marinobacter sp. | reverse complement strand
CTCAGGGGTTAACAAGGTGGTCAACGGGACGCCAACTACGCTGCGCTCCGTTGGCACCCATTACCACTGGCGTTATGTGTGCGTCACCTGCAGGCCATAGAAGGGAATCCTATGACTAGGCATGTTGGTTCTTGCCTGTGTGGCATAGTGAAATTTGAGGTCCATGGGGACTTCGACAGCTTTTACCTGTGTCATTGTGAGTATTGCCAAAAAGATACGGGATCTGCTCATGCGGCAAATTTATTTTCACAGTCAGCTAAACTGACCTGGCTGGCGGGTGTCGATGCTGTGACTTCGTTTACGCTTCCAGGTACTCGTCACAACAAAAGCTTTTGTAGTTCGTGTGGTTCAGCATTGCCAAGCACCCAATTTACAGACCTGCTCGTTGTTCCCGCAGGATGTTTGGATACTGAAGTCTCTGTGTTGCCAACAGCGCACATCTTCACATCGAGCAGAGCGGTTTGGGACGGGGTGATTGGTGACGTGCCAGAGTTCGAGGGGCTGCCGGAGTAAGCTAGGATCACATAACCAGCGGCTGTTGGCGGACGCACCTCCGCTGGCGCTCCGGCACGCCGCAAATCCAAGGCGTTATTTCTTCAGATGGTAACTCGCGAATGAACATTACGATCAGGGCTGAGCAAGAACAGGACGTTTCGTCGATTCGTCATGTCACCCAGGCGGCATTCGCTACCGCTAAGCACGCTTCGGGGACCGAAGCTCACATTGTTGGAGCTCTTCGCGCCGCAGGTGTACTGACTATTTCGCTTGTTGCAGAGTGCAATGGTGAGGTGGTGGGGCACGTCGCCGTGTCACCTGTCCAAGTTTCTGACGGGGCCAGGGGCTGGTTCGGGTTTGGTCCGGTTTCGGTGTTGCCGGAGTACCAACGTCAAGGTGTTGGCACCCGTCTAATAGGCAGTGCTCTTGATGCTTTGAGAAGAGCAGGTGCGCAGGGTTGTGTCCTGGTTGGCGACCCGGCCTACTATGAAAGATTCGGGTTCAACACCGTTCCCGATCTGACCCTTCCCGACGTGCCACCTGAATACTTTCAGGCGTTAAAGTTCGGCACCAGGTTTCCGGTTGGTTCAGTCACATTTCACGAGGCATTCGCGGCCCAGAGCTAACCAATTGTTGTAGTTTGTTCCGGGTCTTCGGCCCTGCACCGGACGCCCCTGTCCGCCCTTGTCAGAGCGCCGCTAAACACGAGCATAAGGCTGTTAGAAAATAGGCTCACCTGTCGCCTTGACCGCATAAAACAGGCAATCACTCTTCGCAATAACCGGATTGGTGGTAATCATAAAGGCCCGGATGGCCTGGGCGGCGTAGATCTGCCCATCCTGGACCCGAAGAACCTGCTCCATGTTTTCTTTTCGGTTGTGGCTGATCGCTGTAAGTATGCCAAGGCCTTTTTTTCCAACCCATCCAAGAGGCTCATCTGGCCAAACAATCCCGAAATTGCGGTGTTCGATGTTTGGCGGCAGTGTGAGATCAGCGCGGCCAGTCGGCTCAAGCCGGTATTCTATGGTCGCTTCAGGCGCCAGCTCCACCCGGATCGGATTTCGCAGCACCGTTACGTCCCACTCTGCCTTTTCCAGCGACAGCACATCTGGCCTTGAGCAATACCGAACGAGTCCCTCATAGGCCAGTTCATGAGCATGGTCGTCCTGGGACCCACCGCACTCGATGGTTACCGTGGGCACCTCCTGCTCGGAATATTCCATCAGCGCCCCCAGGCGAAGATCGGTCATAATGAGGCGGTCGGTGAAGAGCGACGTCAGTGCCTGATGGGCTGCGTCATTGGTGACGGTTACAGCGAAGGCGGGCCCTGTGCCTGAGGTGTTATGCACGTCCAGCAGGCATTCGGGGTTCGCGTTACGAAGCTCTGCCAGCATGGCCTCGGCAATCGCTCCTTCCTCTCCCTCGAAAGGCTCTTTGAAACACCGGTTGAGGTCACGTCCTTCGGGAAGCTGTCGTACCGTGAGGGTGGGCGGGATTTTCGCGGGGTAAACGCCTCCCAGGAGGAACAACATGTTGACTTCGGGGGTGTGCTGCTCAAGCAGCCACCGGTGAAGTGCAAACAGTCCCGAAGGCTCATTGCCGTGAAGAAGTGTCGCCATGGCTCGGGTACGGGAGCGATCGCGACCGGCGACACGAATAACCGTGGGCTTTTGCAGTTGGTCCAGCCACTCAAGAGGGGAGCGGCCCAGCGTCTGTGGCGAGGGGTCATTCAGATAATCAAGTACGTTCGAATAACTCACGGTGACAATGTCCATTCATGAAGGGGCGTGTTCTTCTTCTGGTTGGCCATGTAAAGGGCCAGCATACTCCGGAATGCCTCATCGGGGCTCTGTGACCTGAATAGAGATTCTGTGATGTGGCGTTGCCACCGGGCGCCCGACATGGCGGTTTCAATGCGGCCTTCGATGATTCCCAGCAGGCGGTGAATTTCCGCCTCGTCTACGGCTGTTTGTGCCAATGCTTCCCGGGCGCGGGGCAACAGCTCCCGGGCCACGGTTAACAGAGGCGTATCCTGCAACTGAACCTGATCCTTGTGAGGCCAGATGATTTCTGCGCCGACACCATATTTGGCTGCGCGGTAAAAATTGTGTTCGGTGTAATGGAAGGGGAGTATCGACGTCAGATGCTGAATATCATCCAGTACTGCCAGCGCAGCTCCGATTACGAACAGGCCGTTCGCACACATATCAGCGGCTGTAGGACCTGCAGGCATTGAGCGAATCTCGATACGCAGATGGCCGCCTTCGGTATGGTCATAGATGGCCCGGTTCCAGGGCCAGGTGGTTCCCTGGTGCAGTCGCAGTTCGGCCAGTTTTGGCACTTCACCAAGATCAATCACGGACATCGGATCTTCATCTGACATCAGTGGAATGATGGGGGGATACAACGATGCCGAGGCGGCAAACAGTTCCCAGGCACTGCGTATCCAGCCGTTTCCGTAATACACCCGTGGCGGATGGCGCCAGGTTTTATGGTTGGGGGACCGGCTGTCAATGGACTGCTTGAACAGGGCAATCCGGGTTTCGTCCCACAGGTGGTGGCCAAACAGGCTGGGAGAATTGCTGGCCAGAGCGAGAACAATCGGCGTGACCAGTTGTACGGCATTGAAATAATCAGCAAAACGATGGGCGGGCACACGCCAGTGCAGCTGGAAGGAGGTATTGGCGCCTTCCATGTAGACGTCGTCGGCCTCCAGATTGAGAACATCGTTGCCCCCGATATGGATGCTGAAAGGCTCGCCCCGTTGCTTGAGTAGTGCGTTGGATAGCGCATGGTAGCGGGGCTCGTCTGTCATTACCTGCGCGCCCATATCGGACTGGCGAAGTGTGGGCAGAATGCCGATGGGTACCAGTTCTCCATCCAGTGCCGAGGCGTGCTGGTTGATTCGCCGGATCGCTGCGAGCAGCTCTTGCTCTGTTCTGGCAAAAGGAGATCCCTTGAAAGCCTGGGGGCTGAGGTTGTATTCGAGATTGAAGCGGTTGAGCTCAACCGTGAGCTGGGGATCCTGAACGCTGGCGGCAATTTCTGTGTTGATGGGTTGAACCCGCAGGTCAGAATTTACGATGTAGAACTCAACCTCGGCGCCAATGGAGCTCGCTCCCTCGCCAAAGCCGGGCCGGTTCAGAAGACGAGTGAGTGCCTTGAGGTCTGTCCGGACCTTGGCCGCAAAACGCTCAAACTCTTCTGGAGCAAATTCTGTTGTCTTGATCGACAGTCCCACGGCAACGTCTTCTCCAGCGCTGACTTACCTTGATAGTAGTGGAAGATGCGCTGGACACCAATCCAGTACCGGGTGCCAGCACCCATCAGCCGCTCAACCCCTCAGGTCACTCATCGGGTGGCGTGTTCTCGACGTTGACGTGCGAATAGCGGGTCACGCGGTTTCGGCCGCCGGATTTGGCGGCGTAGAGGGCCTTGTCTGCGAGCACCAGAAGAGTGTCCAGATCGTCGCCACCCTCCGGGCAGAGGCAGGCTACGCCGGCGCTGATGCTCAGGGTGACGTGGCCCCTTTCAAGTGATAGAGGCTTGTCGTTGATTGTTTGGCGCAGCCGCTCGGCCACCTCAGAGGCTGCGTCCTCATCGGTGTTCTCCAGTAATACCGCAAACTCCTCGCCGCCGAGGCGGGCCAGAATGTCAGTGTCGCGTAAAGCCTCTTGCGCCGCGACACTCAAATGAATCAGCGCCTTGTCACCTACAGCGTGGCCATAGGTGTCGTTTACTTTCTTGAACATATCGGCGTCGAACATGATCGCCGACATCGGTTTATCGGAACGAATGGCTTTTTTCAGGGCGGTCTGGCCCAGTTCAAAGAAGAAGCGCCGGTTATTCAGCCCGGTCAGCTCATCGGTCCGGACGGTTTCCTCCAGGCGTTGGTTGGCTTCCTCCAGCGCCCGGGTGCGTTCTGCAACCCGGTGTTCCAGGCTGGCATTCAGCTCGTTCATCTGGTGAGTCTTATTCGTCAGTCGCTGGACCAGGTCCCTTAATACAGAGGAAAGAACCCTGACTTCTTCGTAGTCATCGCGCAGCTGTATTGGCGAGGACGGATTGCCCGGGTCCAGCCGGTCTGCTTCCCGTGCCATTTGCAGCAGTGGACGGGTCGTGCGGCGGGCGGTGTAGACGGCAAATACTATCAGCAGCAGGGCCAGCAACACGCCGGAGACAATCAACGTGTTGCGAAGAGATTGGGCCGGCTGGAAAGCCTCGCTCGCGGGTTTTCGAACGAGCACCAGCCAGTTGAACGTAGTGTATTCAGGCCGGTCCCTGAGTCGGCTGTAGCCCACCAGGAAATCGCGCGCACTGGCGCCTTCTTCCATTGCCATGGGCAGGGTCATATACCCCGGGTGGTCGGATTGGGCCGACTGCACCAGCGATTCATCCAGAGTGCGCCCCACGCTGTCTTCCGGACCAACGATGACCACGCCGTTTTTGTCCGCAAGAATCAGTTCAGCCTGCAGCCTTTGCTGGAGAGGAGCGAGCAGGGATTCACCCAGGCTGGCCACCCAGTCAAGATAGAGGTGAGCGCCAAGGACACCAGTAAAGTTGCCTTCAGCGTCCTGGAGCGGCACGGCCACATCGACAAAACGTAGAGGAGTGTTTGAGTTGTTGTTGAGTTTTTCCTCAAGCAGCACGGCTTTGTGGGCATCGCCCAGGTAAGGTTTATCCCGCGCTTCCTGGAACCACGGTCGGTGCGACACGTTCATGCCTTTGAGCATATCGCCGGTGCTGGCCAGTACGGTGCCGTCGGCGGAGGTAAGTCCTATCCAGGCATAGCTTGAAAAGTTTTGGGCCAGTGCGCTCAGCAGGGCGGACACATCGCCGGTCTGTTGTTTCGCGAGTTGCTGGCCAGACAGCGCCGCCGCCACCGCCAGATCGCTATAGCGCTCATGAAGGTCCAGCTCGATTTTGTCCCGGAGCTGGACGGCCACCTCCTGCAGATTCTGCCCGGTGGATTTGCGCAGCGCGTTGACCGCAAGGTCGCTTGCCGCCCACGTGCCGACGACGGTGGCAGCCAGAATCAGGATGCCAAAAGACAGGACCAATCGGATTTTAAGGGTGTTAAGGGTTCTGATATTCAATATCCATGTTCAGATGAATTCAGCGATCCCTCGGTGCCGGATGTTGTCGAGGCTATCCCTGGCCCGTGCCAGAAAGTATAGAGGCCAAATGCGGGTTATTCCCGTGACACGTTTGTCATTCTGGTTGCGCGGGCCATTGTGGCCTCAATGGAGGCCCCGTATGCAAGTACTCGATCCGTTTGGTTGCAATCCTCTTCACGGCAAAGAAGCCAATTCGAAAGCACAGTTCTGAGGGGCGGCGTTATAACCAAAAGCTTTTAAAGCAGTCGGAAATTATCTAGTCAGGGCATTGTTGTTCTTAGGCTCCTACCTTATCTTTGCGTTCTAACAAAGCGCCACCCTTATTCTTCTGGCGTATATCAAGATTCCGAGTTAACTGGGAGCTCTGCCTACTATGCCGAATTCGATTTTTTCCGGTTCCAAAGCCCGCAAGGGCCTGTGGTTCAGTGCACTGGCGCTGGTGTTCTCGATGACGGGGCCGGCTTCCGCCCAGGAGCGGGAGATTCTGAACTCCTCCTACGATATTGCCCGTGAGTTGTTCGCGGAATACAACGTTATGTTCCAGGACTACTGGCAAGAGAAGACCGGGGAAACCGTGAACATCCAGCAATCCCACGCCGGCTCCTCGAAGCAGGCGCGTGCCATTCTGCAGGGCCTGGGTGCCGATGTGGTGACTTATAACCAGGTGACTGACGTTAATATTCTGGCCGAGCGTGGCAACCTGATTCCCGAGGATTGGGCGTCACGTCTGCCCAACAACAGCTCTCCCTACTATTCCACCATGGCGTTTCTGGTGCGTGAGGGTAACCCGAAGAATATCCAGAACTGGGACGATCTGATCCGTGAGGATGTCGAGCTGATCATGCCGAATCCGAAAACCTCCGGTAACGGCCGCTACACCTACCTGGCGGCACTGGGTTTTGCCCAGGACAAGTTCGGCGATGACCAGGAGAAGATCGATGCTTTCCTGAGCGATCTGCTTGGGCAGGTAAAGGTATTTGACTCCGGCGGCCGCGGTGCAACCACCACCTTTGTTGAGCGTGGTCTGGGCGATGTGCTGCTCACGTTTGAATCCGAAGTCAACAATATTCCTGTGCTTAACCCGGACAAGAACTTTCAGGTTGTCGTTCCGAAAGTGAGTTTCCTTGCTGAATTCCCGGTGACCTGGATCGACAAGAACATCGAGAAGAAGGGCACCGAGGAACTGGCCCAGGCCTACCTGAAGCACCTGTACTCCGAAGAAGCCCAGCGCATGCTGGCCGGCTTCAACTACCGGGTTCACAACGAAACCGTGAAAGCGGAAGTAGCTGACAAGTTCCCGGAACTGAAGCTGATGCCGATTCAGGACATCGCCGGCAGTTGGGAAAACGCCATGGAAACCCACTTTGCCAGCGGCGGCAAACTGGACCAGCTGCAGCGTCGCCGCTAAGGGATGCGCATCTGATCCATGGCCACGACTGACCTTTCGGAGCGCCCGGCAAAACGGCTGAGCGCTCCTGCCACCAAGCGCGTATTGCCGGGGTTCGGTCTGAGCCTCGGCATTTCGCTTTTCTTTATCAGCCTGGTGCTGCTTCTGCCCATCAGCGGCCTGTTTATCCGGGCCGCCGGCATGGGGTGGGAGCAGTTCTGGTTCGTGATCACCGATCCGCGGGTGGTCGCGTCCTACAAAGTCACGGCATTGGCAGCGCTCGCAGCGTCGCTGTTTAACTGCGTGTTCGGCCTGTTGATGGCGTGGGTGCTGGTGAGGTACGAATTTCCTGGCAAGCGCTTGCTGGATGCCATCATGGATCTTCCGTTCGCCTTGCCGACCGCAGTGGCCGGCATCACGCTGGCGACGCTGTTTGCCGAGAACGGTTGGTATGGTCAGTACCTGACCGACCTGGGCATTGAGGTTGCCTTTACGCCGCTCGGTATTGTTGTCGCCATGGCGTTTACCAGCGTGCCTTTCGTGGTGCGCACGGTTCAGCCGGTGCTTGAAGAATTGGCCCCGGAAGACGAAGAAGCGGCCATGAGTCTGGGCGCCTCGGACATGACGGTCTTCCGGAAGATCCTGTTCCCCACACTTTGGCCGGCAGTAGTAACCGGTGGCGCACTTTCATTTGCCCGCAGCCTTGGCGAATACGGTGCCGTTATCTTTATTGCCGGCAACTCCCCCTACATCAGCGAAGTGATCAGTCTGATGATCTTCGTTCGTCTTGAGGAATACGATTTTCCGGCGGCCAGTGCCATCGCGGCTGTAGTGATGACAGTGTCGCTGTTGCTGCTGCTGGCGATCAACGTCTGGCAGGGGCGCTATCTCAAGCGTCTGCACGGAGGTTAGGGCATGGCTGCGCGTAAACATCGCCGCGTTGGCGACAGCCCCTTGGTTCGTCGCACTCTTATTGGACTGGCAGTCACACTGACGGTATTGCTGCTTTTCATGCCGCTGGTGCTCATCTTCGTAAAGGCGTTTGCTGAAGGCTGGGCCGGCTATGTCAGCAACATACTCAACGAATACACTCTGCACGCCATTGGCCTGACGCTGGTGGTTGCTCTGCTCACTGTGCCGTTGAACCTGGTTTTCGGTGTGTTTCTGGCCTGGCTGGTTACCCGTTTCCGGTTCCCCGGGAGAAAGCTGCTTGCCACGCTGATCGATATTCCGTTTGCCGTCTCGCCAGTAGTCGCCGGCCTGCTTTTTCTTTTGCTTTACGGAAGCAATGGCTGGGTGGGGCAGTGGCTCGGTGAATACGACATTCAACTGATGTTCTCCTGGCCGGGCATCGTGATGGTTACTGTGTTTGTAACCTGCCCGTTTGTGGCCAGAGAGCTGATCCCGCTGATGCAGCAACAGGGTCGGGAAGAGGAAGAAGCTGGTGTGGTGCTGGGCGCATCCGGCTGGCAGCTGTTCCGGCGGGTTACCCTGCCGAACATTCGCTGGGCTTTGCTGTACGGCGTGATCCTCACCAATGCCCGTGCAGTGGGGGAGTTTGGTGCGGTATCGGTGGTCTCCGGCAATATCCGTGGCGAGACCAATACTCTGCCACTGCAGGTAGAGCTGCTTTACCAGGATTACAACACCGTGGGCGCGTTCGCGGCATCGTCGCTGCTGGCAGGCATCGCGCTGATCACACTTGTCGTGAAAGCCATCGTCGAATGGCGCCAGAGTCGTAACTAAGGGTTTCCCATGAGCATCGAGATACAGGGTATCAACAAGTTTTTCGACAAGTTTCAGGCCCTGCATGATATCAATCTGACCATTCCTGACGGCCAGCTCACGGCTTTGCTGGGCCCCTCCGGTTCGGGCAAGACCACGCTGTTGCGGATTATCGCCGGCCTGGAAACACCGGAACAGGGCAGGATACGGTTCAGCGGCAAGGATGTGACCGATCTGCACGTTCGGGACAGGAGCGTTGGTTTTGTTTTCCAGCACTATGCGCTGTTTCGCCATATGACGGTGGCCGAGAATGTGGCCTTCGGCCTCAACGTGCTTCCGCGTAAGGAACGGCCGGGCAAGCCGGAGATCCGCAAGCGGGTGAAAGACCTGCTCGAAATGGTGCAGCTGGAGCATCTGGCCGATCGTTACCCGGCGCAGCTCTCCGGGGGGCAGAAGCAACGCATCGCGTTGGCCCGGGCCATGGCCATGCGGCCGGAGATTCTTCTGCTGGATGAGCCCTTTGGCGCACTTGATGCCAAGGTGCGAAAAGACCTGCGCCGCTGGTTGCGCAGCCTCCACGATGAGCTGCATTTTACCAGCGTGTTCGTTACCCACGATCAGGAAGAAGCCCTGGAGCTCTCCGATCAGGTGGTGGTGATGAGCAATGGGCGGATTGAACAGGTGGATACGCCCCTGGAGCTTTACGGTCGCCCGGATAGCCGGTTTGTGTTCGAGTTTCTTGGCCAGGTGAACGTGCTCTCAGGCAAGATCCGTGATGGTGTCATGCGCCAGGGCGATGCCTGGATTCGCTTGCCTGAAGGCTGTGAAAACGACGACGCCCAGCTCTACCTTCGGCCCCACGAGGTGCGCCTGACTCAGGCCGCCAGTGATCAGGCCCACCTGCCATTCCGTATTGAGGCGATCAACCTGATTGGCGCGGAAGTGCGGATCGAACTCAAGCCCGATGGCTGGGAGTGCGAGGAGTTGTGGGAGGTTGGTATCAGCCATACCGAGTTCAACGCCCGGCAACCCCAGCGTGGCGATCGTTGCTTTGCGGTGCCGGATGTCGGGCATTTGTTCTGTGAACATGTGGCGGAGCCCAAGACCCTCGAGTGGCGTTAGCCTCACGATTGTTTCGGCGGGACGTCCGCCATCATCTATAGTTTCCTGATGAGGGGGCGCCGCCCCCGGATTACTCGTTCGACGTAATCGGCGTTTTTCACCCAAGGGTGGAAACCATCAGGAGGATGTAATGCCACTACCCGCCCCGTTAACCGAAAACCAGGTCTACCACGGTTGCCCGGAAGACAAGCTGGATTTCATCACTACCGAAGACCTGCAAGATCTGGATCAACCTTACGGCCAGGATCGGGTGTTGAGGGCGCTGGAGTTTGGCGCCGGTATTCAGGCAGAGGGTTTCAACCTTTTTGTCCTCGGACCCTCCGGGGCGGGTAAGCACGAACTTGTTGAGCGTTTTCTTTCCCTGCACGCCGCCAGGCAACCCGTTCCTCCGGATTGGTGCCACGTCTATAACTTCCGCTTTTCAGATCGGCCCAGCGCCATCAGACTCCCGCCCGGGGAAGGGCAGCAGTTCAAGAAGGACATGAATGATCTTGCAGAAGAGCTGCGCACGGCCATTCCGGCCGCTTTTGAGAGTGAGGAATACCAGGGCCAGTTGCAGGAGCTCCAGGAAGAAATGGCCAAACGCCAACACCAGGGCCTGTTCGAAATCCAGGAGGAAGCAAATCGCAATAACATTGCGATGATCACCACGCCGGCTGGCTTTACCTTTGCCCCCATGCGCAAGGGTGAGGTGATCGACCCGGAAGAATACAAGAACTTCTCTGATGAAGAGAAACAGCTGGTTGAGTCCAAGGTTGAGGATCTGCAGAAAAAGCTCCAGCAGACCATTCAGCAGATTCCCAGAATGCGGAAGGAGGTGCGTGAACGGGTCCATGCTCTTAATGAAGAGATGGTGCAGTTGACCCTGGGCGGACCGATTGGTGAGTTGAGGGAAAAGTGGTCGCACCTTCCGGAGGTTATCGACTATCTGGATGCCGTTCGGGAAGACGTGGTGGAACACGCAGAGGCCTTCCAGGACAGCGACAACGGCCCACCGGCCGGCCTGCTGGCGCGGTACAAAGTCAACCTGCTGGTCGATAACGCCGATACAGTCGGCGCGCCGGTTATCTACGAGGACCTGCCCAACCATCAGCATCTGGCCGGGCAAATCGAACACCGGGCCCGCCAGGGAAATCTGTACACGGACTTCACGCTGATTCGCGGCGGCTCCATGCACCGGGCCAATGGCGGCTATCTGATTATTGATGCCCGACGGGTGCTGACCCAGCCAATGGCGTGGGAGAGCCTGAAACGAATATTGTCTTCCGGTGAAATCCGCATCGAGTCTCTGGAGCGGCTCTATGGGTTGGTGAGTACCGTCAGCCTGCAACCTGAGCCGATTCCGGTGTCGGTCAAGGTGGTGCTGCTCGGTGACCGGATGCTGTATTACCTGCTGTCCCATTACGATCCGGATTTCCTCGACCTGTTCAAGGTAGAGGCGGATTTCGAGGACGATCTCGATCGCAACGACGACTGTTACGAGCTATACGCCCGAATGATCGCCACCATGGCCCGTGCCTTGAAAATGCGCCCCCTGGAGCGCAGCGCGGTGGCCAGGCTGATTGAACATGCCAGCCGTTTGGCAGCAGACCAGCGCAAACTGACCGCCCACGACCGGGTGCTGCGGGACATTCTGAGTGAGGCGGACCATTGGGCCGGCCAGTCCGGTGCCGAGACCGTTGAGGCCAGCCATCTCCAGCAGGCCATAAATGAGCGTGAATACCGTGCCAGTCGGGTCCGGGAGCGAAGCCGCGAGCAGATCAGCCGCGGTGTGGTAATGATTGCCACGGATGGTGAGGAGGTCGCGCAGGTGAATGGTCTTTCGGTGCTCAGGCTTGGCGCGTCGATGTTCGGGCAACCCACCCGGATTACCGCAACGGCCCGTCCTGGCAAGGGCCAGGTAGTGGATATCGAGCGGGAGGCCAAACTGGGTGGCCCCATCCACAGCAAGGCGGTGATGATCCTTTCCCGCTTCCTGGCGAGCCGGTACGCCGGTGATGGTGAGCTTTCGTTATCAGCGAGTCTGGCCTTCGAGCAGTCCTACGGTGGTGTTGAGGGCGATTCTGCCTCGGTGGCGGAGACTTGCGTACTGCTTTCAGCCATTTCCCGGGTGCCGCTCAAGCAGTCATTCGCGGTGACCGGCTCCATGAACCAGCATGGCGAAGTTCAGGCGGTGGGTGGCGTGAATGAAAAGATCGAGGGCTTTTTCGATGTCTGCCGGGAAGCCGGCGAAATCAGCGGGCAGGGGGTTCTGTTGCCTGCCAGCAACGTTGAACACCTGATGCTCAGAGCTGATGTGAGGCAGGCCATTGCCGAGGACCGATTCCGGGTCTATCCGATTTCCGATATCAATGAGGCCATTGAGCTTCTCACCGGCCTGGAGGCCGGTGAGCCGGACAGTGCTGGGGAGTTTCCTGAAAACAGCTTTAACCGGCGGGTTGCCGAGCGGCTGGCGAAATTCGCGGAGGCGAGCAGGAAGCGGGATAGCAATGGAGATGGGAACAACGGTGGGGGCAAAGACAGTGACTGACGCACCTGGAGATCAGGCTGGCTCCGGTAATGAAGCCGGGCGTGTGCTGGTACTGCTGGATGGTTCAAGAATGAGTTACGCCGCATTGGAGGCCGCGGCGGAGATTGCTGCCAGAACGGGCTCCGATGTACTGGGCGTTTTTGTAGAAGAGCTGAACCTGCTGCGAAGTGCGGGCTATGGCTTTGCCCGTGAGGTGGGTTCGGCATCTGGCATCAGCCGCCCGGTTGATCCAACCGGTCTTGAGCAGCGCATGCAAAGGCTGGCAAACCAGGCTCGTCGAGCCCTTGCCAATGCCGTCGCCTCCTATGGTGGCAGACAGACTCTGAGCGTTGCCCGAGGTCATGTAATTGATGAGGTGCTGGCCCTGGCCGGGCCCCGGGATCTTCTGGTGCTTGGCCGGGTTGGTTGGTCCTCTGCGCCGGGTGCGCGGTTGGGCTCCACGGCAAAAGGCCTTGTTTACCGGTCGCCGGGCAGGGTTTTGCTCTGGTCCGAAAGTCGGACTCTCCCGCAGGGCAGGGTTGTGGTCTTTCTGAATGACCACGAGGAAGCCAACAGTCGCGCGATCCGGGCAGCTGCAGAGGCGATCCGGCATTCCCATCAGCCTGTGACGCTGTTGCTGGGTTCGGATTTCGAGCTGCCACCTGAAGACCTGAAAAGCATCATGCAGCACCTGGGTGTTCAGGAAGCAGACCTTCGTGTACGGTCGCTTCCTTCGACCGATCCAGTTTCCGTTGTCCGGGTTTTGCGTGAGGAGAAGGCAGTCCAGCTGGTCCTTAGCCGGGACTGCGCCTTGCTCCGGGACCCCGGCGCGGAGCCGCTGCTGATTGCACTGAAGCTTCCGGTTACGGTTACACCATGAATGCCACCGGCTCGTCAAAAGGCCTGATTTGCTGATGTTCACGGATGTTCTCTTCATCGTTGGCCTCACCGCTCTTGCCGGTGCGTGCATCCCACTGGGCGGTTTACTCGCCAGCTTCGAGCGGATCCGCCCCAATTGGCTGGAACAGGAGTTCCGTCATTTCCTGATTGCTTTGGGCGGGGGAATACTGCTTGGTGCGGTTTCAGTGGTTCTGATTCCTGAGGGCCAGGCCAGCATGGGAGACTCTCTCTGGGCCATTCCGGCCATTATTGCCGGTGGGCTTCTTTTCTTTGCTATCGAACGTATTCTTGGCCTGAAGCGGCGCGAATCCCCGCAGCTGATGGGGGTGATGCTGGACTTTATTCCCGAGGCGACGGCTCTGGGCGGGCTTGCAGTGGTGAGTCCGGAAACGGCAGTGCTCATGGCTGTATTGATCGCAATGCAGAACCTGCCTGAGGGGTTCAATGCCTATCGCGAGTTGGCGAGTCTGCCGGGTTACACCTCTGGTAAAACCCTGGCGTTCATGGCCTGCCTTGTGATTACGGGGCCGCTGGCAGGTTTGCTTGGATATTTTTTCCTGTCGGAGCGCCCGGTGGTCTTGGGCGTAATCATGCTGGTAGCGTCTGGCGGTATTCTCTATCTGATCTTTCAGGATATTGCGCCGCAATCCAGGCTTGAACACCACTGGGCCCCACCGCTGGGTGCCGTGGTGGGGTTCTGCCTGGCGTTATTCAGCCATGATCTGGTCGGCCAGGTCTGATCTGGCCGTTCAGGCAATCTTGCGGGCGTCTACTTCACGCAGGATTTCGTCGACATCCTCCGCAGACAGTGTTTCCTCTTTCAGTACCGCCTTGGCAAGTGCTTCGAGCTGGCTACGGTGTTCAGTCAGAAAGTCCAGTGTTGCTTTCTCCAGAGCCAGCAGCTGGGACTGGATTTCCCCATCAATCATCTCGGCCATCTTTTCGGAGAATTCCCTTGGCATGCCCATCTCCCGGCCAAGGAATACATGATCCTCTCCGATACTGAGGCCGAGTGGGCCGATCTTTTCACTCATGCCCCATTGACCGATCATCTTGCGTATCAGTGCGGTGGCTTCCTTGAGGTCGTTCTGGGCGCCGGTGCTGACTTCGCCATAGATCAGCTTTTCCGAACAGCGGCCGCCAAGCATCACCTTGATGCGATCCTTCAGGTAGCTCTCGGTATACGTATAGTGGTCTTCTTTGGGCGTTTGCTCGGTCACTCCCATGGCCATACCGTGAGGGATGATCGTCAGTTTGGTAAGGGGATCTGCGTTGGGCATGTAGTAGGCCATGATGGCGTGACCACATTCGTGGTAGGCAACGGCCTCGCGCTCCTGCGGGTTAAGCTTGGTGTCCCGCTCCTCGCCGAGGATAATTCTGTCCCGGGCCAGCTCAAAGCAATGGGCATTCACTTCGTGCAGGCTTTCGCGGGCTGCGGTGAGCGCTGCTTCATTCACCAGATTCTTCAGATCCGCCCCGGAAAAACCGATGGTGCGCGCGGCCAGTTTATCCAGGTCGACATCATTCGCCAGTGGTACCTTTCGCACGTGAACGGCCAGGATTGCCGCGCGGGCCTCCTTGTGTGGACGATCCAGAGTGATCTTGCGGTCAAAACGGCCCGGACGGAGCAAGGCGCTGTCCAGAACGTCCGGTCGGTTTGTGGCAGCCAGAACCAGAACATTTTCGTGAGCCTCGAAGCCGTCCATTTCGGTGAGAATCTGGTTCAGGGTCTGTTCCCGTTCGTCATGGCCACCACCCAGGCCAGCGCCCCGCGAACGGCCGATTGCGTCCAGCTCGTCGATGAAAATCAGCGCCGGTGCGTCTTTCCGGGCTTCCTTGAACATATCGCGCACTCGGGCAGCGCCGACACCTACGAACATCTCGATAAATTCCGAGGCGCTGATGCTGTAGAAGGGCACTTCGGCCTCGCCGGCGATTGCCCGGGCCAGCAAGGTCTTGCCGGTGCCCGGCGGTCCGACCAGAAGCACGCCCTTGGGCATGACGGCACCAAGAGCCCGGTATTTCTCGGGGGATTTCAGAAAATCGATGATCTCGGCAATTTCCCGCTTGGCGGATTCAATGCCGGCCACGTCATCGAGTGTTGCTGTAGAGGTTTCCTTGCGGGCCCGTCTTGCCTTCGAACGGCTGAAATCAAACGGCCCACCACCCTGGGTCATCCGCTTCTGGGCGGCGCCCCAGAACCAGAACATCAGCGCTAACAGAAGAATCCAGGGCAGGAAGCTGCGAATCATCTCCTGCCACCAGGGCAGTCCCGAGCGGGTGGCCCGGATAGTCACGTCGTACTCTTCAAGCAGGGTAAGCAGGGACGGGTCTTCCATGGGCGGGCGTATGGTCTGAAATCCCGGGGAGCTGGTCCGGGGAGGGCTGTCCGAGCTGAACGATGCCGCTCCGCTGTCGGTAAACAGCCCGGTAATGGCTTCTTCTTTCAGGGTGACTTCCGACACTTGCTCGTTTATGACCGCGGTCTTGAATTCGGAGTAGGCCAGATCCTGAAGCCGGGGTTGTCCGCCGTCCTGAAGCCAGAGCACCATCAGGAAGATGGCAGCGCTGAGCCAAAGGAACGCGAACTGGTTCGGGATTGCCGGCTGTTGGTTCTGTTCCGGCTTCTGTTGTTGGTTCTCTGGCCCGCTCGGTGCTGTCATTTCGGTCTCCGGTCGCCCTCCATGATCTTCGCCACGAAGACAGATTTGCCGTAGGTCTCGAACGACCATTTCATGGTGTCCGAGAGCACGCCCATAACCTCATCATAGTCGCCGAAAATCTCGGTGCTCATTCGCCCCGGGTATACTTCCAGCCCGGTTTGCTCCAGGCGCGCGATAAGGTCTTTGATTGGCTGCTTATATTCCTCTTTCAGGGGATAGCAGCTTAGTTGCACAGAAAGATACATAAAGTCTCCTTTCAGGTCAGTGACCCTGGTCAATTGCCAACGTTAATAGCCCATGGCCGACGACGTGCTCCTCCTCGGGTCTGCACCACCGTGCCGGATTCCTTGGTCGTCAATCAGGATACTCTGGATGGCGCCCATGGCTGAACCACCGGCCACCTTGTGCCCCCGTTCCTGCAGCAGCCGGATTGTGTCGGGGCTGATGCCCTGTTCGATCCGGATTTCATCCGGCAGCCACTGGTGGTGCATGCGGGGCGCGCTCACGGCGGTCTGGATGTTCATTCCATGATCAACCACATTGAGGATCACCTGCAAGGTGGTGGTAATGATCCTTGAGCCGCCCGGGCTGCCGGTGACCAGCACGTTTTTGCCATCCTTCTTCACGATGGTAGGCGACATGGAGCTCAGCATGCGTTTGCCGGGCTCTACCTTGTTGGCTTCGCCACCAATCAGGCCGTAGGCGTTGGGCACGCCGGGCTTGGCGCTGAAATCATCCATTTCGTTGTTGAGCAGGAAGCCGGCGCCTTCCACCGTGATGCCGGATCCATAGCTGAAATTGATGGTGTAGGTGTTGGACACCGCGTTGCCCCATTTGTCCACCACGGAAAAATGGGTCGTCTCCGGGCTTTCCCAGGCAGTCGGCTGGCCAGGATTGATGTCGCTGGCTGGTCGTGCCCGCTTCGGATCAATGCCTTTGCGGAGTTCTTCTGCGTAACCTTTGCTGGTCAGTCCCTCCAGCGGTACATCCACATAATCGGTGTCGCCCAGGTATTTCGAGCGGTCGGCATAGGCGAGTTTCATGGCTTCGGCCATATGATGGATTGCATCGGCCGAGTTGTGGCCGAAGTCGGCCATGGGGAAGCCTTCAAGGATATTCAGGATCTGGACAATGTGGGTGCCCCCGGAAGAGGGTGGCGACATGGAGAAAATATCGTACCCGCGATAGTTGCCGTGGACCGGAGTTCGAACCACCGGGGAATACTCTTTCAGGTCCTGCAATGTGATCAGGCCATCGTGCCGATTCATTTCACTGGCGATCAGTTCGGCCGTTTTGCCCTCGTAAAAGCCCTTCACGCCGTCATCGGAAATTCGCTGGAGTGTCGCGGCCAGTTCCGGCTGGCGGAAGCGCTCGCCGGGCTGCCAGGCACTGCCGTCCTCCTTATAGAAGGTGTCGCGGGTGGCCGGCCAGCGCTCAAGCCTTTCCCGGGCCTGTTCCAGCCCCTCGGTGAAGCGCTGGGGTACGATGAAGCCTTCCCTGGCGAGTTTTATGGCCGGCGCCAGCGCCTGTTCCAGGGTAATGGTGCCGTGCCGTTCCAGTGCCAGGGCCAGGCCCGCCACGGTTCCGGGCACGCCAGCGGCCAGGTGGGTGAAGCGGCTGCGGTTTTTAACCACGTTTCCGGATTCGTCCTGGAACATGGTTTCCGTGGCAGCGGCGGGCGCTTTTTCTCGATAATCAATGGCTTCCGGGTCTGAGCCGTCGCCTTTGGAGATCAGCATGAAGCCGCCGCCGCCAATATTGCCGGAGCGGGGCTGTGTGACCGCCAGGGCAAAGCCCGCCGTCACCGCCGCGTCTATTGCATTGCCGCCATTCTTCAGTACGTCGAGGGCGACCTCGGTGGCCAGCGTATGGCTGGTGGCAACCATGCCCTGGGTCGCGGTAACCGGGTGAAATCGCTCTCCCTCAAGAATGGCCTGGCCGAAGGCCGGGCCGACGGCCATCAAAAAGGCCAGGGCCGCTACAATCGAAAGGCGGCCTGAGCGCCCCTTGGCGAGGTTTTTGGTTGTACGTTGGTAGAGGCCTCTGTCCATGTCTCCATTCCTCGTTTCTGACGTTCAGATAGGCTATCATAGCCGGTCATTTTCATAGGTGCGTACCGTTTACCTGCCGTTAATACCGGTGGTGATTCCCCGACGCACCTGCTTTCCCGGATTTCAGTTAAGGAAAGGCTTTCATGGAGCATACCTATCGTCTTGTGATTTCCTGCCCCGACCGGGTGGGAATTGTCGCCAAGGTGAGTAATTTTCTGTCCACATACAATGGCTGGATTACCGAGGCGAGTCACCATTCGGACACCCATACCGGCTGGTTCTTCATGCGGCACGAAATCAAGGCCAACTCGATTCCGTTCGGTCTGGACCAGTTTCGGGCGGCGTTCGAGCCCATTGCCCGTGAATTCAACATGCACTGGCACATTGCTGACTCGGCCCAGCCCAAGAAAGTCGTTCTGATGTGCAGCAAGGAATCCCACTGCGTGGCCGATCTTCTGTACCGCTGGCACAGCAAGGAAATCAACGCCGAGATTGTGGCGGTTATTTCCAACCACGACGACCTGCGCCGGATGGTGGAGTGGCACGAGATCCCGTATCACCATGTGCCGGTGAGCAAGGAAAACAAGGCAGACGCCTTCGCCCATATCGATGAGCTGTTCCAGAAGTACGATGTTGATGTGGTGGTGCTGGCCCGTTATATGCAAATCCTTCCCGGTGAGCTGTGTGAGAAATACTCCGGCAAGGTAATCAATATCCATCACAGCTTCCTGCCGTCCTTCGCTGGTGCCCGTCCTTACCACCAGGCCTACAGTCGGGGTGTGAAGCTGATTGGTGCTACCTGCCACTACGTGACTCAGGACCTCGACGAGGGCCCGATCATCGAGCAGGACGTTATCCGGATTACCCACAGCGACTCTATCGAGGATATGGTTCGCCTGGGCAAGGATGTGGAAAAGAACGTGTTGGCCCGGGGCCTGCGTTCGCACATCGAAGACCGGGTGATTACCTACGAAAACAAGACAGTGGTGTTTGATTAAGGCTGCCTCACAGTTGCCCCGGAAAGGGCGCGACTGTGGTAGACTTGGCGGCTTGTTGAAGAATAACTATGGGGCCCGGAAACGGCCCTGATACGACTTCCAGTAACGCAAAGGAACCTTTCTCGATGGGTGAGTTAGCCAAAGAGATCCTGCCGGTCAATATTGAAGACGAGTTAAAACAGTCCTACCTCGACTACGCCATGAGTGTAATCGTCGGGCGGGCGCTTCCGGATGTGAGGGATGGCCTCAAACCGGTTCACCGCCGTGTTCTGTTCGCCATGTCCGAACTGAACAACGACTGGAACAAGGCCTACAAGAAGTCCGCCCGTGTGGTGGGTGATGTCATTGGTAAATACCACCCCCACGGTGACTCTGCGGTCTACGACACCATCGTACGTATGGCCCAGCCGTTCTCCCTGCGGTATCCGCTGGTCGACGGTCAGGGTAACTTCGGTTCCATTGACGGCGATAACGCGGCGGCCATGCGTTACACCGAGATCCGCATGGAGAAGATTGCCCACTCCCTGTTGGCGGATCTGGACAAGGAAACCGTTGATTTCGTCGACAACTACGACGGTACCGAGCGGATTCCCGAGGTGCTTCCTACCCGGGTTCCGAACCTGCTGGTGAACGGTTCCTCCGGTATCGCCGTGGGCATGGCCACCAATATTCCGCCCCACAACCTGACGGAAGTGGTCAACGGCTGCCTGGCGCTGATTGATAATCCGGATCTCACGGTTGATGAGCTGATGGAATTTATCCCGGGCCCGGATTTCCCGACCGAGGGCATCATCAATGGCCGTGCCGGCATTGTTGAAGCCTACCGCACTGGCCGGGGCCGTATTTATGTGCGTGCCCGCCACGAGATTGAACACGACAAAAAAACCAATCGTGACGCTGTCATCATCACTGAGCTGCCGTATCAGCTCAACAAGGCCCGCCTGATCGAAAAGATCGCCGAGCTGGTGAAAGAGAAGCGCCTCGAAGGTATTACCGAGCTGCGGGACGAATCCAACAAGGAAGGTATCCGTGTGGTGATCGAGCTGCGTCGGGGTGAAAACCCGGATGTGGTGGTCAATAACCTGTTCGCTCACACCCAGCTGCAAACGGTGTTCGGTATCAACATGGTTGCGCTGATCAACGGCGAGCCGAAAACGCTGAATCTGAAGCAGATGCTGGATGCGTTTGTGCGGCACCGCCGAGAGGTAGTTACCCGCCGTACCATCTATGAGCTGCGCAAGGCCCGCGAACGCGGCCACATCCTTGAAGGCCTCACGGTTGCTCTCGCCAACATCGACGAGATGATTGAGCTGATCAAGGCGTCGCCCAGTTCGGTAGAAGCAAAAGAAAAGCTGATGGCCAGGGGCTGGGCTCCGGGTGATGTTCTGGCAATGCTGGAGCGTGCCGGTGAGGACGCCTGTCGTCCAGACGATCTGCCGGAAATCTATGGCCTGCGCGATGGCCTCTACTACCTGTCTCCCGAGCAGACCCAGGCGATCCTGGATATGCGTCTGCATCGCCTGACCGGTCTGGAAACCGAGAAGCTGCAGAACGAGTACAAGGACATCCTTGAGAAGATTGCTGGCCTGCTCGAAATCCTGGGCGACCCGGACCGTCTGATGCAGGTTATCCGTGAAGAACTCGAAGCGGTTGTTTCCGAGTTCGGTGACGAGCGCCGTACCGAGATCACAAGCTCCCAGCGTGATCTGACGATTGCCGACCTGATTGATGAAGAAGACCTGGTAGTGACCATCTCCCACAGTGGTTATGCCAAGACCCAGGCCGTGGAAGATTACCAGGCCCAGCGCCGGGGCGGTCGCGGCAAGGCAGCAACCTCCATGAAGGATGAAGACTTCGTTGAGAAGCTGCTGGTGGCCAACTCCCACGACACGATTCTGTGCTTCTCCAACCGCGGCAAGGTCTACTGGCTGCGGGTGTTCGAGATTCCGCGTGCCAGCCGGGCTTCCCGTGGTCGTCCGATGGTCAACATTCTGCCGCTGGAAGAAGGTGAGCGCATCACCACCTTCCTGCCAGTGCGTGACTATCCGGAAGACCAATTCGTACTGATGGCCACTTCCGCTGGTGTCGTCAAGAAAACCCCGCTGCCGAACTTCTCACGTCCGCGCAGCAGCGGCCTGATTGCTCTGTCCCTGGATGAGGGCGATACCCTGATCGGTGCCGCCATTACCAAGGGCGATGCCGAGGTGATGCTGTTCTCGACCGCTGGCAAGGCCGTGCGTTTCAACGAGGAAGCCGTGCGCCCGATGAGCCGGACTGCCCGTGGTGTTCGCGGTATCAAAATGCCACAAGGCCACCATGTGGTGTCCCTGATCATTCCTCAGGAAGGCGGGGTTCTGCTGACCGCTTCCGAGAATGGCTATGGCAAACGGACCACCTTTGACGAGTTCCCGACATACAGCCGTGGCAGCCAGGGCGTTATTGCCATGCAGTGTTCCGAGCGGAACGGCAACCTGGTCACAGCCCTGCAGCTGTTTGATGGCGATGAAATGATGCTGATCTCTGACAAGGGCACGTTGGTTCGTACCCGGACAGACGAGGTGTCAGTTCTGAGCCGGAATACCCAGGGCGTGCGCCTGATCAAGCTGAGCCAGGAAGACGAGAGGCTGGTAGGCGTTGAGCGGATCGCGGAAACCGACGACGAAGAGCTCGACAGCGAAGGCAACCCGATTGTTGCCGACGAGAGCCCGGAAGAAGGTGAAGGTGCCGGCGACGAATAAGCCGGCACTTGCCACAGACAGATTCAGCAAGACTTGAGAGAAAGCAGCAACATGAGCAGGGCGTATAACTTTTGTGCAGGTCCGGCAACCTTGCCGGAGAGCGTGCTTCGTCAGGCGCGGGATGAAATGCTCGACTGGCGCGGCACCGGCATGTCGGTGATGGAAATGAGCCATCGCAGCGACGAGTTTGTCCAGATTGCCGAAACTGCAGAAAAAGATCTGCGTGAACTGGCCGGCGTGTCAGACGACTACGCCGTTCTGTTTATGCAGGGTGGGGCGTCCAGCCAGTTTGCCACCATTCCGCTGAATCTGCTGGGCGAGAATGGCTCCGCGGATTACGTGAACACCGGCATCTGGTCCAAAAAGGCCATTGCCGAGGCCAGTCGCTATGGCAAGGTGAACGTGGTGGCGAGTTCGGAAGACAGCGGCTTTACCACCATTCCGGACCAGTCCTCCTGGCAGACCAGTGCCGACGCGGCTTACCTGCACTACACGCCCAACGAAACCATCGGTGGTCTGGAGTTCGATTTTGTTCCGGAGAGCCCGAGCGCACCGCTGGTTGCCGACATGTCCTCATCAATGCTTTCGAGGCCGGTGGACGTTTCCAGGTTTGGTCTGATCTACGCCGGTGCCCAGAAGAACATTGGTCCCTCAGGACTGGTGGTGGTTATTATTCGCAAGGATCTCCTGGGCAAGGCCCGAAAGGAGACCCCGACCATGATGAACTATCAGGTGATTGCGGATAACGGCTCCATGTACAACACCCCGGCCACTTACTCCTGGTACCTGGCCGGTCTGGTGTTCAAGTGGCTGAAAGAGCAGGGCGGTGTGAAGGCGATGGGTGAGATCAACCTGCGCAAAGCCCGGAAGCTCTACGATTTCATCGATACCAATGAGTTCTACGCGAACCCGATCGACCCGCAATTCCGTTCGTGGATGAACGTGCCGTTTACCCTGGCGGACGACGCCCTCAATGGCGAATTCCTGAAAGGCGCCAATGCCCGGGGGCTGCTGAACCTGGCAGGCCATCGGTCGGTTGGTGGGATGCGAGCAAGCATTTACAACGCGATGCCTGAGGCGGGTGTTGATGCGCTGATCGATTATATGACCGAATTTGCGAAGGAGCGTGGCTGATCATGAACGATGAGCAGGTCCGGCTCGGAGAGCTGCGGGACGAGATCGATCAGATTGATCAGAAGATCATGGAGCTGATCAGCGCGAGGGCCGCCTGTGCCCAGGAAGTGGCTCACGTCAAAACGACAGCCAATCCGGGACAGGACGTCTTTTTCTATCGCCCCGAGCGCGAAGCACAGGTGCTGAGACGCATCAAGGAGCAGAATCCGGGGCCGCTGTCCGGTGAAGAGATGGCCCGTCTGTTCCGGGAAATCATGTCCGCCTGCCTGGCGCTGGAAAAGCCCATGCATATCGCTTTCCTGGGGCCCATTGGCACCTTTACCCAGGCGGCAGCGCTCAAGCATTTTGGTCATTCGGTGGTCAGTGTGCCACTGCCGGCCATCGATGCGGTGTTCCGGGAGGTGGAATCCGGCGCCGCACATTACGGCGTCGTGCCGGTGGAAAACTCCACCGAGGGAATGATCAACCATACCCTGGATATGTTCATGTCCTCGCCGCTCAAGATATGTGGTGAGGTTCAGTTGCGGATTCACCACCACCTTCTGGTGTGTCCGAAACACGGTGACCAGGAAATTACCCGGATTTACTCCCACCAGCAGTCGTTTGCGCAATGTCGCCAATGGCTGGATACCCATCGCTACGGCATTGAGCGGGTCACAGTCTCCAGCAATGCTGAAGCCGCACGACGCGCCGCCGAGGAGCCCGGGACGGCAGCCATTGCCGGTGATATGGCTGCCGAGCTCTATGGTCTGGAAATGCTCGCGAACAGCATTGAGGATCGCCCGGACAATACCACCCGATTCCTGATCATCGGCCGGGAGGAAGTGCCCGTCAGTGGTCACGACAAGTCCTCCATCCTGGTGTCCATGCGCAATAAGCCGGGAGCGCTATATCAGCTCCTGGAGCCTTTCCATCGCCATGGCCTCAGCCTGACCCGAATCGAAACACGGCCTTCGCCAAGCGGTACCTGGGCCTATGTGTTCTACATCGACTTCGAAGGGCACATGGAGGACGAACAGGTGCGTAAGGTGTTGGCCGAAGTGGACGACGAGGCAGTTGAACTCAAGCGCCTGGGCTCTTACCCGATTGGCGTGCTTTAAGCCCGCACCGGCATTTTTCAGTACGCAGTGTCGAGGACGATTTATGGCCATTGATTACCAGAGTCTGGCGGTTCGCGGCGTACAGGCGCTCTCACCGTACCAGCCCGGCAAACCGATTGAAGAGCTTGCCCGTGAGCTGGGGCTGGACCCGGCGGAAATCATCAAGCTTGCCAGCAATGAAAACCCGCTCGGGCCGAGCGAAAAGGCCCTTGCGGCAGCGCGCCAGGCGTTATCCGAACTTTGCCTGTACCCCGATGGGAACGGATTCAATCTGAAACAGGCGTTGTCAAAGCGCCTGAACGTTGGAATGGATCAGATTACCCTTGGCAATGGCTCTAATGATGTACTGGAAGTGATTACGCGCTGTTTTGCTGATGCAGACTCGGAAGTTGTATTTTCCCAGCATGCGTTCGCCGTTTACCCCCTGGTGACCCAGGCCATTGGCGCCAAGGGTGTCTCTGTGCCGGCTCGGGAGTGGGGGCACGATCTGGCCGCCATGGCAGAAGCAGTTACTGATCGCACACGCCTGGTTTTTGTCGCCAACCCGAACAATCCCACGGGCACCGTTCACAAGGCCGATGCTATTGAAGCGTTTCTGGCGAAGATTCCGGAGAATGTTCTGGTGGTGCTGGATGAAGCCTACTGCGAATATCTCACCGGCGAGGAATACCCGGACGGCGTTGAATTGCTGGACCGGTTCCCGAACCTGATCGTCTGCCGGACCTTTTCCAAAGCCTGGGGGCTTGCCGCATTGAGGGTGGGGTACAGCATCAGCTCTGCCGCCATTGCTGATATTCTTAACCGCGTACGCCAGCCGTTTAACGTAGACACGGTTGCCCTCTCTGCGGCCACGGCAGTGCTGGAAGACGAAGAATATCTTCAGCGGTCCCGTGATGTGAACACTGCCGGTTTGCGACAACTTCAGCAAGCGTTCGACCGTATGGGGCTCAGCTACATTCCTTCTGCTGCGAATTTCGTTGCAGTGGAAGTGGGAGAGAATGCCATGGCGGTGTACCAGTCTTTGTTGGCACACGGCGTGATTGTCCGGCCGATTGCGGGCTATGGCATGCCACGGCATCTGCGCGTTTCCGTTGGGCTGGCCGCAGAGAATGAACGCTTTATTGAAGCCCTGGCTCAGGCCCTGACCGCATCGGGGTTGAGCGACTGATATGGTGTCTTCCGAGCCTTTGTTTAAACGGGTAGCTGTCATTGGTCTTGGGCTGATTGGCGGCTCCCTGGCCTGCGCGATCCGTCGCAATGGGCTGGCGGGCACAGTTGTAGGCGCAGATCAGCGCAACGAAGAGCTGCAACTTGGGCAGGAACTGGGCGTTATAGATCAGGCAGCGACTTCTGTTGCCGATGCTGTCCGGGGTGCAGACCTGGTTGTGCTGGCAGTGCCGGTGCGAGCGACCCGTGCTGTTCTTGAACAGGTTCGTTCCGCCCTGTCGCCCGACGCAATTCTGACCGATGTCGGCAGCACCAAGTCCAGCTTTGTGGCGGATGTTGAGTCGGTGTTTGGCGGTCTGTCCCCGCTCGTGATTCCCGGGCATCCCATCGCCGGCTCCGAGAAGAGCGGCATCCGTTCGGCCAATCCGGATCTGTTTGCCAATCACAAGGTTATCCTTACGCCCCCGGACGACGTCAGCCAGTTACACCTTGCCCGCCTGAAAGATCTCTGGGAGGCTTGTGGCGCCACGGTTCTGACCATGTCGGTGGCTTATCACGACGAGGTGCTGGCGGCTACCAGCCACTTGCCGCACCTCATTGCGTTCTCCCTGGTGGATACCCTGGCCGGTGAAGATGAGAACATGGACATCTTCCGTTATGCCGCCGGAGGCTTCAGGGACTTCACCCGGATTGCGGCCAGTGATCCGGTGATGTGGCACGATATCTTTCTGTCGAACCGCGATGCGGTTCTGCGTGTGATTGACCACTTTACCCACGACCTCGAACAACTGCGCACTGCCATCGCCAATCAGGACAGCGCCACGTTGTTGCGGGTTTTCAGTCGCGCCAAGGCGGCGCGTGAACATTTTTCGAAGATGCTCTCAGGACAGGCTTACGTGACAAACAACAGTGAAAAGCAGGTAACGTTCCGTCTTCAACCCGGTGGCGCGATTACCGGTGATATCCGGGTGCCCGGCGACAAGTCAATGTCGCACCGCTCCATCATGCTGGGTGCGCTGGCCGACGGTGTTACCGAGGTTAAAGGGTTTCTGGAAGGTGAAGACAGTCTGGCCACGCTCCAGGCGTTTCGGGATATGGGCGTCACTATTGAAGGCCCGGATGACGGCTTTGTGCGGATCCACGGCGTTGGCATGCACGGGCTGCAAGCGCCACGGGGGCCGTTGTACCTGGGTAACTCCGGAACGGCCATGCGGTTGTTTGCGGGGTTGCTTGCAGCCCAGCCCTTTGATTCCGAGCTGACCGGCGATGCGAGTCTCTCCGGTCGCCCGATGGGGCGGGTTGCCGATCCGCTCAGGGCCATGGGTGCGGTGATTGATACCGCCGAGGGTGGTCGCCCGCCGCTGAAGATTCGTGGCGGCCAGAAACTGTCCGGTATTCATTATGAAATGCCGGTGGCCAGCGCCCAGGTGAAGTCGTGCCTCCTGCTGGCCGGTCTTTACGCAGAGGGCAGCACATCGGTGACCGAGCCGGCGCCTACCCGCGATCACACCGAGCGCATGCTGGCGGGCTTTGGCTATCACGTTCACCGTGACGGTGCGACAGCAAGCGTCAGCGGTGGCGGTAAATTGACAGCGAACAATATTGATGTGCCGGCCGATATCTCGTCGTCCGCATTTTTTCTGGTAGCTGCGAGTATCGCTCCGGGATCCGATCTGGTCCTTCGGCATGTGGGGATGAACCCTACCCGAGTTGGGGTGATCAACATCCTGAACCAGATGGGCGCCAGCATTGAGATTCTGGACGAGCGCGAAATCGGTGGCGAGCCGGTGGCTGACCTTCGGGTCCGCTCCGCGGAGCTCCAGGGTATCGACATCCCTGAGGATCAGGTGCCCCTGGCCATCGATGAATTCCCGGTACTGTTCATTGCCGCTGCATGCGCCAACGGTCGAACGGTACTGCGGGGCGCAGAAGAGCTTCGGGTCAAGGAAAGCGACCGGATCCAGGTGATGGCAGATGGCCTGGCCGCTCTGGGTGTGGAAACCACTGTAACGCCGGACGGTATCATTATTGATGGCGGCCAGACCATCGGTGGCGGCACCGTGAACAGCCATGGAGACCATCGGATCGCGATGTCTTTTGCCGTGGCATCGCTCCGCGCCGAGGGAGAGATCACGGTCACCGACTGTTCGAATGTGGCTACATCCTTCCCGGGCTTTGTGGAACTTGCGCAAGGTACGGGGATCAATATCTCAGCCGAGGGGGCTGAATAATGGTTGATAGCAGTGCGCCGGTGATTACCGTTGATGGCCCCGGGGGTTCCGGCAAAGGCACGATTACCCAGATGCTGGCCCGAAAACTGGGGTGGCATCTTCTTGACAGTGGTGCCCTATACCGGCTGACGGCGCTGGCAGCAGTTCGCCAGGGCGTGTCTCTGGATGACGAGAACGGCCTGGTAAAAGTCGCCGCCGGACTGGATGTGGCGTTTGAGCCTACTCCTGAAGGTGAGCCGGTAAAAGTGATTCTCGCCGGCCAGGATGTGACAGCAGATATACGTACAGAATCGGCTGGTGACAACGCCTCGAAGGTGGCGGTAATGCAGCCGGTCCGGGATGCGCTACTGCAGCGCCAGCGGGACTTCCGGCAGGCGCCGGGCCTGGTGGCCGATGGCCGTGATATGGGAACAGTGGTTTTTCCGGATGCACCGGTGAAAATCTTCCTGACGGCAAGCGCCGAAGAGAGGGCTCAGCGGCGCTATAGCCAGTTGAAGGAAGCGGGTGTCGATGTTAATATTGACGCCCTTTTAGAGGAGATACGGGTTCGTGATGAACGGGATATGAACCGTTCCGCAGCCCCTCTCAAACCCGCAGATGATGCGCAAGTCATTGATTCTACGGGGTTGAGTATAGAAGAGGTGCTAGACAGGTGTATGGCCGCAGCAGGCCAGGCCTGACTACACCTTTTTGTCGTTAAAATGCCGGATGTAGCGCTATCTGCCAGCCACAGGCTTAATCCGGAATTTGTTAACAGACCGTGTTGCTGGTGGCACGGAGAACACTTGCGTTGATCATATAGGACTCATAATGAGCGAGAGCTTTGCGGATCTTTTTGAAGAAAGCCTAAAAGAAATTGACATGCAACCGGGTTCCATTGTCCAGGGAACCGTAGTTGACGTCGACAACGACTGGGTCACCGTTAACGCCGGACTGAAGTCCGAAGGCGTTATCCCCGCCTCCCAGTTCCTTAACGAAAAAGGCGAGTTGGAAATTGCTATCGGCGACGTTGTCGATGTAGCTCTCGACGCTGTTGAAGACGGCTTCGGTGAGACCCGTCTGTCCCGTGAAAAGGCCAAGCGTGCAGAAGCCTGGAAGGTACTCGAGAAGTCCTTCGAAGCTGAGGAAGTGGTTAAAGGTATCATCAACGGTAAGGTCAAGGGTGGTTTCACCGTCGATCTGGCCGGTATCCGTGCCTTCCTGCCTGGCTCGCTGGTAGATGTTCGTCCGGTTCGCGACACCGCGCACCTGGAGAACAAGGAACTCGAATTCAAGGTTATCAAGCTCGACCAGAAGCGTAACAACGTGGTTGTTTCCCGTCGCGCCGTTCTGGAAGCTGAGAACAGCGCAGAGCGTGAAGCTCTGCTGGAAACCCTGACCGAGGGTATGGAAATCAAGGGTATCGTCAAGAACCTGACCGACTACGGCGCGTTCGTAGACCTGGGTGGTGTTGACGGCCTGTTGCACATTACCGATATGGCCTGGAAGCGCATCAAGCATCCGAGCGAAATCGTTAATGTTGGCGATGAAATCAGCGTCAAGGTTCTGAAGTTCGACCGTGAGCGCAACCGTGTTTCCCTCGGCCTCAAGCAGCTGGGCGAAGATCCCTGGGTTGATATCAAGGGTCGTTACCCGGAAGGCAGCAAGGTTACTGCACGGGTTACCAACCTGACCGATTACGGCTGCTTTGCTGAGCTGGAAGAGGGTGTTGAAGGTCTGGTTCACGTATCCGAAATGGATTGGACCAACAAGAACATCCATCCGTCCAAGGTTGTCCAGGTGGGCGACGAAGTGGGCGTGATGATTCTGGATATCGACGAAGAGCGTCGTCGTATTTCCCTGGGCATCAAGCAGTGTGTATCCAACCCATGGGAAGATTTCTCCAGCAACTTCAACAAGGGCGACCGCATCTCCGGTAAGATCAAGTCAATCACTGACTTCGGTATCTTCATCGGTCTGGATGGCGGCATCGACGGTCTGGTTCACCTGTCTGACATCAGCTGGAACGAGACTGGCGAAGAAGCGGTTCGTGAATACAAGAAGGGTGACGAGGTTGAAACCGTTATCCTGTCTGTTGATCCGGAGCGTGAGCGTATCTCCCTGGGTATCAAGCAGCTCGAGAGCGATCCGTTCGCCGAGTTTGTACAGCTGAACGACAAGGGCTCCATTGTTAAGGGCACCGTGTCTGCAGTTGATGCCAAGGCAGCTACCATTGCCCTGAACGACGAAGTTGAAGCGGTACTGAAAGCCTCTGAAATCAGCCGTGACCGTGTTGAAGACGCACGCAACGCGCTGAAGGAAGGCGAAGAAGTTGAAGCGAAGATCATCAGCATCGACCGCAAGAACCGCATCATCAACCTGTCTGTGAAGTCCAAAGACGTTGAGGACGACAAGCAGGCGCTGGAAAATGTGCGGACCAAGACTGCCGAAACCTCTTCTGGTGCGACCACCATCGGTGATCTCATCAAGGAGCAGATGCAGCAGCAAAACGCCAACAAGGACTGAATTTCCGGTTGGTACGAAAAAAACGGGCTCTAAGAGCCCGTTTTTTTTGTGTTTTTTTCTGGTTTGGCTAAACTAGGTAGTCATGGGAATCCGGTAACCGACGGCCGAATAAAAACGAAAGAGGGAAACGCCTCATGACGAAGTCCGAACTGGTCGAGCTGATTGCTTCCAAGCAGACTCAGCTCTCCGTTAAAGATGTCGAATTGGCTGTAAAAACCATCATTGAGCACATGTCCCAGTCGCTTGCCGATGGTCAGAGAATAGAAATCCGTGGATTTGGCAGTTTTTCCCTTCACCACCGGGCCGCGCGTACCGGTCGCAACCCGAAAACCGGTGAAGCCGTTCAGCTACCAGCCAAGTATGTGCCGCACTTCAAGCCCGGCAAGGAATTGAGAGAGCAGGTCAACGACAGCTTGAAGAAAGGCTTTTAACAGCTGCTCAGGGAACGCGTATAATTCGGGCTTTCAAGCCCTTTGGGAGTGCTATCGCTATGGCAGGATTGCAGAAGATCCTCATTATTCTGTTGGTTTTGGTCCTGGTTCTGCTGGCACTGGTATTCTCGCTCAACAATCAAATGGCAGTCTCCCTCAACTTCCTGCTGTTTGAAACCCAACCTCATGGTGTTGCCGTCTGGATTATCATGGCATTCGTTGTCGGTGCCCTCGTTGGCGTGCTGATGACCATGCTGGCCACCGTTCGTACCTCGGTGTCCCGCCGAACCCTTCAGAAACGACTTGATCGTGCCGAGCAGGCATTGGAGAAATCCAGGGCCCAGAACGACCGGACTCTTTAATGGATATCGTACTTCAGTGGCTGCTGTTGACAGTTGCAGTCGCCGTTGGCTGGCTTGTGGGCCGGCTGGGAAGCAGTGACAGTCGATCGGGCAAAACGGTTTCCGACGAGGAATCGGTAAAGGACCGTCTCCAGTTCCTGTTCACCAACTACTCGGACCAGGCGGTTGAGAACTTCGTCCAGTCCCTTGCAGTCAACAAGGATACGGTCAGCCTGCACCTTTCCATTGGCAGTCACTTTCGCAACAAGGGCGAAACTGATCGGGCCATATTGATCCACCAGAACCTGTTGGCCAGGCCCGAGCTGCCCACGCGTTTCTCGCCACAGGTAACCCTGGAGCTCGCCCGGGATTACCTTAAGGCCGGTCTGCTCGATCGGGCGGAGGCGCTGCTGCACCAGCTGATGGGCGACAAGGAGTACGGGCGGCATTCCTCCCAGCAGTTGATTGACCTTTACCAGCAAGAGAAGGAATGGGCCAAAGCTGCCGAAGTAGCACGGACCCTGACCCGGGGCGATGCTGACCCCGCCATGTTCAAGGTTTTGGCCTATCTGACCTGCGAACTGTCCGAAGAGTCCCTCAAACAGGACGATCGCTGGGCCGCCCAGAAGCTGGCCAAGGAAGCGCTGGAATACGATCGCTCCTGCGTTCGGGCCAACCTGATTCTGATGAAGCTTCTGGTTCGTCAGGGTAGTTATCGCGAAGCCGGCAACCAGTGTCTGAAGGTGTTTGACCAGAACGCCGAGTTCGGGCCGGAAGCGATAGACCGCTTGATGAAGCTTGAGCACGAACATGGAGACATTGGCCGGCTGGCGAAAAAGCTGCGCAAACTTTACGAAAGCTATCCGAGTACCAGTCTGTTGCTGGCTCTCGTGGAATCTGTAGAGCGCGCCTCGGGGCGACCGGCAGCCATCGACTTGCTCAGAAAGGAACTGGAAACACGCCCGAGCGTCCGTGGCCTGCTGAGGCTGGTTGAAATGGCCGGCTACGAAAAAGGTATGACTACCGATGAGGGCAGGCTGGTGAGTCGCATTGGCCACCTGATATTGGCCAATCGTCCCGTCTACCGCTGCGTGAGCTGCGGCTTTTCCGGTCGTCAGCTCCACTGGCTGTGCCCGAGCTGCAAGCAATGGGAAACCGTCCGCCCGATTCAGGGTGTTGAAGCCGAATAAACCTTTACCGAATTTCCGCAGGACAAGTGAACGTGCAAACCGCCAACGATCCCAAGATCATCGTCGCCCTCGACTTTCCCTCCCAGAATCCGGCCCTCGAGCTGGTCGACAAACTGGACCCGAGCAAATGCCGCCTGAAGGTGGGCAAAGAACTGTTTACCCGTTCCGGCCCGCAACTGGTCGAAGGACTGCAGAAGCGCGGATTCGAGGTGTTCCTGGATCTGAAATTCCATGACATCCCCAACACCACGTCAGCAGCCGTTGCGGCTGCAGCCGATCTCGGCGTCTGGATGGTCAATGTGCACGCCTCTGGCGGCGAAAAAATGATGGCCGCCTGCCGGGAACGCCTGGAAACCTTTGGCACGGATCGCCCGCTTCTGATCGCCGTCACCGTGCTCACCAGCATGAACGCCGAAGACCTGGCCGGTATCGGCATCACCGATTCCCCGGAAGCCCAGGTATCCCGCCTGGCAACCCTCACCAAAAACTGCGGCCTCGACGGCGTCGTCTGCTCCGCCCAGGAAGCACCGAAGCTCAAAGCCGAGCAGGGCGCCGACTTCAAGTTGATCACACCGGGTATCCGCCCCGTGACGGCCGAAAAAGGCGATCAGCAGCGTATCATGACGCCCACAGATGCGCTCAAAGCGGGTTCCGACTACCTGGTGATCGGTCGCCCGATTACTCAGGCGTCTGACCCGCTGGCTGCGTTGGAGGCTATTCACTCTGAGGTTATCGGCGCCTAGTTTCCCGGTTTTTGTCTGATTTGGGCTCCTAGCCTGCATGGTTTGGAGTCTGGTGGTGTGGGGCCACCTAGAAGTAGGTCGGATTAGCGTAGCGTAATCCGACGATTGAGGTTGCTAAATAGGCGGTCAACGTATTTGTCGGATTACGCTGCGCTAATCCGACCTACGGGTTACCCGTTTCCACAAGGTTTGGTGTTCGCTTTCCAGATAACTTCATGGTCAGAACGGTGTGGCTGTCATGGCTTTCCAAAACTGTAGAGGGCCATGGACGGCCCGAAACAAGCGCACACGGACGTGCTTGTAGCGTGTTTTGGAAAGCCATGACAGCCGCACCAGTCCCGCCAACTAGCAGGCTAGGGCAGGAGTAAACCTAAAAAGCAAAAGACAGAATCAAAAGCGGGGCAATAAAAAACCCGCTAACTCAGAGAATTAGCGGGCTTTCAGAATAGTGGCTCCCCGAGCTGGGCTCGAACCAGCGACAAACGGATTAACAGTCCGTTGCTCTACCAACTGAGCTATCGGGGAACGTCGTCGTGTGACGAGGCGCGTATATTAAGTTGGCAATACCGCCCCGTCAACCCCTGGCCAGAACTTTTTAGCCAAGCGCTTTCTGCAGACGTTCGATAGCCTTTTCCAGGTTGTCCATGCTGGTGGCGAAGCTCAGGCGCATGTGGCCGGGGCAGCCGAAGGCGGAGCCCGGGACCAGTGCCACGCCAGCATCAGTAAGCAGCTTCTCGGCGAATTCAACGTCGGTGCTGACGCTCGAATCGGCGTCGATGGCGCCCTGGAAGCTCGGGAACACGTAGAAGGTGCCGTCACCGTTCAGGCACTCAACGCCCGGCAGCTTGTTCAGGGCCTCTACCAGCCAGTCGTGACGTTCCTTGAAAGCCTTGACCATTTCGCCAACACAAGCCTGATCGCCCTCAAGTGCCGCCTGTGCTGCCGCCTGAGAGATAGAGGCCGGGTTGGAGGTGCTCTGTGACTGGATCTTCTTCATGGCGCCGATGATTTTCGCCGGGCCAGCCGCATAGCCGATGCGCCAGCCAGTCATGGAGTAGGCTTTGGATACGCCATTCAGTACAAACGTACGGTCATACAGCTCAGGCGTGGCGTTCAGGATGTTGCAGAACGGCTTGCCGGTCCACAGGATCGGTTCGTACATGTCATCAGTGGCGATCATGATGTTCGGGTGCTTCTTCAGCACGTCGCCAATGGCCTGCAGCTCTTCCAGAGTGTAAGCCATGCCGCTCGGGTTCGAGGGGCTGTTGATCACGAACAGGCGGGTACGCTCGGTGATGGCGTTTTCCAACTGTTCCGGGGTGATCTTGAAACGGGTTTCAGCGCCGGTTTCGATAATGACCGGTTTGCCTTCTGCAACCAGCACCATGTCCGGGTAGGAAACCCAGTAAGGTGCGGGGATGATGGCTTCGTCACCGGGGTTCAGTGTGGCAAGTGCGAGGTTGAAAAAGCTCTGTTTGCCACCACTGCTTACCAGTATCTGGTTGGCTTCGTAATCCAGGCCGTTGTCCCGTTTGAACTTCGCAATAATCGCTTTTTTCAGGGCCGGCGTACCATCCACGGCAGTGTATTTTGTCTGGCCGTTATTGATGGCTTCAATGGCTGCCTGTTTGATGTGATCAGGTGTGTCGAAGTCCGGCTCGCCGGCACCCAGGCCGATGATGTCCTGGCCTGCTGCGCGGAGTTCCGCGGCCTTGTTGGTGACTGCGAGGGTGGGAGAAGGCTTGATAGCCTGTACTCGGCTGGAAAGTTGAAGGTCCAAACTTGCGCTCCTTAAAGCTGCGTCTGATAGGGCTGCGACCGCCGGGTGCCAGAGCTTCTGGCTGACTTTCGCCCAGCCGTCGATCGCACTGATGGTATCATGAAGCCAGTGTATCGCTAAATTTCTCTAATGGTAGGGGCTGTTACGCCCCTGCATCGGTTTTACCGGAGGTTTCCGCCAGTTATGGCCAGTAATCAGGCAAACGTTTCCGCCAGAGAAGGTGTATTCAAAGTGGATTCACCGTTCCAGCCAGCGGGCGATCAGCCCAAGGCAATCGAGGGGCTGGTGGATGGCATTCATTCCGGTCTGGCACACCAGACGTTGCTGGGGGTAACCGGCTCCGGTAAAACCTTCACCATCGCCAATGTCATCCAGGAGATCCAGCGGCCTACCATCATCATGGCCCATAACAAGACCCTGGCGGCCCAGCTCTATGGTGAGTTCAAGGAATTCTTTCCCGACAACGCGGTAGAGTATTTCGTCTCCTACTACGATTACTACCAGCCCGAAGCCTATGTGCCCTCGTCGGACACGTTTATCGAGAAAGACGCGTCCATTAACGAGCACATCGAGCAGATGCGTCTGTCGGCAACCAAGGCATTACTGGAAAGACCGGATGCCATCATTGTGGCGACGGTTTCGTCCATCTACGGCCTCGGTGACCCCCAGTCCTACCTGAAGATGATGCTGCATCTGGACCGGGGCGATCAGATTGATCAGCGATACATCCTCCGGCGCCTGGCCGAACTTCAGTACACCAGGAACGATATCGAGTTCCACCGTGCCAATTACCGGGTTCGGGGCGATGTGATCGATGTATTCCCGGCGGAATCCGAGAAGGAAGCTATCCGCATCGAGCTCTTCGATGACGAGGTGGAGAATCTCAGCTATTTCGACCCGCTCACCGGTGAGGTTCTGCGTCGGGTGCCACGGGTAACCATTTACCCGAAATCCCACTATGTGACGCCCCGGCAGAAGGTGCTCGACGCAGTTGAGCATATCAAGGTGGAGCTGGATGAACGGCTACAGCAGCTGCGGGACAACAACCGCCTGGTAGAAGCTCAGCGCCTCGAGGAGCGCACCCGGTACGACATCGAGATGATGCTGGAGTTGGGCTATTGCAACGGCATCGAGAACTACTCGCGCTATCTCTCCGGTCGTCGACCCGGTGAGGCACCGCCGACTCTGTTTGATTATCTGCCGCCCAATGCCCTGTTGGTGGTGGATGAATCCCATGTGACCATTCCCCAGATCGGCGCCATGTATAAGGGCGACCGGTCCCGGAAGGAAACCCTTGTTGAGTACGGTTTCCGCCTTCCATCGGCGCTGGATAACCGGCCCATGAAGTTTGAAGAATGGGAGCGAATCGCGCCGCAGATGATCTTCGTGTCGGCCACCCCGTCGACCTACGAGGCCGAGCATGCTGGTCAGGTGGTGGAACAGGTGGTGCGTCCCACGGGTCTGCTGGACCCGGAAATCGAAGTGCGTCCGGCCTCTACCCAGGTGGACGATCTGCTTTCAGAGATCCATTCGCGGGTGAAAGTGAAAGAACGGGTTCTGGTGACGACACTGACCAAGCGTATGGCGGAGGATCTTACCGACTTCCTGATGGAGCACGATATCAAGGTGCGTTATCTGCACTCGGACATCGATACCGTCGAGCGCGTAGAGATTATCCGTGACCTTCGCCGGGGCGAGTTTGATGTGCTGGTGGGCATCAACCTGTTGCGGGAGGGCCTGGACATGCCTGAGGTCTCGCTGGTGGCCATTCTGGACGCTGACAAGGAAGGGTTCCTGCGGTCTGAGCGGTCATTGATTCAGACCATGGGCCGTGCGGCGCGGAATCTCAGTGGTAAGGCGATTCTTTACGGCGATCGGATTACCGGTTCCATGCAGCGTGCTATAGATGAGACGGAGCGCCGCCGTGCGAAACAGGAAGCCCACAACAAAGAGCATGGTATTACGCCTCAGGGGCTGAACAAGAAAATCGCCGATATCATGGAAGGCGCCGGTGGTGGCGGTCGTGGCCGGCGCAAGGCGGAGCGTCCGGGCGAGAAGGCAGCCGAAGAAGCCGAGCAGTATCGGGCCAAGGCCGGTAATCGGTCTCCCGAAGAAGTCCTCAAGGAAGTGTCCCGTCTGGAGGACGAAATGTACAAAGCAGCTTCCGAGCTGGATTTCGAAACCGCCGCCCGTCTGCGAGACGATATTGCCGAGTTGAAAGAGGCGGCCCTGCGGACAGGTTAGTCTGGATTTGGCTTACGTAGCTGGCGGGTTGTGGAGTATCGCCGGACCCTGGTTTTACCGCTTCGGTCCTACAATCACAGCCGCCTGCAGGGGCTGATTTCTTCCGTATCGGGAAATCTGGCTGAACACCCGTTTATCGACTGGCAGGTATTGCTTGTCGGCGACGGTTTCACCCATTTCCACGTCTATTTCCGGATCGTGCAGGTACACGAACTGGTCGTCGATCGCGCAGACGGTTACCCAGTGGGGGACGCGGCTTCGGTTCAGTTGCCAGGTGCTGATAAGGATCACCGGAACCCGGCCCTCGTGCAGGGCCTCTGCCATGGCTTCCAGAGTCAGCGGGTCGTGGTGCAACTGGATGCCGGTCTGGCCGATGTCATGCAGAAAGCCCTCATGAACCAGTTCCAGGACCCGCTTTTTGTCCTCGCTTCTGACGGTGTCCTTGAACAGGGCACCTTCCATGCTGATCCACGCACTGGCTTCAAAGCCACGGTTCCAGGCGGCGAGTGCCAGTCCGTGGGGGCCGCAGCCGCCGTGGCCGGCGAGCATGAAGATGGTGGTCGCCTCCCGCCATAATCTCAGTTCTTCCAGCGTTGTCAGGGGTTGCTGTTCATCCAGGGCGGCCATGGCCATGATCAGGGCGGCGGGCCCGCAGGAAAAATCCGTGGTCTGCGGGTAATAGGGCACCGCAGGGAATTCCCGGGACGGCTCGTAGAACAGGATTCGCCGCTCAAAACGCAGGGCAGTGCCGTGGTCCTCGTAGTAATCCCGATAGGTGCCAAACTGGCGATAGCCCAGGCGCTTGTAAAGGCTGATGGCGCCCCGGTTATCCTCACGTACTTCCAGTCTCATGACGATTCGGCCCGCTTCCGCAGCTTCTGATTCTGCCTCCCGCACCAGCTTCTCGCCCACACCCTGGCCGCGCACCGTCGGTGATACAGCAATGGAGTAAATGCGGGCCAGCCGGGTAGCCGCGCTCATCAGGACCAGGCAATAACCCACCAATTCGCCATCGGCCTCAGCCACAATCAGACGGTCCCTCGGCATCTCGAGAAAACGGCGAAAGCTGCGCCGGGACAGTCGGTCCTCGGTGAAACACCGGTTTTCAAGCGAAACCAGGGCGTCGAGATCCTTGCTGGTGGCTTGTCGGAGCTGGAAATCAGGCATTGAGTTGCGGCCTTGAGAAGAGCTTGGAGGGCATGCTGGTGGGCTTCCCGTATTCGGCTATTATGGTTGAGAGTCAGTGGTACGCAAAGACTGCCAGGATGCGTAAAAGCACGCATTATTCGCCGATTGTGCAGGGATCGTGACCGGCGTATTGTGGCGGCAACGACCCCAGGCATCACCTTTCAGGGAGGAACGCCTTTAATGTCCCGATTGCTCATCGTAGTGGACCGCGCCAAAGACTGGGCGCCGTATTACCCCAGTGAGGATGTGCTGACGTTCGATCAGTACCTCCAGTTTTCAGCGCCGCCGGCCAGCCGGGTCAGGGTCATCAACCTGTGTCAGAGCGCCAGGTACCTGAGCAAGGGCTATTATTGTTCGCTCCTGGCAGAAGCCCGTGGCCACCATGTGGTGCCTTCGGTAATGACGCTCAATGACCTCGGACGCAAAGGCCTGTTTTCCCTTGAGCTGGAAGAGCTTGATGAAAGCGTCATCAACTGGCTGGAAGCGGCCGGCTCGGCAATTGATCCCGCCAGTGACGAGCGGGCGGCGACCCACGAAGTCCGGATCCGGACCTACTTTGGCCAGGCCCAGCATCCGGACCTCAAACCGGTCGCCCGGGCGCTGTTCGAGCGTTTCCCGTGCCCGATCCTTGAGATCGTTTTCAAGCGCCGCAAGCAGTGGCAGATCGAGTCCATGAAACCAGCCGCTCCGGCGGATCTGGGCGAGCAGGAGCAGGACGTGTTTGCTGCGGCCCTGGATCGTTTCAGCAGCATGGTGTGGCGTAAACCCAGAACCCGTCGCCGTTACCGCTATGATCTGGCCGTGCTGGTAAATCCCGATGAGGAAATGCCGCCGAGCGACAAGGTTGCGCTGAAGCGGTTCGAGAAGGCCGGTCGCAAGCTGGGTATCAATGTAGAGCAGATTACCCGCCGGGATTACATGCGTTTGCCGGAGTACGACGGTCTGTTCATCCGGGAAACCACGGCCATTGATCACCATACCTACCGCTTTGCCCGCAAGGCGGCCGCTGAAGGCATGGTGGTTATTGATGACCCGGTATCGATCCTTAAATGCACCAACAAGGTGTTTCTTGCGGATCTGCTGAAGAACAACAAGGTTCCCACGCCGAAGACACTGATCCTGTCAAAAGATCAGAAGAACGCTGTTGAGCAGGTCATCAGTGAGCTGGGCTTTCCGGTGGTCATCAAGATTCCGGATGGCGCGTTTTCCCGGGGCGTTACCAAGGCAGAAGATGAGAAGACTCTCCGTGCCGGTCTCAGGGACCTGTTCAAGCAGTCGGCCCTGGTGTTGGCTCAGGAATACCTGTACACCGATTATGACTGGCGCATTGGTGTGCTTGGTGGGCGGGCCATCTATGCCTGCAAGTACATGATGGTGAAAGGTCACTGGCAGATTTACCAGCATGGCGAATCCGAGAGTGAGAGCGGTGGTTTTGAAACCATGCCCACCTACGAGGTTCCGAGAAACGTGATTCAGGCGGCCCTGAACGCCACCAAGCTGATTGGTAACGGCCTTTACGGGGTCGATATCAAACAGTCCGGCAACCGGGTTGCGGTGATCGAAGTCAACGACAACCCGAGCATTGACGCCGGTGTGGAAGACCGCTTCCTCGGGGGCGAGCTCTATACCCTGATCATGCAGGAATTTCTTTCACGGATGGAAGAGAACCGGCGCCGGTGAAGAAACCGGCCCGCTGCTCTCAGGGACCCGCCACCCAGACCCGGATACTGCCAAACCAAGGGTAATCCCGGAGCTGTTCCTTAATGTTTGCGGGGGAGAACATGGTGTTTTCATCGTGCTCCTCCATAAATAGTTCCAGGTGAACTTTGTTCTTCAGATAGTGGAGCCGCAGGCGACTGTGATGGGGAAGTTCGCCCAGGTGCTGAGCCAGGATGGCCCGGATGTCTTCGCGGGAGGGTAGTCGCTCTGAGGTCAGGGGCTGATCTTCGTCGTTCTCGGCATCGATGTGGAAATTGATATCCCGGATGTTTTCCAGGGCGTCGCGCATCCCCGAGACCACCTGCATACCTATCTGGTGTCCCTCTGAAACACTGATTTCCGGCCGAACCACCAGGTGAATATCCAGCAGGATATCGTGGCCCATGCGACGGCTCCGCAGTTCGTGGACATTGCGGACGCCGTTAGTCTCCCGGGCGATATTTTTCAGCATTTCGGTATCTTCATGGGAAAGGCCGGTGTCGACCAACTCTTTGACGCTGTCCCAGGTGAATTTCCAGCCGATGTGGATAATGATGCCGGCAATCACCACCGCGGCAAACACGTCCAGCCAGACCATGCCAAGCATGGCTCCGGCTGTGGAAACAAGCACCACCACGGACGAAAACGCGTCCGTCCGGCTGTGCCAGGCGTTGGCAATAATCAGGTCAGAGCGGATCTTCAGTCCAACGTGGCGAGTGTATCGGTAAATCCATTCCTTGCCCGCAACGGACACCGCAGCCGCCACCAGAACCGGCCAGCCCGGCACGGTATCCACGCCACCTTCCATCAATCGCAGGGTGTTTTCCCAGGCGAGGGCAGCACCGACCGCGATCAGAATACTGCCGAGAACCAGTGTGCCGAAGGTTTCGATTCGTTGATGGCCATAGGGGTGGTCGTCATCCGGCTCCTGGCGGGACACCTTCATTACCCCAAGAACAACGAGGTCTGAGGCGACATCCGTAAAGGAGTGAATGCCGTCCACCAGGAGAGCCTGGGAATGAAAAAGAGCACCTGCAATGACTTTAATAACACCGAGTACAGCATCGAGAATCATTCCGATAACTGTGACTCGCGAAGCCGCCTTCATTTCGCCCGCGAGGTTTTCCCGGTGCTGTTGGGCGGGGGAAATCGGCTCTTGCATTGAAGCACTCCAGATCAGAAGACAGGTGTCAGTATAACGTTATTCTCAGGGGCTTTGGCAGGGTCGGCCCAAAGGAGGCATTTGAAGTGATTTATGCACATCATTGCAGAACGGTGACTCGGTAACATTTTGTTCAGGATTTGTCGACAGGCAAGTAAAAAATACATAAGCCATTGAAAATACGATAAAAAATAACTGGTTAAAAAATGATCAATCTGTAGATTGGCGCAGTTATCAAGGGATGGCAACCGTTGCCCCGGGATTTTCAACAGGTTTATCCACAGATTCCGTGGAAAAGGTCACGAGACTGCCATGATACAGTCATTTACGGCTGATTTGGTTCTATCCCGGGATGCTGTGGAAAACTTCCGGTATACTCCGCCCACTTGGATCAGGGGAGTTTTTTCAGATGTACGGCGTTATCCGCAACCTGCTTTTCCGTCTTCCGGCGGAGCAGGCTCACAATGTTGCATTGAATGGTCTGGATCTTGCGCACCGATTGGGCGTTTTGAACGCTTTTTCACCAAAGATAGATTCATTGCCAGTGAATGTTATGGGGCTGGAATTCCCGAACCCCGTGGGGTTGGCAGCGGGTCTCGATAAGAACGCGGATCATCTCGATGCGCTTGGCGCCCTGGGCTTCGGATTTATTGAGGTGGGTACGGTCACGCCCCTGGCGCAGCCCGGCAATCCCAAGCCTCGAATGTTCCGGTTGCCGGAACACCAGGCCATCATTAATCGCATGGGTTTCAACAATGAAGGTCTGGACCACTTGCTGGCGCGCGTGGATAACCGTCGCTACAGCGGTGTGCTCGGAATCAATGTCGGCAAAAACAAGGATACCCCCAACGACGAGTCCGAGTCGGATTACCGGAAGGGGATATCGGCGGTATACACCCGGGCCGACTACATCACGGTCAATGTGTCCTCGCCCAACACGCCGGGGCTCCGGGATCTGCAGTTTGGCGATTCCCTGAAAGGTCTGCTCGAAGCGATCAAGGATGAGCAGCTCAAGTGTGAGAAACAACATGGCCGGTACGTGCCTGTGGCCGTGAAGATAGCTCCGGACATGGATGATGACGGTATCCGCTTTGTGGCATCTGCGCTGCGGGAGACAGGACTGGACGGCGTTATTGCCACCAATACAACGATTAGTCGCGATGCGGTGGCGGGTCACGCCCATGCAGGTGAAGCTGGCGGTCTTAGTGGCGCGCCGGTTCGGGAAGCGTCTCTCAGGGTGATAAAAGGGCTTTACGCCGAGCTGGGGGAGTCGCTACCGATTATTGGTGTCGGTGGCATTACCGATGGCGAGAGTGCGGCAGAAAAAGTCCGGGCCGGTGCCAAACTGGTGCAGGTATACACCGGGTTTATCTACCGCGGGCCTGAGTTGATTAAAGAAGCGGTTGAGGCGATCCGGCAGGTAAAGTGATTTCCTGTGCCCCAGAACGAAGGTGGGCCCGCTTAGCGGGCCCGAGCGGGGAACGAACCCCGTGGCGCTTCATCGCATGGTATGGGGCGGGAGGCCCCATTTGGGTTGCTCTGAGTACTGCGTCAAGTTGTGTAGAAAAAGATCAGATTAAGATTCGGGGTTAGTTCAGGCGTCACGCCGTCGTAACGTTAGCCAGTTTGTGGATGCCGGATACGCCGGTCATGCCCTCCCATTGATCTGTGCGGCCTTCTCGCCACCCGTTCAGCCATTCCTGGCGAACTTCCGCCTGTTCAATCGGGCAGCTGTCTTTTGATTTACCGGACACGCCAGCGAGATAACCCCGCTTGAATGCACGAGCGTACATGTCTCTTTTCTGTCTTTTCATGCCGTTCCTCACTAATGGATTAACAGAACAAGCGTGTACACATCTGCAGTGGCTGCGACAAGTGTTACCCCTCCGGGATAACCCACTATTGTCAGCTCAAGCCAGAGCAGTCAGGATCCTGTTAACGGAGGGTTTAATGCCCTCCGGAACGACGCGTCAATTACAAGGTAAGTCGAACCTTGCGCGGATGTACACTAATTATTTCATCTATGTGACGCTTTTTTTATAGTTATGTGAACTAAAGAATTGCTGCAATTTCCGGAACAGCCGTTATTCCGGAAACTTACCTCAAGCCGTCGATGAACCAGGAGTTGAACTTGTCCAAATCTGTATTTTTCGTAACCTGCCCGAAGGGAGTGGAATACCTTCTGGCGGACGAGCTCAGCACCTTTGGCCTGGATACCGTGCGCAATGCGCCGGCCGGAGTCTGGGTGGAAGGTTCTCTGGAGGCTGGCTACCGAGCTTGCCTGTGGTCACGCCTGGCCAACCGCTTGATCCTTCATATTGAGGAAGTGGATGCCAACAGCGGCGATCAACTCTATGACGGCGTTGTGCACATGGACTGGCAGCAGCATATCCCGGTGCATGGCAGCTTTCGGGTGACTTTCCTCGGTCAGAACGAGGCAATCCGGAATACCCAGTACGGTGCGCAACGGGTAAAGGACGGCATTGTGGATCGGTTCCAGGCCAACGGCGGCCCGCGTCCTTCTGTGGATGCCAAGAACCCTGATGTGATTATCTCCGCTCGCCTCAATCGGGGACGACTGTCACTGGGCATCGACCTCAGTGGCCACAGCCTGCACATGCGCGGCTACCGGACGGATAAAGGCATAGCCCCCCTGAAAGAAAACCTGGCGGCAGCGTTGCTGATGCGCGCGGGCTGGCCCGAGATTGCCGCGGCCGGTGGCGATTTCGTAGACCCGATGTGTGGGTCCGGCACTCTTGTTATTGAAGCCGCCATGATGGCTCTGGACATGGCCCCTGGTCGCAAGCAGGAACGGTTCGGCTTCGAGAAATGGCCCGGCCATCAGCCGGAACTCTGGTTGTCCCTGCGCCAGGAAGCGGAGCGCCGCGCCCATGAAGGTAAACAGGGGCACATCCCGAGAATGGCGGGCTTTGACCAGGACAGCCGTGTCATCTCGACGGCCTGGAAAAATATTCAGAGAGCAGGGCTGGAGAGTGTTGTCCACGTTGAAGCCCGGGCGGTCGACGCCCTGGATCTGGAGGGTGATTGGTCCGATCAGGGACTGGTGCTGACCAATCCGCCCTACGGCGAGCGGTTGAGTGAGCGCAGGGAGTTGGGCGCCCTTTACCAGGCCCTGGGTGATGGAGTGAAGCGCACGGTTCCGGGTTGGCGTCTCGGTGTATTTACCGGCGCCCCGGAATTCGGTAAATCCATCGGTTTGCGGAGCTACAAGCAATATCGACTTTTCAACGGCAAGCTTCCTGCTCAGTTGCTGCTGTTCGAGATCAATGATGTCAGTGCCATGACACCCCGGGCGCCCGATATTCCCGGTGAGGTTACCCCTCGTATTGCCAACGAGGAGCGTGCAGCCATGCTCCGCAACCGCCTCAAGAAAAACATGAAAACCATTGGCCAGTGGGCAAGAAAGCAGGGCATTGGTTGCTACCGTCTTTACGATGCCGATATGCCGGAGTTTGCCCTGGCAATCGATATCTACGAGGGAAGGGTTCACGTGCAGGAGTATGCCGCCCCGAAATCGGTGGACGAGCGCTCCGCCCGTGAGCGCCTGGCCGAAGCCCTTGCGGTGATTCCCGAAGCGCTGGGCGTGGAGCGGGAAGAGATGGTGTGCAAGCAGCGCCAGCGCCAGACGGGCACCAGCCAGTACGAAAAGCAGGCGGCCAGTGGCGAGTTTTTCAAGGTTCACGAACATGGCTGCGTGCTGAAGGTGAACCTGAAGGATTACCTGGACACCGGTCTGTTCCTCGATCATCGGCCGGTGCGGCACTGGATTCAGCAACACTCTGCAAATCAACGGTTTCTGAACCTGTTCTGCTATACCGGTGCGGCTACTGTGCATGCCGCGGTTGGAGGCGCCAGCCGGTCTCTGAGCCTGGATATGTCAAAGACCTATGTCGGCTGGGCCGAGGAAAATCTGGCCCTGAACGGCGCTGATCCGAAGAAGCATCGGGTCGAGCAGGCGGATTGTCTGGCCTGGCTCGCGGACCGGAAAACGGCGGACCAACGGTTTGATCTGATCTTCATGGATCCGCCGACCTTCTCGAATTCCGCCCGCATGGCCGGCGTTCTCGATATCCAGAAAGATCATCCGACGCTGGTCAGGCAGGCCATGGCACGGTTGAGTTCCGACGGGTTGTTGATCTTTTCCAGCAATTTCCGGCGCTTCAAGCTGGACGAGGCGCTGGAAAGCGAGTTCGAGATTGCCGAAGTCACCCGGGATACCCTGGATAAGGATTTTCAGCGCAACGCCCGAATCCATCGGTGCTGGCACATTCGCCACAAGGCGTAACCGGTATCGAATGGTAGGTCGGATTAGCGAAGCGTAATCCGACAAGAAATCATCGGCATCAGGTATCAGCAAATTGTCGGATTACGCTTCGCTAATCCGACCTACGTTCAGCATCAGCGACTTCAGAACTCGTAGCGTACGCCGCCGGAGAACTGAAAGGTATTCACATCCGTCGCGGTGTCTTCGAAGAGCTTCCCGCCTTCAAAAACCAGGAAGGTGTCGTCCATCACTTCAAAGTCGAGACCGGCAATCCAGCTGACACTGAAACCGCTGTCTGGAAACTCGCCGTCGAGATCAAGGTAGGCGTTGTTGCGATCATTTGCCGGATCGCTGATTTTGCCTTCCCCGTGGATGTAGGAAAAGCCAAATTGGCCGTAAACGTTGGCATATTCGGTGATGGGGTAGTGCAGGCCCATGTACCAGCTGGCGTAATAGTCAACGCTCAGGGTGAGGTCGCTGTTCGGGACCTCTGCGTCTTTGAAACCGCCGCCGGCTCGCAGCTCGGCGTGGAACAGATCGGTGATATGGCCACCCAACACCAGGGTTCCACCAGTGCCCCAGGCGGTTTCCTTGGTGTTTTCACCGATGGTGCGGTGATTGTAGGTGGTTGCCAGCAGGCCGATGTAGTGTTTGTCGGCCCTCGGGGTCTCTTGGGCCAAAGCGGCCTGGGACGCGAGAAACAGGGCAGGGACAAGCGGGCAGATGAGGGGCGTTCGCACAACCTTGTTCATTGTTATCGGGCTTCCTGACGTAGGCGAATACGGGCTGATTCTGCCTCGTGTAACCGTTTGTTACGTCGACCCGTGTCACACTTCCCTGTGTCGGTCTTACCTGCTTAAAGATCTTCGTCGAACAGGCCTTCTTCCCGGGCCATCAGCAGCAGGGCATAGACGCCGTTTTCAGGCAGCTGGGGTTCCAGGCTCTCCTCGAACAGGAGTTGGCGCCGACGATCTTCCAGGGTTTCGCTGTCCAGGCCCGTGATCAGCTCACTGATGGGGGCGATTTCGAATGGGGCCTCCTGTGCCACGGCTGTGAAGATCAGGTCCACCAGGATCTCGTCCGGGTCCAGGCCGTCCACGAACACCGTCTGGTCGGGCAGGTCCTGGTGCAGTTCCCGGGTCAGTTCGATCAGGGGCACGCCCTGTTCTTCAAGATAGAGGAGGTCGACATCGCCCAGGTCACCGTCTTCCGGAAGCCAGTCATCGGAAGGGGCGATAACCACGGTTTTCATTCGGCCGTCTTCCAGCGACCAGGCCATGGCGGTCGGGAACAGGGCGTCATCGGTCTGGCAATATTCAATGTCGAGAAATCTCGGTGCAGGCACGTTGGGCTCCCGGTGATGGTTGATTTGTGACCCGGTTATAGGGAATGTCCGTTGACCCAGTATGAGGCTTTCCGGCTTCATGCCATACTGTTGAAGCAATTATCTTTTAATCAGGGACATCATGGAACACGCTGAATTTAACAAAGATTTATTGAAGTTTCTGAACACCTCCCCCACGCCCTGGCATGCCGTCGCAACCATGAAGCAACGGCTGAATGCGGCCGGATTCCAGGAGCTGGACGAACGGGAAGACTGGTCGCTGGCCAGCAACCAGGGCTACTACGTTATCCGCAACGGCTCCTCAATCGTCGCCTTCCGAACCGGCAGCAAAGATGTCACCACTTCGGGAATCCGGATGGTAGGCGCTCATACCGACAGCCCCTGCCTGAAGGTCAAGCCGAACCCCGAGCTTCGCCGCAAGGGCTTTTTCCAGCTGGGTGTCGAGGTTTACGGCGGTGTTTTGCTGAATCCCTGGTTTGATCGGGATCTTTCCCTGGCCGGCCGGGTTACCATGCTGGACGAAGACGGCAAGGTACGGGACACCCTGGTGGATTTCCGTAAGCCTGTGGCATTTATTCCCAGCCTGGCCATCCATCTCGACCGCGAAGCCAACAGCAATCGCACGGTTAACCCCCAGACCGATCTGCCTCCGGTTCTGATGCAGGTTCCGGAAAGCGACACGACCAGCTTTGTGGATCTGCTGTCGCAGCAAGTCAAGACCGAATCCGGGCTCAATGTCCGCAAGGTGCTGGGTTACGAGCTCAGTTTCTACGATGCCCGTGAGGCCTCCTTTGTCGGATTGCGTGATGATTTCATCGCCTCGGCTCGCCTGGACAACCTTCTGAGTTGCTACATTGGCCTGCAGTCGCTGCTGAGAACCTCCGGAGACGAAGCCGCGCTGCTGGTCTGCAACGATCACGAGGAAGTTGGCAGTATGTCGGCCGAAGGTGCACAAGGGCCGTTCCTGACAGCGGTTCTGGACCGCTGGGTCGGCGCTGGCAAGGCTCGTGCTATTGCCAACTCGATGATGGTGTCGGCGGACAATGCCCATGGCATTCATCCGAATTACATGGATAAACATGATGAGAATCATGGCCCGATTCTCAATCAGGGACCGGTAATCAAGGTTAACCATAACCAGCGCTACGCCACCAACAGTCGCTCGGCAGCAGTTTATCGGCACATCAGTGACGAGCTGGGGTTGCCTCACCAGACCTTTGTGGTTCGGAGCGATATGGGCTGTGGCAGTACCATCGGGCCTCTGACGGCGGGAAATCTGGGTGTAACCACGCTGGATATTGGTGTGCCCCAGTTCGGTATGCATTCCATTCGGGAACTGATTGGCACCGAGGATGGCTTCACGTTGTACCGCGTGCTGACCGAGTTCATGCAACGCGAACAGATTTTCTGAGGCCAGAAACGAAAAATGCCGCTGGTTCAGAAGAAGCAGCGGCATTTCGGAGTAAGTGGCTCCCCGAGCTGGGCTCGAACCAGCGACAAACGGATTAACAGTCCGTTGCTCTACCAACTGAGCTATCGGGGAACAGCATCAAGTCGCGCGCATATTAAGCGCTTTGATTTACGGGGTCAACCCCCTGATATGAAAGGCTAAAAATTGTACGAAAGCAGGACCCTTCACTACCGTCCACCGCCCTGGTTGCGCAACGGCCACGTCCAGTCTGTCTGGCCAACACTGTTCCGCAAAGTCCCGATGATGGATCCGGAACCCGAAGTGATTGCCACACCGGATGACGACGAATTACATCTGGACTGGTACCGGCAGGGCAGTGACCGCCTGGCTATCGTGTCTCACGGTCTGGAAGGTCACAGCCGAAGGCCTTACGTGCTCGGCCTTACCCGGGCCCTGTTGCGGGAGGGCTGGGACGTTCTGGCCTGGAACTTCCGCTCCTGTGGCGGTGTGATGAACAGACAGCCAAGGTTTTATCACAGTGGCGCCACAGAAGACCTGAGCCGGGTGATTGATCATGGTCTGGCCGGCACCTATGACACCCTGTTCCTGTCGGGCTTCAGTATGGGAGGCAACCTGACACTGCTCTATCTCGGAGAGCAGGGTGAGCGGGTGGACAGCAGGATATGCGGCGCCGTTACCTATTCGGTTCCCTGTGACCTGGCCGGTAGCGCCGATATGCTGGCTTTGCCCAGCCGAAAGATCTACATGCAGCGCTTTCTTAGGGATCTGAAGGTAAAAATGCAGGACAAGGCGGAAAAGTTTCCGGATCTCATCGATGTTTCGGGGTTTGATGCCATTCGCAGCTTTCACGAATTTGATGATCGTTACACGGCGCCCCTTCACGGCTTCCGCGATGCTCAGGATTACTGGGCCCAGTGTTCAGCACTGGCGCGGATGCGGGATGTGAGGGTGCCGGCGCTGATGGTGAATGCCGCCGATGATCCGTTCCTGTCATTGCAGTGCTATCCGGAGTCTCGGCGGCAGCTTGGTGCCCATGTGCGCCTGGAAGCCCCTCGCTGGGGCGGCCACGTGGGGTTTGTCGAGCATGCGAAAGATGGTTTTTACTGGTCAGAGCGTCGAGCCCTGGCGTTCCTGCAGGGATTGATCTGAGCCGGTTTTATTGCAGAATCGGTTTGAGCACGGGCCAGACGTTTTCCAGCAGTTTGGTCTGTGCTTCCTCGGTAGGGTGAATGCCATCGTCCTGCATCAGCCCGTCCTGGTTGTAGATGCCGTCCAGGAAAAAGGGAACCAGAGGGGTGTCGTAGCGGTCTGACAGCTTTGGGAAAATGTCGGCAAACATTTCGGTGTACCGCTGTCCGTAGTTCGGTGGTATCTGCATACCCACCAGCACGGCACGGGCACCCGAACTCTGGACCTTTTCGATCATGGAGGCGAGATTGGATTCGATCACGTTGGGCGGAAAGCCGCGAAGGCCATCGTTGCCACCCAATTCGATAATCACCACTTCAGGGTCGTTTTCCTCAAGAAGTCCGGGCAGCCGGCGAGCGCCGCCATCGGTGGTTTCTCCGCTGATGCTGGCATTGACGACTTCCCAGCCCGTAAGACCGTTGTTCTCCAGCCGGTTGCGCAGCAATTGCACCCATGCAGTTTCGGAGGGTACGCCATAGGCGGCACTGAGGCTGTCGCCGACAATCAGCAGCGTGCTCTGGTTGGCCGCTACTGGCAGGGCCAGCAGGGTAACTACAAGAAAAATAATTGATCTGACGTACACCAATGCCGTATGCATAGACAACCAATACACCTTTAAGCCGTTTTCAGGACCCAGGATCGGGAGATTCCGTGAACCAGATGACCAATATTAACCCGGATAGCCAAAGCCCAATGTTACGGGTAAATAACCTGACTCACCGCGTCAGTGTTGAAACCGATACGCTCACGATCTTGCAAGGGGTCACTCTCGAAATCAATCGGGGAGAGTCCGTAGCTATTGTCGGGCGCTCCGGTTCCGGCAAAACCACGCTCCTGGGCTTGCTTGCGGGCCTTGATACGCCCACTGAGGGCACGGTTGAGCTGGACGGGTCGGTGATCAGCAAGCTCAGTGAAGACGAGCGGGCAAAGCTTCGGGCGCATCGGGTGGGGTTTGTGTTCCAGTCGTTCCAGCTGTTGCCGGCGCTTACCGCGCTTGAGAATGTCATGTTGCCCCTGGAGCTTGCCGGTATGCCTTCACCGGAAAAGAGAGCCCGTGAGCTACTGGAGCGGGTTGGGCTTGGCGAGCGACTGACCCACACACCCAGGCAGCTCTCCGGTGGTGAGCAGCAGCGGGTGGCCATTGCCCGGGCGTTTGCATCTGACCCGTTGATCCTGTTCGCCGACGAGCCGACGGGCAATCTGGATAACCGAACCGGCCAGGCAGTCTCCGATCTGCTGATGGCGCTGAACCGGGAGCAGGGCACAACCCTGGTGATGGTTACCCACGACGAACATCTGGCGGCACGCTGCAATCGGCAGTTCCATATTGAAGCCGGCGTTCTTACCGAACCGGAAGCAGCTCAGGAGATGGCGCACTGATGGCTGCTGCAAAAAAGCTCATGTCGGTCCGCCGGGACTGGCGGGAACGGGATGTTCGCGTCGTTCTGGCTGCCCTGATCATTGCCGTTGCCACGGTTGCCACCATCGCCCTTTTTGCCAGCCAACTGCAGCGCACCCTGGTTTCCTCAGCCAGTTCGTTCCTGGCGGCAGATCGGCAGCTGGAAGCAGAAAATGGTCGTCCGATACCGGATTCCTGGCTGCAGGAGGCGGCTGATCAGGGATTGAAAACCGGCCGGATGGTGGAGTTCTCCACCATGGTGTTGGGGGCCGATAATTTCCAGCTGGTGTCGGTGAAAGCCGTCAGCAACGAATATCCGCTTCGGGGTGATATCGAAATACAGCGGGAGCCAACGGGGCCGAGGGAACTGGTAAATCAGGGTCCCGGGCCTGGAGAAGTCTGGATCAACCCGCGCCTGCTCAGACTGCTGGATCTCGAGATCGGCGAGTCCCTGGAAGTCGGGAATCTGAACCTGACGGTCTCCGGCCTTCTGATTCGCGAGCCTGATGGTGGTTTCCGGCTGTCGGCGCTGGCGCCACGGGTGATGATGCACGTGGATGATGTCTCAGCCACCGGGGTTATTCAGGAGGGCAGCCGGGTTGAGTATATCTACCTGTTTGCCGGTGATGAAGCCTCGCTGGAATCTTACTATCAATGGCTGCAGCCCCGGATGGAGCCCAGTCATGAATGGGAAGGGGTGCGGGATGGTGAAACCTTCTCCCGTTCCCTGGAACGTGCCGAACGATTCCTGCTGCTGGGCGGCAGCCTTGCGGTTCTGCTCGCCGCTGTGGCGGTGGCCGTGGCAAGCCGGCAATACGCCCTGTCCCAGCGCGACACTGTCGCACTGCTGAAAACCCTGGGCCTGAGCGGCGCCGGAATTGGCGGTCTGTATCTGAGGCGTCTGGCACTCTGGGGCGTTACCGGTATTGTTGGTGGCCTGCTGGTGGCCATACCGCTTTACTGGTTGCTGATTCGTATGCTCAGCGAGGTACTGGAGCGTCCCGTGGACTTCCAGCTCGACCCCGCCGCTCTGGTGCCCGCGCTGTTGACGGCCCTGGTCTCCCTGTTTGCCTTTGCCTATCCGCCAGTGCGTCGGCTTCGGAATGTTCCGGCCATGCGTGTATTGCGCAGCCAGCCTGGTGAAACCGGGCGTGAGGCCCTGCCGGATATCGTGATTGCCATTGTGGCGGTCTTCGGGCTGGTCTGGATGTACGCCGGTGAACTGGCCCTTGTTGTTTCCCTGCTCGGTGGCCTTGCCTTGCTGCTTGGCGCGCTGGGCCTGGTGGGCTGGCTGATGGTGGCGACCCTGCGCAAGGTCCGCGGTGGCGGCAACTCCTGGCGACTTGCCCTGGTTGGCCTGTACCGGCATCGCCGGGCCAGTCTGTCCCAGATCGCCGTATTTGCGATGACGCTGATGCTGGCGGCCACACTGATACTGGTGCGGACGTCACTGCTGGCGGACTGGCAGGCTCAGTTGCCCGATGATGCTCCCAATCATTTCCTGATCAACATCGCGCCGGAAGCGGTAGAGGAAGTGGATGCGTTCTGGCAGGAGCGTGGTCAGCCGCTGGACAAGCTTTACCCGATGGTTCGCGGGCGCCTCACCGAGCTCAACGGTCAGCCCGTGAAGCAGGCGGTCAGTAAAGACGAAAATGTAAACGCGCTCAATCGTGAACTGAACCTGACCTGGATGTCGGCCTTGCCTGAAGATAACGAGATTGTTGAAGGCACCTGGTTCGATGAGAGCCAGAAAGATGGCGTCTCGGTGGAAGCGGAACTGGCCGGGCAGCTTGGTCTGTCACTGGGCGATGAGCTGACCTTCACCATCGGCTCCGAGAAGGTGACGGAAACCGTCACCAGCATCCGCACGGTTCAGTGGGACAGCATGAAGCCCAACTTCTACATGGCCTTTCCGCCGGAGGGCGGCCTGACGGACATGCCTGCAACATGGATTACCAGCTTTTACCTGCCCAAGGACAGAAAGGATGCGTTGAATGAATTTTCCCGGCAGTTCCCGACCGTATCGGTACTGGAAATTGACCATATTATCGAGCGAATCCAGGAAATCGTCCGGCAGGTAACCCAGGCGATTGAAGCGATTCTGGCGCTGATTCTTGCCGCTGCACTTGTGGTGATGGCGGCGGTGGTCAGTGCGACGCTTCAGGATCGACAGCGGGAAGGGGCGCTGCTGCGAACCCTGGGTGGACGGCAAAGTCTGCTTGTCCGCAGCACCATGCTTGAATTCGCGTTGCTGGGCGGTTTTGCGGGTGTGCTTGGCGTGGTCGCCGCCGAAGCGGCGGTCTGGGCACTTCAGTTCAGGATGTTCGAAGGTGCGTTCCAATGGCACTGGCACGTGGTACTGCCCATCCCGCTGGTCAGCGCTGTGGTTCTGGCCCTGTTTGGTCGTTGGCAGCTCCGTCCGGTTTTGAGCGTGTCGCCAATGCTGTTGCTCAGGCGCCTGGAGTAGAGGCGGCGACTAGCGGTAATTGGCAAGAATGGCGTCGAGTTCGCCATTCTTCTTCATCTTCGCCAACTCTTCATTAAACCGATTGGCAAAGGATTGCCAGTCCTTACGCAACATCAGCCTGAAACCATAATTGCTGATGCTCTCGCTGGAAATGTCGAATTGCTGCCGCAGCCCCTCATTCCGCAGGATCCACTTGCCCACGAGCCGGTCAGCGATGGCGGCATCAAAGCGGTCGCCGTGCAGCACGAAGGTAAACATGTCCTTGTCACGGGAAACATCAAAGCGGCGTATCCGACCTTCTTCGAAGTAGGGCTCGAGCAGTGGGTATCGGTAGCCAAGATGGGTGACGATGGTTTTTGAAATCAGGTCGTCGGGGTTCTGGTAGGAGAACCCTGATTTCGCTGGAACGAAAAACACCTCTTCGATGTCCACCACCGGGTCGGTAAACAGGAATTGCTCCGGATCGTCGGCCCACTCCCGGGCCCTCGGCGTTCCGTCGATATAACCCTCAAGCAGCATCTGATCGACCCGTTTTCGAGGTATCTGCTCCGCCATCACCTTGTAGCCAAGGCGCTGGGCAACCACGGACACCACATCCCACATGATTCCTGAGGGTTGGTTCTGATGCACGATAAGGTAGGGCGGGTAACCGTTTGGAGAAACATTGAAACGGAAAACCTGTTTTTCTTTAGAGGCAAATGCAGAAGGCGAAAGTGTCGCCAGAGCAAACAGGAGGGCGGCCAGAATGGGATAGAAACGGCAGGAAAGTCGGTTTTTCATGAGGAGGGGGCTCTCTACGAAACGGTACTGTAGTTGGAATACGAACCCGGCTATCTTCCCTGCCAGAAGTCGCTAATTGTCCTCTCTTCCCCGGTTATTTTCAATGATTTGAATTCTATCTTCAGACAATCCGAACGGAGGGCCCCCAGGCGGGGGCCCTGCATGCCAGATCAGGCCCAGGCGCGCCGCAGAACGGCGCGGGCATCTTCCAGTGCCACTTCCTTCGGATTGAACATGATGGAGCCATCGTCCAATGCCATCTCGGCGATGTGGTCCAGCTGATCTTCGGTTACCTTGCCGGTTTCCTTCAGCGTGCGTGGCAGTTGGCAGCGCTTGTACAGGGCGTCCCGCAGCTTGCGAATGGCGGAGATGCTGGCCTCTGCCCGGCGGCTTGCCGGCGTAGCTGCAAACACTTCCGGGCCTTCCAGGTAAAGCAACAGCTCGCCCAAAGGCTCCCGGATAGTTTCCAGGTTGTACTCCAGTGCATAGGGCAGGTACAGGCTCATGCACAGACCATGGGGCAGATGGCAGATAGCGCCGGTGGCGTGCCCGAGCGCGTGCACCAGACCTACCATGGAATTTGAGAAGGCAATGCCAGCCATGGTCGAGGCCTGGGCCAGTTCCAACCGGCCGTCACTGTCTTTCGGGTTGTCCATCACGTTAAGCAGGGAGTGGCTGATCTTTTTGATCGCCGCCGTGGCGTAGGCATCGCTCAGAGGGTTCTTGGCCATACAGGTGAAGGCTTCCGTTGCATGGGTCATGGCATCCATCGCCGTTGCCGCCGTGATGTGGGGCGGCAGAGTGAGCGTCATGCGCGGATCAATGATGGCTGCGTTCGGAAGCAGGAACGATGACGTGAACGGGAGCTTGACGCCCTTGGCCTCATCGGTAATCACGGCAACCGAGGTGACTTCGGAGCCGGTGCCGGCCGTTGTCGGCACAACGAAAAACGGCTTCAGAGGGTGCTTGAGCACGCCGGCACCGCTGTATTTCGCAATATCGTCGCCACCCTCGGAGACCAGAATGTTGACGGCCTTGCCGGTATCGATCGCCGAACCGCCGCCGACGGCGATGATGGAGTCGCACTTCTCCTGGCGATAGATACCGGCAATATCGCGTACCACAGTGGTCGAGGAATCTGGTGGTACGTCATCGTAGATGGTGGTGATTTCGAGCCCGCTTTCCTCGCAGGCAGCGATAACGGGTTCCAGCAGGCCCGCAGCCCGCACGCCCTTGTCGGTTACGATCATTGGCCGCTTGGCGGCCATGCCGGTGAGCTCATAGGGAATGTGTTCAAGGGCGGCCTTGCCGGCAATCACTTTTACCGGGCAGAAGAACTCATAGTATTTATTGGTCATCACGCTCTCACTGTCTCGACGAAATTGGTGGCAACTTTCAGGTAAATGCGCGCGGCGCTGATCAGCTTCTTCGGAAGGTGCAGATCGGACGGATATTCCTTGACGGCCCGCTGGGCGATCAGTTTCGGCAGAATGAAGGACTCCAGCCGGTTCAGCACCCGGGTCATCCGCACGGCATAGCTGATGTCGCCATCTACCAGCATGCGGTCATTGGCGAAGGCCACAGAGGTCTTTTCCTGGAATGACAGCACCAGAAAAGCGTGGGCGATGTGTTTGAACTGGATCGAAAGATCCACCGGGCGGGGTGCGTTGTCACCGTGATAGCGGAAACGACCCTGGCCGGTGTGCTCGACAATCAGCTTCGAGCCGTCCGGCATCACCATCATCTCAAACAAAAAGCCATCCGGCAGGGCCCGTGCTTCGTTCTGAACCTGTTCATCCACCTCGCTCACAGCCTGCAGGGCTCGTCCCATTACCTGGAACATTACTTCTACATACAAGCGGCGTGCCTGGAAAACCATGGGCTGGATACGTTTCGCTAACATGTCCGTCATCCAATCGTTGTTGATGTCATATGATTTTTAGAGTTATTGCTCTAAAAGTCAATGGAGGTGATGACAGAAGTTGTGCGTCAGCCCGGCAACATTGATCCCGAGCAATAAAAAGGCCGGAATCCTGCAGGAATCCGGCCTTTTCAAGTCAATGATCCGGGGGCAGGGTAATTACTGCGTGAGCGCCGCCAGTTTTCGTCTGGCCTCTTCGGCGACGTCACCACCGGCCTCGGCGGCCTTGCTGTAATAGGCAATGGCCTCATTTCGGTTGTTCTGTTTTACGGCCACATCGCCCAGGCGCAGAAAGGCAATAGACGTGGGCACCGTCTCATTGGCTTTGGTGAGGTTCTCCCTGGCCTTGTCCAGATTGTTCAGTCTCAGGGCATTCAGACCATTGAAAAGTCGATATTTGAACATCTCCGGATAGAGCTCTACCGCCTTCTCAAAATCGGCAGCGGCTTTCTCGGCTTCCTTCTGATCCTGATAAATGCGTCCGCGCAGAGCATAGAACATGGCTTCCCGGGGGAGCAGGCGAATCGCTTCGTTGACTTTGTCCAAAGCAGCCTTCATCTCGCCTTTGGAGGCCAGTTCCATGGCCTTGTCGTGAGCCTCGTAGGCGGGTTGAAGAGAACGGAGCTTCGCCATCTTGCGCTCGTAGGCTTCCTCACCACGATAGCCCCCGGCACCAATCTTCTGAACCAGCTCGCGGTTCTCCTGAACCCGTTTTGCCGAGGGAGGGTGGGTCGCGAACAGGCCATCAATGAAACTGGACTGACGGCCCTCGGAGAGTTTCAGGAACAGCTCCTGCAGCTCCACAGCCGCCTGGGGGTCGTAGCCTGCCTCTTTCATGTAGAGGATGCCGTAGTGGTCTGATTCCAGCTCATCGCCCTGACTATACTGCGCCAGTGCCAGCTGGGCACCCAGTGCAGCGCCCCCCATGATCAGCCCGGCCCATTCGTTATCCGACAGGGCAAAGCCAAGGCCGGCAACACCGGCACTGATCAGCATTCCCTGCTGCATGCGCTGAACACTGTGTCTGGCGGCGGCATGAACAATCTCATGGCCAAGAACGGAAGCCAGCTGGGCTTCGTCTTCGAGTTCTGTCAACAGTCCGCGATTGATGGCAATCTTGCCCCCGGGCAGGGCCCAGGCATTGGGTACGCTGCTGTTAAGGACCACGAACTCATAGGGTAGATCTGGCCTGTCACTGACCTCCGCCATTTTCTGGCCAACCTCGCTCACGTAAAGCGTCAGTTCCGGGTCCACATAAAACCGGCCGCCCTGGGTTTGTTGGGTGGGTACGTATTGCTCCGCGCCCATGGCAAGTTCCTGACTTTCCCCGATCAGCGAAAGCTGCTTTTCCCCGGTAACCGGATTGACGGAGCAGCCACTGAGCGTCACCGCCAGGGCAAGAGCAATGGCGCTGGTTTTGATAGCAGACAGGTTCACAATGAGCTCCCTTTTCGATAATGCGATGTCGGGCACTGCCATAAAACCTTGCCCGATTCCTGAATGGGCAGTTTATAGCACATGATTGCCCCTGGGTGGATTACCCCACCGTGTTCAGCGGTGGTGGCGGGCAGGCCCTTGGCGTATCATAAGCCTCTGTTCCCGCACTGTTTCGCCAATTTCGAACCTAAGGCAACCCATGGGTAATCTACTCGAATTAATCGCTTTGCTCTGGTTCCTGGTTTGCTGGCTCGGCTACACCGAATACTCCAAACGCCGAGCCGCAGATCGTCCCTGTCTCTCCAACACGCTCGATCTTTACCGGGAAGACTGGATGCGCGTCATGTTGCGCCGGGAAAACCGGATCGCCGATGCCTCGGTGGTTGGTAACCTGGAGCGGAACGGCGCCTTTTTTGCCTCCAGTTGCCTGCTGATCCTCGCGGGTATTATCACCGCTCTTGGCTATACCCAGGAGGTGATGGAAGTGTTCAGCACCATGCCATTTGGCACATTACCCACTCGGGAAGTCTGGGAACTGCGCATGGTTGTTCTGTTGGTCGTGTTTATCTATGCCTTCTTCAAATTTACCTGGTCCATGCGGATGTACAATTTTGTGTCGGTGATGGTGGGCAGCGCCCCGCCACCGGACGATACCAAAACCAGCCCGGCAGGGCGGGAGGCGTTTGCCCGTAGCGCCGGCAATATCTGTAATCTCGCGGGCGATGCCTTTAACCTTGGGCTGCGATCCTATTATTACGCACTTGCCGTGGTAGGCTGGTTTATCCATCCGATCGTTTTCATGGCGGCATCCACCCTGGTGGTGATCGTCCTTTATCGCCGGGAGTTCTGCTCCACGGCTCTGGAAGCGTTGAGGGCAGGGAAGGTGTTTGAGGAGCCAATGCCCGGCAAGGCGGAAAACAGCCAGAAACCCAAAAGCTGATCCACAGGTTGAACCTGAATGAACGATGATATCCGACGGAAACGGGTCACCCGTTTTATCGACACCCTCAATCAGGCCAAAGAGCTGGGCCTGACGGTTACAGAGGCCAAAAAAGGCAGCCTCACACTTTGCCTGCCTTACAGCGACCGGATCATCGGTAACCCGGACACCGGCGTGATTCATGGCGGGGCCATCACCACATTGATGGATACCACTTCAGGCTGTGTGATTCTGTGTGCGCTGGAAGATTTTGAACTCTGCCCGACGCTGGACCTGCGTGTGGACTACATGCGCCCGGCTCATCCCAGGAAGCCGGTCTACGCAAGGGCTGAAACCTACCGGGTAACCCGAAACATCATTTTCACCCGCTGTGAGGCATACCAGGAGGGCGGTGAAACCATTGCCAACTGCGTGGCCACCTTCATGCGTATCGGCAAGGATGCCAGCCCGAAACACTACCGGGACCTGATTACCGGAGGTGAAGAATGACCGACCCCGAAATCCTCCGCTATACCCAGGAAACCGGTGACTTCAGCCGTATGCTCAAAAGCATTCCATACGCCACCTGGATTGGCCTTCAGTGTGAGCGGTTCGGCGACGATCTGATTTTCCGCCTGCCCTGCAAGGACTCCAACCTTGGCAATCCAATACTGCCGGCTATTCACGGTGGCGTGATTGGCGGCTTCATGGAAATGTCCGCCAATATCTACCTGATCATGTCCCAGGAAAGCCTGCGCATGCCCCGTATCGTGGACTTTTCCCTGGATTACCTCAGGGCTGGCCTCAACCGTGAAACCTACGCCGAATGCCGCCTGACCCGACAGGGTAACCGGGTTGCCAATGTGATGGTCAGTGCCTGGCAGAAATCCCGTTCGCAACCCATAGCGACTGCCCGCGCCCATTTTCTGTTAGAGGACTGAGTTTCAGGCCTTTTCGGGGCTTGAAATGCCCGTCCTCGTCCCCATTTCCTGTTCAACACAAACTCGATAGCCGGGTGGTGTGGTTGGGCAGGTTCGCTTTGCCCAACCACGCCGCTACTCCGAATATAAAAAGCAGGAGACATACTCACCATGACGGTTGAAGCCAATAAAGAGACGCTTGGATTCCAGACTGAAGTGAAGCAGTTGCTTCACCTGATGATTCACTCGTTGTATTCCAACAAGGAAATCTTCCTTCGGGAGCTGATTTCCAACGCTTCAGATGCCGAAGACAAACTGCGTTTCGCGGCGCTGAAGGATGACAGCCTCTATGAAAGCGATCCTGAGCTTAAAATTCGCCTGGATTTTGATGAAGAGGCGAATACCGTCACATTGACCGATAACGGCATCGGTATGACCCGTGACGATGTCATCCAGAACCTGGGCACCATTGCCCGTTCCGGTACAGCTGAGTTCCTGAAGCAATTGTCCGGTGACGAGAAGAAGGACAGCAAGCTGATCGGTCAGTTCGGTGTTGGTTTTTATTCGTCGTTTATCGTGGCCGACAAGGTGGATGTATTCACTCGTCGTGCGGGTGCGCCAGCAGAAGAGGGTGTGCATTGGGAGTCCAAGGGCGATGGTGAGTTTTCCATTGAACAGGTTAACCTGGATAACCGCGGTACCCAGATCGTTCTGCATTTGAAATCCGACGCCAAGGAATTTGCCAACGGCTGGAAGCTGCGCAGCCTGGTGAAGAAGTACTCGGATCATATTTCCTTCCCGGTGGTAATGAAGGCCGAATCCGACGAAGGTGAGAAGAAGGACGAGTACGAAACTGTCAACGACGCGACAGCGCTCTGGACCCTTCCGCGTACCGAGATCAAGGACGAAGAGTACAAGGAGTTCTACAAGCACATCGCCCACGATTTTGAAGACCCGCTGACCTGGTCCCACAACAAGGTGGAAGGCAAGCTGGACTACACCAGCCTGCTGTATATCCCGGCCCGTGCACCGTTTGATCTTTACAACCGCGAGGCGCCCCGTGGCCTGAAGCTGTATGTGCAGCGTGTGTTCATCATGGACGACGCCGAGCAGTTCCTGCCGCTTTACCTGCGTTTCGCCAAGGGCGTGATCGATTCCAACGATCTGTCCCTGAACGTATCTCGTGAGATCCTGCAGAACGACAGCACCGTGGAAAGCATCCGCACCGCGCTGACAAAGCGGGTTCTGGACATGCTGTCCAAGCTGGCCAAGAAGGATCCGGAGCAGTACCAGAAGTTCTGGGGCGAGTTTGGCACCGTACTGAAAGAAGGCCCGGCGGAAGACTTCAGCAACCGCGAGAAGATTGCCGGTCTGCTGCGCTTTGCCTCCACCCATACCGGCGAGAGCGCGCAGAATGTGTCGCTGGATGATTACATCAGCCGCATGAAGGAAGGCCAGAAGAAGCTTTACTACATTACCGCTGACAACTTCACAGCGGCCAAGAGCAGTCCGCACCTGGAAGTGTTCCGCAAGAAGGGCATTGAGGTGCTGATCCTCACAGATCGTATCGACGAGTGGATGATGGGTTACCTCAGTGAGTACGACGGCAAGCAGTTCCAGGACGTCGCCCGGGGTGATCTGGATCTCGGCGAAATTGAGACTGAGGAAGACAAGAAGCACAAAGAAGAGGCGGCCGAAGAGCACAAGGATTTGCTGGACCGCATCAAGAATGCCCTCAGCGACAGGGTTCAGGAAGTGCGGGTGACCAATCGCCTGACCGATTCACCGGCCTGTCTGGTGGTGGGCGATTTCGATATGGGCGCCCAGATGAAGAAGATCATGGAAGCCGCCGGCCAGAAGGTACCGGACAGCAAGCCGATCTTTGAGATCAACGTTGATCATCCGCTGGTTCAGCGCCTGGAAAGCGAGCAGGGCGAAGAGCGGTTCAATGAGCTCTCAGCTGTGATTCTGGACCAGGCCACCCTGGCCAGCGGTGAACAGCTTCCGGATCCGGGTGCCTACGTTACCCGCCTGAACCGTCTGCTGCTTGAATTGGCGAACTGATAGCGAATGCAGCAGATTATTGTGGATATCAGCATTAGCCCCGAAGAGTGGATCAAACTCT
>CAZFQI010000001.1:5398-29315 GCA_964520755.1 uncultured Marinobacter sp. | reverse complement strand
ATGCAGCAGATTATTGTGGATATCAGCATTAGCCCCGAAGAGTGGATCAAACTCTATCAGGGCGTTGCCACCGATGTTCACACCACGGCCCGGGACGGGCGCTCCGTCCGTTTCCCGGCCCGTATCCTCTCCCGCTTCTACCTTCGTGACGGAATTCGCGGCAGCTTCCGCATTATCTTCGACGCCGCTGGCAAGTTCTCCTCCATCGAACGGCTTTAACCAGCCAAACCTCTGCCCATTAATAAAAGCTTTCACAAATTTATTTTTAATTAATTGTATTGTGGGCTCGACCTCGAGCTATGGTGGAATTGTTCTCGTTAGGCAGGAGCAAATCCATGTCGAGTATCGCTTTGCTTAGTCGTTTCACCCAATGGCCGGATTTCCTCGGAATCCTGGCGGATTATTCGAGCGATTACGCTTGTGCCCAATAACCTGAATGAAGCCCGCAGAGCCTGCGGGACATCTTATAGGCACACGCTATCCCGGATATAAGAAATACTCAGAGCAGAGTATTTCTTGTGTCCTATAGTTAGAGGTGCCTGAATCAAAGCAGTGTCGTTTTGCCAAACCCAATGAGGAGAGAGAAATGACAGATAACAATAGTGCGGGTGGAAAGTGCCCCGTAATGCATGGCTCGAACACGCAGGAAAAGGCCGATGTAGCCGCCTGGTGGCCTGAGAATCTCAATCTTGACATTCTGCATCAGCACGACAGTAAAACGAATCCCTTGGGTGAGGAGTTCGACTACCGGGAAGAAGTCAAAAAGCTCGATCACGAAGCGCTTGAAAAAGACATGCACGAGCTGATGACCAACAGTCAGGAGTGGTGGCCTGCGGACTGGGGTCACTATGGCGGTCTGATGATTCGTCTGGCCTGGCATGCTGCCGGCACCTATCGTCTGGCCGACGGCCGTGGTGGCGCAGGCACCGGCAACCAGCGCTTTGCGCCGCTGAACTCGTGGCCCGACAACGGTAACCTCGATAAGGCCCGCCGTCTGCTGTGGCCGCTCAAGAAGAAGTACGGCAACAAGATTAGCTGGGCCGATCTGTACATTCTGGCCGGCAACGTTGCCTATGAATCGTTCGGTTTGAAGACCTTCGGTTTCTCCTATGGCCGTGAAGATATCTGGCATCCGGAGAAAGATATCTACTGGGGTGCTGAGAAAGAATGGCTGGCACCGTCTGACAGCCGTTATGAAGACGTAGACAAGCCGGACACCATGGAAAACCCGCTGGCTGCTGTCCAGATGGGTCTGATCTACGTGAACCCCGAAGGCGTCAATGGCCAGCCGGATCCGCAGAAAACCGCCGAGCAGGTACGCACTACCTTTGCCCGTATGGCGATGAATGACGAAGAGACCGCGGCTCTCACCGCAGGTGGCCATACCGTTGGTAAGGCCCATGGTAATGGCGATGCTGACGCCCTGGGCGCAGAGCCGGAAGGCGCCGACGTGGAAACCCAGGGTCTGGGCTGGATGAACCCGAACCTGCAGGGCAAGGCTACCAACGCTGTAACCTCGGGTATTGAAGGTGCGTGGACTACCAATCCGACACAGTTCGATATGGGTTACTTCGACCTGCTGTTCGGGTACGAGTGGCAGTTGACCAAGAGCCCGGCTGGTGCGAACCAGTGGGAGCCCGTGGACATCAAAGAAGAGCACAAACCGGTCGATACCACCGATCCTTCAGTGCGCCGCATGCCGATGATGACGGATGCCGACATGGCCATGAAGGTGGACCCGAAGTACCGCGCGATCTGTGAGAAGTTCATGGCAGATCCCGAATACTTCAGGGACTGTTTTGCCCGCGCCTGGTTCAAACTGACCCACCGGGACATGGGCCCAAAAGCCCGCTATATCGGTCCGGGTGTACCGGCTGAAGATCTGATCTGGCAGGACCCCTGTCCCCAGGGCGAGACCAACTACACCGAAGAAGTGGTTAAAGAGAAAATCGCCGGAGCAGGCCTGAGCCTGAATGAGCTCATTACGACTGCCTGGGACAGTGCCCGCACGTTCCGTGGCTCTGACATGCGTGGCGGTGCCAATGGTGCCCGCATTCGCCTGGCCCCCCAGAAGGATTGGGAAGGCAATGAGCCTGATCGTCTGGACAAGGTGCTCAAGGTCTACGAGCAGATCTCGGCCGACACCGGTGCCAGCGTTGCCGACATTATTGTGTTGGGCGGTAACCTGGGCATCGAGATGGCGGCGAAGGCTGCCGGGCATGAGGTTCACGTTCCCTTCCTGAAGGGCCGTGGCGATGCCACCGACGAGATGACGGATGCCGAATCCTTTGAACCGTTGGAGCCGCTGGCTGATGGCTTCCGTAACTGGCAGAAGAAGGATTACGTGGTCAAGCCGGAAGAAATGCTTCTGGACCGTGCCCAGCTGATGGGCCTGACCGCGCCTGAAATGACAGTCCTGCTCGGTGGCATGCGGGTACTTGGCACCAACTATGCTGGTACCAAGCACGGCGTATTCACGGATCGCGTTGGCCAACTGACCAACGACTTCTTCGTGAATCTGACCGACATGGCTAACCGTTGGGAGCCTACTGGCAAGAACTCGTACAATATCGTGGATCGCAATAGCGGTGACACCAAGTTCACTGCGACCCGTGTTGATCTCGTGTTCGGTTCCAACTCCATCCTGCGTGCCTACGCAGAGGTGTACGCCCAGGACGACAACGAAGAGAAGTTTGTAAAAGACTTCGTTGCAGCCTGGACCAAGGTCATGAACGCTGATCGATTCGACGTTAAATAAGACCTGCAAGCAGATGGTTGGGCACCCCGGTAACGGGGTGCCCGTCTATCAACTTCCCGCCAAATTCCTTACAATCCGCTCCGTCTGATTTTTGATCAGTCTCACCCTGAACAGACCCTGTTAAGACTGGAGCACTCATGCGGATTATTCTTGCCCCGATGGAAGGGCTGGTTGACGCACCTATCCGTGAAACCCTCACCGGGGTCGGCGGTATTGACCGGTGCGTAACGGAATTCGTTCGCGTGACCCACGGCATGTTGCCGCCGAGAGTGTTCTACAAATACGCCCCCGAGCTCCATAACCAGTCTCTCACCCAGGTGGGTACCCCCGTTGCCGTCCAGTTACTGGGCTCAGACCCGATCCAGATGGCACGCCATGGTGTGCGGGCAGCGGAACTGGGCGCCACCCAGGTCGATATCAATTTTGGCTGCCCGGCGAAAACGGTGAACAAGCACAAAGGTGGTTGCGTACTGATGCGCGAACCGGAGCTGATGCATGAAATTGTGGCCGCCGTACGCCAGGCGGTGCCAGGCCATGTGCCCGTCACGGCCAAGATGCGGCTGGGCTATGACGACCGTTCCATGGGCGTGGCCTGTGCCCAGGCCCTGGAAGCTGCCGGCGCCGAAGAGATTGTCATCCACGCCCGGAGCAAAGTGGATGGCTACAAACCGCCCGCCTACTGGGAGGAAATCGCCCGGGCCCGGGAAGCGGTAAAGACCCATGTCATCGCCAATGGCGAGATCTGGACAGTGGCGGACTACTGGCGATGCCGGGAAGTGTCCGGCTGCGACGATGTCATGATTGGCCGTGGGCTCATAGCCAGGCCCGACCTCGCCCGGCAGATCAAGGCCAGCCAGCAGGGCGAAACGGTACCGGATATGACCTGGCCGGAAGCCGTGGCCCTGGTTCGTGAGTACGCCACGGTTCTGCAGGGCTGGCTGGAGGACCGCTATGTGACCGGTCGCATAAAACAGTGGCTCAACTTCCTTCGCCAGGGCTTTGGCGAAGCTGAAATCCTCTGGCCCGAGGCCCGCAAGATCCGCCAGGTGGCACCCATGATGGCCTGTCTTGAACAGCAGGTTTCGGTTCCAGGTTCCCGCGCAGCCTGATACCGATATCCCCCTCGTCAGTTTTCCCCGGCTACACTGGTATTAACGGTTGTGTCGTTCGTATTAATGTTGATACCAACAATAAAACGAGTGGGAGGACGAACACCATGCTATCAACACGTTTACGCCACACCCTGGCGTTTGCCGGGGCCGGTGCCTGCATGCTCCTCGGCGCGGCCATGCCGGCTGCCGCTGATGATCATGCGGTGAAGGTCACACCTCTGGGTAGCCACGATGGTGAGTTCTGCAGTCGGGACAGGGCGCTGGTGTTTGAAGATCCGAATGGCACCCGAATTCTCTACGACGCTGGCAGAACCGTCGCCGGGCCAGATGATCCCCGGCTGGGTAAAATAGATGTTGTTCTGGTTTCCCATATGCATGGGGACCATGTTGGCGACCAACGTATCAGCAGGACCAACCAGGGCACCTGCGGTTCCCCGGATACCGGCGTTTCAACGCTTCCACAATCGAATACCGTGGACGTTGCGGTGAAGCATGGGGCGAAGATAGTGACCGGCAGTGAAATGCCCGCATTCTTTGCCGCCAAGCTCAAAGACGCGGGCGGTGACCCTGCAAACTCCATGCTGGTGCGTTTCGGTGGCGAACGCGAGGTCGGCGGGGTGGCAATCACCACGGTGCCTGCGGTTCACAGCAATGGCGTTTCGCCTTCCTTCCTGACCGGGCCATTGGCGGAATACCTCGCAGCTGCCGGTGTCGGCGCGAGTGTTGGCCCGCCCACCGGCTATGTACTGAAGTTTTCCAACGGGCTGGTTGTATACCTTTCGGGTGATACCGGCATCACTGCAGAGCAAAAACTGGTGGTGAAGGATCACTATGGCGCAGGGCTGGTGGTGATGAACATTGGCGATACTTTCACCACCGGGCCGAAACAGGCGGCTTACGTTATCAATGACCTGGTGCAACCCAAGGCGGTTATTGCCTCTCATGCGAACGAGCCGGCTACCTCCGGTGGCAAGGTGCAGGACGGCACGCGCACGGCCCTGTTCCGGGATTCAGTGAGCGTGCCGGTCCATGTACCCCTCAGTGGCCGTACCATGGCGTTCAACGGCATGGCGAGCTGCGTCTCTGGCTGCGACTGAGGGGAACACGCTGACGCGAGTCAGTTGCCGATCAGTCTTCCATTTCCGGTCGGTAACTGCCCGAGCGCGCGGCACCGTTCAGGCGGGCGCGCTTTAGCATAGCCGCCTGCGCCTCTGGACCATTATCCAGTTTGCCGGCCCAGGCCTTTTGCGCCGGTTCCTGCAACGCCCGTCCGTAGGAGAAGCTCAACTCCCAGGGCTGAGGCCCCATGCTGTTCATGGCATTCAGGTTGAGGGTGGCTTCTTCCGGGGTCTGGCCGCCCGAGAGAAAGAAAATGCCGGGAACCGCGGCGGGAACTGCCCTTCGGAATACGTCGAGGGTTGCGCTCGCCACTTCTTCGGGCGTTGCCTTCGGACTTTCCTTGCCCGGCGTCACCATGCTGGGTTTCAGGATCATGTGTTCCAGATCCACTTTATGCCGGTAAAGGGCGTGGAAAACCTCGCGAATTACCGCTTCGCTCACTTCCGCGCAGCGCTCGATGGTGTGATTGCCGTCGATCAGAACCTCCGGTTCCACGATGGGCACGATGCCCAGGGACTGGCAGATAGCGGCATAACGGGCTAGCACTTCGGCATTCGCCTCGATGGCCTGCCTTGAGGGCAGGGTGTCCGAGATATGGTACACATCGCGCCATTTGGCAAACCGCGCACCTTGATTCTTGTAAATTTCCAGGCGGTCCTCCAGGCCATCCAGGCCGAAGGTAATCTCATCACCGGGCGCGTTCACCAGAGGACCTTTGCCCTTGTCTACCTTGATGCCCGGCACAATGCCCTTGCTGGCCAGAAGCTTCGGCATGGGGACATTATCCAGGCTCTGCTGGCCGAGAGTTTCTTCAAACAGAATGACCCCACTGATGAATTCTCCGAGCCCGGAAGCAGAGAAAATGAGGCTCCGGTACTCCCGGCGTTTGTCTTCGCTGGATTCCACACCAACGGCCTTGAAGCGCTTGGCAATGGTGGGGTGGCTTTCATCCGCCGCGAGAATTCCCTTGCCGGGCTGAACCAGTTCCCGGACGGTAGCGTTCAGTTCTTCCTGAGTGGTCATAGTGAGCTCCTGATTGATCCTTGAAGGTCTGATTGGTCGTTCGGCCCGCCACCTTATTGTAGACGGTGAATAGCGGTCTGGAATTTGATCTGGGCTAAGGCATAAACCGGCTCTGTGATTTACGCTGTAAAGATAACAACAGGGAAAAGGAAAGTCTGAATATGAAAACCGTTGTCAGTGTCAGCCAGGGATCTGCAGAATACGATTACGATCTGGAAACTTCGTTCCTCGGCCAGCATTTCCGGATTATCCGAATTGGCACAGACGGCGATCTGTCGAGGGCCGAGGCGGTTCTGGAGTCGGTACATCATCAGGCAGATGCCATCGGCCTGAGCATGGTGCACGATCACTACGAAGTGGGCCGGGAGCAGCTTGAACATCCGGATACCGCTCGCCTTGAGGCCTGTGTGCCGGACAAGTCCGTGACAACAGGTGCGGGCCTGCGGGCGATCCTGCAGGAATGGGCCGTACGCCATACCCAGTCCGAACTGGGGCATTTTTTCGACAATGCCCGTGTGCTTTTCATGAACGGGCAGGCCGGTTATCGAATTGCCAGGGCGCTGTCGGAACACACTGAAAACCTGTTGTTCGCCGATCCTTACATGGATTTCGGCGTGCCCAGGCTGCTGACCTCCCTGAAACAACTGGAAACCTATACCTCGCTGACCGCACCCATCATGTTCAGGCCAGCGGCCGTGAAAGCGGTGGAGACCATTCTCCGAACGCCGCTGTATCGATTGGGTGAGAACCTGGTGAAAGGATCTCTTCATCACGCAGTGTCCGAGTCCCACGTAATTGTCGGTTCCATCGGAGACCTGGAGCACTTCACTCAGAAGGAACTGGATGGCAAGACCATCATCACCTCCCGGGTTACCGAGGCTGCGCTGGACTGGATGCGCTCCCGCAAGGTTGCCATGGTGGTGGACTACAGTCCGTGGCTGGAGGGCCGGCCCGTGGGCGTGAATGTGATGGAGGCGATGATCAGCGCGGCGCTGTCCCGAACACCGGATCAGTTGGGACCGGATGACTATCTGGATGTTATCCAGGGCCTCGGTATCGAACCGCGAATCCTGTATCCGAATGGTTACCGTCGGATTAACCGGTTTGCGTTTGTTATTCATCCCCTTTCGCAGCAATACCTTACCAAAACACCGCCTCTGGATTGGGTTGCCAACGTGTCGCCTCCTGTGGTGATGAACCTGGTTGAAAAGGCCATAGCGTATTCACCGCCGTTCATCTACTCGAAGGTGTCCGGCATTCGTTCACCGAATGGCGATGAAGTGGAGGGTTGGCTCATTACCGTTGGGGGGACCCCTCGCGAAATCATGGCCCACGGGCCGGAATTTACCTACGCCAGGCTGCTGCAGGCGGCAAAACTTGCGAAGAAGCTCGGTGCCCAGATCATGGGCCTCGGTGCGTTTACCAAGGTTGTGGGGGATGCAGGGATTACCGTGGCCAAGCGGGCACCGCTGCCAATCACAACCGGCAACAGCTACAGCGCTTCCGGTGCGCTCTGGGCGGCCCATGACGCGATGAAGAAAATAGGGCGGGTGAGCATAGGCCCCAGTGGCAAAGCGGCCGGCAAGGCCATGGTGGTGGGCGCCACGGGTGCAATCGGTTCTGTCTGCGCAAGATTGCTGGCCAAGGCCGTGGATGAGGTTTACCTTGCCGCCCCGGAACCTGCCAAGCTGCTCGCCTTAAAGGAAAGCATTGAACAGGAAACCCCGGGGGCCATCGTCCATGTGGCCGGATCCGCTGAACGCGATCTGGCGGACATGGATATGATCGTGACCGCCACCTCCGGCGCCGGCAAACGTATCCTGGATATCATGAGAGTAAAGCCTGGCTGCGTTATCACCGACGTAGCTCGCCCCCTGGACATTTCGGCGGAGGATGTGGCCAAACGCCCGGATGTGCTGGTCATCGAATCTGGTGAAATCCAGTTGCCGGGCGAGGTGCACATGAAAGACATCGGACTGCCCAAAGGCATCGCATACGCCTGCCTGGCAGAAACCATTGTGCTGGCCCTGGAAGCGCGTTTCGAGAACTTCACCCTGGGCCGGAACATTGAGTGGGAGAAGGTGAGAGAGATCTACAAACTGGGCCTGAAACATGGCATGAAACTGGCCGCCATTTCCGGGGTGAACGGTGTGTTCACCGAGGAAGACTTCGAACGGGTTCGAGTCCTGGCGGCCAGTGCAGAAGAATCTCAGGCAGAAGGGTCGAGCACACCGGCATAGCGCACGCCGCTGAGCAGGGCCATCTCCCGGTGCCAGGTAGACAGGTCATCGATGTTGAGCTTGTTCAGGCTGTCGTGGCCGCAGGCCCTTGCCATTACCTGCATCAGTGAGACTGAGGCTTCGAGGAAGTTCTGCAGCTGTTTGGCCGACTGGTCCACGTTCAACCGCTGGCGCAGATCCTTGTTCTGGGTCGCAATGCCTGCCGGGCAGTTGTTGGTGTTGCAGATACGGGCCGCCACGCAGCCAATGGACTGCATGGCACTGTTGGCAACGGCAATACCGTCAGCGCCCAGGGCCATGGCCTTCACGAAATCAATGGGCAAGCGCAGTCCGCCGGTGACGATCAACGTGACTCGTCCGCTGGCGCCACGATTATCCAGATAGCGCCGGGCACGAGCCAGGGCAGGAATCGTGGGCACACTGATATGATCCCGGAAGATTTCCGGGGCAGCACCGGTGCCGCCGCCACGGCCGTCCAGAATGATGTAGTCGGCGCCGGCATCCAGTGCGAACTGCACGTCCCGCTCGATGTGATTGGCGCTCAGCTTGAAGCCCACCGGAATACCACCGGTGATTTCCCGAACATGGCTGGCGAAGCGCTGAAAATCCTCAACCGAGCGCAGATCCTCGAACGTGGGCGGGGAATTGGCCGGTTCGCCCTCCGGAATGTTGCGCACCTCGGAAATCTTACCGGTGTTCTTGTTGCCTGGCAGGTGTCCGCCGGTACCGGTCTTGGCGCCCTGGCCACCCTTGAAGTGGAATGCCTGGACTTTCTTTAGAAGCTCTTCTTTGTAGCCAAACTTGGCGCTGGCCAGTTCGTAGAAGTAACGGGAATTTTCCTGCTGCTCTTCCGGCAACATGCCGCCTTCGCCGGAACAGATGCCGGTGCCCGCCAGCTCCGCCCCCCGGGCCAGGGCAATCTTCGCCTCCTCTGACAGGGCGCCGAAACTCATGTCGGAAACGAACAGGGGCATGCTCAGGGTAAGAGGCTTACGGGCTTCAGGGCCGATCACGAGTTCCGTCGATACTTCGGCGTCATCGGCCAGCGGTTTACTGGCCATCTGCGCTACCATCAGTTGCAAATCGTCCCAGTGGGGCAGGGTATGACGAGGCACGCCCATGGCGGTTGTAGGGCCATGGTGGCCCATATTGCTCAGCCCCTCACGCGCCAACTGATGAATAAATTCGACGGTGGGTTCGTCTTTGGTAGATTTGGCTTTCGGTGCCTCACCGGACTCGCCGTCCCCATCATCGTCAGAATCCGGCGCCTCTTTGCCAACCTGGTCATCGCTGAACTGCTGGTGAGTACCATCACAATAGGGAGCGCTGCCGGTCTGCTTGCACTGGCACAGAACCGCCTCTTCGTCTTTTTCGGCCTTGAAGACTTTGGGTTTGAACCCCGTGTCCCCGTGGGAACCGTCGCAGAAGGGCTGGTTGTTGGAACGGCCACAAACGCAGAAGGCGTATTCTTCGCCTTTTTTCAGGCTGACTTTCTTGGGCTTGTTATCAGCGATCACCGGATTGCTCATTGCAAGGCTCCTGTTCTGGCATATGCCGGAAAATGTACAAGGGTGTACGGGCATGAAATGCAAATAGGCTACTTGTCATTATCCAGTGTGGATCAGGAATGCCCGCGCTGCCACGGCAGCGCGGTTGAGCCAGCCCCCGATTATTGCTGAAGGCCTGCCTTGGCCGCCCGGGCTGCGTGCAGCTTCCGGTAGCTCTCAATCAATCGCTGATGCTTTTCCAGCCCGTCCAGTTGCATGTTGGTGGGCTCCAGGCCGTGGAAGCGAACCGTGCCATCCACCGAGCCGACAACGGCTTCCATGGTTTTCTCACCGAACATGCGGGTGAAGTTGGTGATGTAGTCGTCCAGCTCCATCTCGTCATCGAGAGTGACTTCGAGCACTGCGTACATGGCCCGGTAGAACAGGCCACGCTCAACGGTGTTGTCGTTGAACTGCAGGAACATGTCGACGAACTCCAGCGCCTCCTCATGCCACTGCAGGGCGAGGCAGATAAGGATCTTCAGTTCCAGAATCGTGAGCTGGCCCCAGATGGTGTTTTCATCAAACTCCACGCCGATCAGGGTGATGATCGTCATGTAGTTGTCCAGCTGGCTGGCTTCCAGGCGTTCCACCAGATCAGCCAGTTGCTCTTCGTCCAGACGGTGCAGGTTGAGGATGTCTTCCCGGTAGTCCAGGGCCATGTTGGTGTTATCCATGATCAGGTCTTCCACCGGATACACCTCGGAATAGCCCGGAACGAGGATCCGGCAGACCGGCGCGCCCAGGTCCTCATGAACTGCGACATAGACCTCCTTGCCCATGTCCCGGAGGATACCGAACAGGCATTCGGCTTCCTCGGCGTTGCTGCCGGAGAAATCCCATTCGACGAATTCGTAATCGGATTTCGCGCTGAAGAAGCGCCAGGACACCACGCCCGTGGAATCAATGAAGTGTTCCACGTAGTTGTTCGGCTCGGTGACCGCCAGGCTGTTGAATGTCGGTGGTGGCACATCGTTCAGCCCCTCGAAACTGCGGCCCTGGAGCAGTTCGGTCAGGCTCCGCTCGAGGGCTACCTCAAAGCTCGGGTGGGCGCCGAAGGAGGCGAATACGCCACCGGTTCTGGGGTTCATCAGGGTAACGCACATCACCGGGAACTGGCCTCCCAGAGAGGCGTCTTTTACCAGTGTGGGGAAGCCCTGGGCTTCCAGGGCCTCAATGCCTTCCAGGATGTCCGGGTATTTTTCCAGAACCTCCCGGGGCACGTCCGGCAGGGCAATCTCTTCTTCAATAATCTGCTTCTTCACCGCCCGCTCAAAAATCTCGGACAAGCACTGCACTTCCGCCTCATTCAGCGTGTTACCGGCACTCATGCCGTTACTCAGAAACAGGTTCTCGATCAGGTTGGAGGGGAAATACACCACCTCGCCATCGGACTGGCGCACGAAGGGCAGGGAGACAATCCCGCGCTCGGTCTTCCCGGAGTTGGTGTCGATCAGGTTGGAGCCGCCCAGCTCGCCTTCCGGGTTGTAGATGGCCAGGCAGTGGTCATCCAGAATGCCTTCAGGCAGCTCGTCGCTGGGGCCGGGCTTGAACCACTTTTCGTTTGGATAGTGGACGAACTCGCTGTTGGCGATTTCTTCCCCGAAGAACTGGTCGTTGTAGAAGAAGTTGCAGCTAAGCCGCTCGATGAACTCACCCAGGGCAGAACAAAGGGCACTCTCCTTGGTGGCGCCCTTGCCGTTGGTGAAGCACATGGGCGAGGCGGCATCGCGGATATGCAGGGACCACACGTGGGGCACAATGTTGCGCCAGGAGGCAATCTCGATCTTCATGCCCAGCTCTTCGAGAATGCCGGTCATATTGGCAATGGTCTGCTCCAGGGGCAGGTCCTTGCCTTCGATAAAGGTCTGGCTGCCACCCTCCGGCTGCGTCATCAGGAGCGCCTGGGCGTCGGCATCCAGGTTTTCGACGGTTTCGATCTCGAAGGTGGGTCCGGTCTGGACCACCTTCTTCACGGTGCAGCGGTCGATGGAGCGCAGAATGCCCTGCCGGTCTTTCTCGGAAATGTCCTCGGGCAGCTCCACTGAGATCTTGAAGATCTGGTTGTAGCGGTTTTCCGGGTCCACGATGTTATTCTGGGACAGGCGGATATTCTCGGTGGGAATGTCCCGCGCCAGACAGTAAACCCGCACAAAGTACGCCGCACAGAGCGCCGAGGAAGCCAGGAAGTAATCAAACGGGCTGGGCGCCGAGCCATCGCCCTTGTAGCGGATGGGCTGGTCCGTCACGACCGTGAAATCGTCAAACTTGGCTTCAAGTCTGAGGTTTTCGAGAAAGTTGACGTTGATTTCCATTACAAAGAATCCTGGATCGGAGAATTTGGCGCGCTGCAGCTTGAGAGCCTTTGCTGAATGGCGGCCATTATCCAGTTTTTGCAGGCGTTCGTCTTGGTCGGTCTTCTACGGATGTTTCAGTGCCAGCTCGACTGCCTGAGCGGCATGAATCTCCGTTGTGTCGTAAAGGGGAACCGAGGTATCCGCCTGGCGGATCAGCAGGCCAATTTCGGTGCAGCCGAGAATCACTGCCTGGGCGCCGCGCCCGGAAAGCGAAGAAACAATATCCAGATAGGCATCCCGTGATTCGGGATTGATCTTGCCCTGGCAGAGCTCTTCGTAGATGACGCGATGGACCTCATCTCGCTGAGCCTCGTCTGGTGTAATTACCTCAATACCTGCATCTTCCAGCCGGTCCCGATAAAAGGCTTGCTCCATGGTGAATCGCGTACCCAGAAGGCCCACGCGGGTAACGCCATCCTGCTTGAGTACCCGCGCTGTTGCATCGGCAATGTGCAGCAACGGAATTTGGATGGCCCGTTCAATCTCCGGAGCCACCTTGTGCATGGTGTTGGTGCCGATAACCAGGAAATCCGCGCCGGCCCTTTGCAGCGACAGGCCGGCGCCGGAGAGAATGTCTGCCGTCGCCGGCCAGTCGCCTTTATGCTGCAGTGCCTCTATTTCGGCGAAATCGACGCTGAAGAGCACCAGTTTCGCCGAATGCAGTCCGCCCAGCCGGGCTTTTACGCCCTCATTGATCAACCGGTAATAGGTTTGGGTGGATTCCCAGCTCATGCCGCCGAGAAGGCCAATGGTTTTCATGGGTAACCTCCGTATTATCCGCTCACCATAACTATGACCAATGCCACCGCATAAACCGTCAGAATCAACGCACTCTCGAACCCGATTCGACCGATGCCATAGAGTTGCCGGCGAACCATGCCCATCAGCAGCGTAGCTGTCATCAGAATGCTGACAAGGCCCCAGGTCATCTGTATGGGGGTGATGTCGTGGTAGATAGAGCCGCCAGGGTAGCCTACATCGGCGGAGGCGATCACCAGCATATTAAAACAGTTTGTGCCGAAGATATTGCTCACCGCGAGCGTCAGCGCGTTCCTGCGGATGGCGGCAATGGTCGTTACCAGTTCGGGTGAGGACGTGGCGAGCGCCGTAAACAGCCCACCGATCAGGGTATCGGACAGACCGGTTTCGTCACTGATGACCTTGGCGCCTTCCATCAGCACCCACCCGGCAACGCCCGTAATCGCGGCCAGAACAATAAAGCTGATCCAGGCCTGGGCGAGACCGCCGTGAAGATAGTGACCGGGCGCATCGGGAACTGTCTGTCGGGTCAGGCGCGGAAACCACATCGGCTTACTGTCCGTGGTACGAACCAGGTGCAAGCCAAACAGGTAGGCGGCGGCAATCACCGGAGTGATCGGATGGATTCCCCAGAGTGAAACCGGAGGACTGGCGATTGCCAATAATGGCAGGGCCAGCAGTACGATCAGCAAGGCGGCCAGCATCAGGTTTGTGGGCGATGCAGCCGCGTGTTCCAGGTTGGCTTTGCGATAAATGATGTCTGCAATGCCCAGAAAAACCAGGTTCGCAGCCATGCTGCCCATGACATTACTCATGGCCAGTTCGGGCCTTGAGTCCAGCGCTGCGCTGAGAGTGGCCGCAAAGTCGGGTAGTGACGTTACACCCGCGAGTAGAAAGATCCCGAACAATGCCTCTCCGAGCCCCGTTCGATCCGCCAGCTCATCGGCTACGCGTGCCAGCCGACTGCCGGCAGTCACAATGACGACAGAAGCGATGACAAAAGCGATAGTGCCGATAGTCAGTGATGAAAACACACAGGGCCTCAGGCGGTCATTGTTCGTTTACTATAGCTGCTAATGCCGGGGTTAGGGCAAAATCCACGCCCAGGATTTATCCCCATTTTACAAACCACTTACCATAAGAAACGCTCACGGAAAGTCTGTTCTACGGCGTCCAGCGTAAAGGCCATAAGATTAATTTGAAAAGGCTCTTTGCGGATCGCAGCGGGTCTGTGTCGCAACTTTCAAGGGTTTGCTCTTCGTGCTTCAATTACTGTCCAGCCTGTTCTCCCCCTCCCGTGCGTCGCTTGTTCTTGAGACGGCGCCTCAAGCCATAATCACCATAGACCGGCACAACAGGATTTCCTTTTTTAATGCCAGTGCTGAGAACTTGTGGCTCGTTGACAGAGATAAAGTGATTGGCCAGGCCGCATCGGACTTCTTGCCGGGAGCCGCACTCCGGCGGTTTGCGACCGGGACCAGCGAATCCGAAGAAGTCTATCTGAAGAACGCTCAGGGCCGGGGTTTCTGGGCCCATCTGGACATGACCAGTGTCGGGACCGGTTCCAACGCGGAAAAGACAGTCTTCATTCGTGACATCAGTGAGGACAGATATGCCCGTGAGATGATGAACCAGACTCTGGAGCAGGCGATGGATGCCGTTATTTCCATCGACGAGCACAATAATGTCACGTTCTTTAATAAAGCTGCTGAAGATATGTGGGGCTACACCCGCGAGGAAGTGCTTGGGCAGAACGTCAAGATGCTGGTGCCCGAGGCTATCCGCGGCCAGCACGACGGCTTTGTAAATCGCAACCGTCAGACCGGTGAAAACCGCATCGTCGGCAGTTACAGAGAACTCACCATTGAGCGCAAAGACCGATCTAAAATCTGGGGACAGGCTGCGATCAGCAAGATCGAATTTGACGGCCTCATTACCTACACGGCGTTCATAAAGGACGTTACCGAAGAAGTTGAAAAGCGCGAGAAAATGGAGATGCTGTCTCTGGTGGCAGATAAAGCCAACAGCGGCATCATCATTACCGACGGTGACGGAAAGATTGAATACATCAATGCGGGCTTTGAAAAGCTGACCGGCTATAGCCTGGAAGACTGCCGGGGCCGGAAGCCGGGTCCTATGCTGCAGGGGGAAGGGACCGATCCTGAAACTGTCCGGGAGATCCGCGAGCATCTGGACCGGCGGGAGCCGTTCTACACCGAGATCCTTAACTATCACAAGAACGGCACACCCTACTGGGTATCCCTTTCCATTGCCCCGGTGTTTGACGGAAATGGTCGGGTTCAGCGGTTTATATCCGTGGAAGCGGACATAACCCGTAGTAAACAGCAAACCGTCGATTTTACCCGCCGACTCCAGGCCATCGAACGTTCCATGGCCACCATAGAGTTCAACCCGGACGGACGCTTTCTCAGCGCCAACGGCCTGATTCAGAACCTCTATGGCAGTCAGGATAAGGTGGCCAGGGCGGCGAATCAGCTATGGTCACAGTTGGACCGGCACAGCATTGAGGCCCTGAGGAAAACAGGAGAATTCAGCGGCAAATCCTCAGTGCAGCTGGATGGCATGCCCACGTTGGCGCTGGATTACCAGATAGTCGCTCTGAAGCAGTTCAATGGGGATGTCCGCAAATACGTTCTGTTTGGCATTGATATCACCGACCGTCATGTTGCGCTTCAGGAAACCCAGGAGGCGATGGATTCGGTCCTGCAGGTGAGTAATAAGATCAGCGGAATTGTCTCTACGATCAATGGTATCGCCGAACAGACCAACCTGTTGGCGCTCAATGCCGCAATCGAGGCTGCGCGTGCCGGCGATGCCGGAAGGGGGTTCTCGGTCGTAGCTGAAGAGGTCCGCTCACTGGCCCAGAAATCCAGCGCTTCGGCGGGTGAAATTGATGGCCTGGTCGACGAGACCAATCAGCGGGTATCGGCTCTCGCAACGTCACTGAACCGAATCGAAGGCTAGGTTGACTCCCGGTGCGTCGCGATGTCGCGCCGGGAACAGTGTCAAGAAACTGTAAATCTCGGCAGCGAAAGGGGATTTGGCAAAACGTTTCGTCCAACGCATGATATGTTGAGGCCTCGTCGCACTCTCAGCGCAAGAACTGACACCGGTTTCCATGATCATAGTAACGACCAGAGTCCACTTCTGGCTTTTGCAGATAGTTGCACTTACGTTCCTGACTGGCTGTGCAGCCAGGCAGGAAGCCCCTGAAGTCCCTCAGGCTCCGGTGGAACTGCCGGAAGCCTTCACCCAGACAGGCATGCCAGCCGTCTCTGACCGCTGGTGGCGAGCCTTTGACGATCCGCAGTTGGATCAACTCGTTACCAGGGCGCTCGAAGGCAACCTTAACCTGCAGGCCAGTTTCCAGAGATTGCGTCAGGCGCGGGCCATCGCTCAGCGTCAGGGTGCCTCAATGTTTCCGTCACTGGATGCCACCGCCGGGGCGCAGCGGCAGGAATCCGATACGGTATCGTCTGACACCTTCAGTGCCGGATTAAACGCCAGCTATGAGCTGGATTTGTGGGGCCGGGTTCAGTCCCTCACCGAGGCGGAGGAGCTCCGGGCCTCGGCAACCCTCTCCGATTACCAGGCCGCTGCCGTCTCCCTGAGCGGAGAGGTCGCCAGCGCCTGGTTTCAGTTGGTGGAGCAGCGGGCTCAATACGCCCTTGCGCAAAGCCAGCTTGAGACCAACCAGAATGTCCTCAAGGTGATTGAGTCCCGCTTTGCAATGGGCCAGGGCGGCAGCGCGGACGTGCTGCGTCAGCGGCAGCTGGTTAGTGTCTCCAGAGAGCGCCTGACGAGTATCGAAACAGAAATCTTGGTTCTTGAGCATCAACTCGCAGTCCTTCTTGGAAAGTCGCCGGGCAGAACTGATGTGCCGACGAGCGACAGCCTGCCTCAACTGCCAGCCCTGCCGGATACCGGCGTGCCCTCAACCCTGATTCAGCGCCGCCCGGATCTGCAACAGGCATGGCGTATTGTCCGCGCGGCAGATCAGGACCTGGCTGCCGCTATCAGCAACCGGTTTCCGAGAGTTTCCATTGAAGCGTCAGCTAGCTCGCAGGCCGATTCTGCCGGGGATTTGTTTGATGACTGGCTGGCTACCCTGGCAGGAAATCTGATTGTTCCCCTGGTCGACGGCGGCGAGCGCCGTGCTGAGGTGCGCCGATCCGAGGCGCTTCTGGATGAACAGGTTCAGGCATACGGGCAGGCGGTCCTGACTGCCATCCGGGAAGTTGAAGATTCATTGGTGCGGGAACAACAGCAACGCCGGCGTCTGGACAGCCTTGAGGACAGGATTCGCCTGGCAGATACAACCTATCGACAGTTGCGTAACCAGTATCTCAACGGGGCAGTCAGCTACCTCGAAGTACTGACTGCGTTGCAGGATAAACAGGACCTGCAGCGAACTATCCTCACAACCCGGCAACAACTCCTCACTACGCGGGTTGGGCTATACCGGGCGCTGGCCGGCCCGATTGCAACCAAGGAATCACAGGATAACCGGCATACCGAGACCGCGGAGAACACAGATTCATGAGTCATCCCGTTAACGAGAACACCGTTCGCCCCGAGCGGGGAAAAGCCGGCCCGCTGAAAACCGCTCTGGTGTCGATAATGATCGTTCTGGTGGGGGTTGCCCTGATCTGGCTGATCTTCAAAACAGAACCAAAAGCGACGCGCAAGGATATGGCCCGCGAAACGGCCATGTTGGTGGATGTCGAGACAGTAAGGCGCGGGCGCTTCACGCCCACCATTGAGGTGCTCGGGCAAGTGGTGCCGGCCCGGGAAGTTACCCTCGGTTCGAGAGTCGGGGGCGAGGTTGTCTATCAGGCCGATGTCTTCACGCCTGGCCGCCGCATTGGCAAAGGTGAGGAGCTGCTCAGGATAGACCCGGCAGATTACCAGGCGCTCTTACAGCAACGGCGTAGCGAGTTGCAGCAGGCAAGAGCGGATCTTGAACTTGAGCAGGGGCAGCAAACGGTTGCGCGGCAGGAGTTCGAATTGCTTGGGGAAGACATCGAGACCGTCAACGATGCCTTGATACTCCGTAAACCCCAGCTCGAACAGGCCAAGGCGAGGGTTGCCTCGGCCGAGGCCGCCGTGCGGCAGGCCGAACTGAATCTGGCGCGGACCCGAATCCGTGCGCCATTCCAGGCGCAGGTTCTGAGCCGGGAGGTGACCCTGGGATCCCAGGTCAGCGCGGGCCAATCGCTGGGTCGCCTGGTAGGTACCTCCCAATACTGGGTAGAGGCATCGGTGCCACTGTCCAAATTGCGTTGGCTAACCTTCAGTGCCGATAACGGGAATGCATCAGCACTCGTCAACCTCTACCACGACACAGTCTGGCCTTCAGGCCAGTCCCGCGAGGGCCGATTGACCCAACTGGTAGGTGAACTGGACACCAATGCGCGCATGGCCCGGGTGCTGATTACTGTGGACGATCCGCTGGCCCTGAACCAATCAGAGGGCCAACCACCACTGATTCTCGGAACCTTTTTGCGGGCGGAAATAGAAGGGCGTGCCCTGGATGACGTTGTCCGCATCGATCGTAACCTTGTGCGACGCAACAATACCGTCTGGGTCATGGAGGACCGTGAACTGGCCATTCGAGACGTCCAGATAGTCTTTCGCGACGAAGAGCATGCCTTCGTTTCAAGCGGCCTTGAGGATGGCGACGAGGTGATCGTGAACGAGCTTGCCTCCGTTGTTGCAGGAGCCCGTTTGAGGCTGGAAGGTGAGCGCAATGAGTGATGCGGACAAGCGTCGCGGTTGGGTCGGCCCCATCGAATGGATGGCTCGAAATTCCATAGCCGCCAACCTGATGATGATCCTGTTGCTTGTGGGCGGGGTATGGATGGCCCTGCAGGTTCAGAAAGAGGTGTTTCCCCAGTTTCAGCTGGACATCGTTCAGATCTCGGTCAGCTACCCCGGGGCCGCGCCCGAGGAAGTCGAACAGGGAATCCTCCTGCCGGTCGAGGAGGCTGTGCAGGGTATCCAGAGCATCGAGGAAATGACATCTACCGCCCGTGAGGGCAGCGGGAACATCCAGCTTGAGCTTGTGACTGGCACCAACCGAATGCAGGCCCTGCAGGACATAGAACAGGCCGTAGATCGCATTCGAACCTTCCCCGAACAAGCCGAGGAGCCCGAGGTCCGGCTGGTGACGCCCACCCGGGATGTTATGGAGCTTACGCTCTATGGCGATGTTGATATATGGACGTTGCGCCAACTCGGCGAACAGCTGCGAAATCGGTTGCTGTCAGAGGATGCCATTACCCAGGCGGTAATTGACGATGTTCCGGCCTACATGACCAGCGTCGAAATCCCCCTGGAAACCTTACGCAAGTACAACCTGACCCTGTCCGAAGTGGCCAGCCGTATCGAGCAGTCCAGTGAGGATATCCCGGCTGGATCCATGGCAACAGGTAGCGGCGACATTCTCCTGCGGCTCAAGGACCGAAAACAGTGGGCGGATGCCTTTGAGAGCATTGTAATCCTGAACGCCGGCTCTGGTGGAACCGTAACCCTGGGTGATATCGCCGCCGTTCGTGATGGTTTCGAGGAATCCGGCTTCCATTCCCGCTTCAATGGCCAGCCCTCGGTTGAGATCGAGATCTTCCGAACCGGAGATCAGTCGCCACTGGATATTGCCGCTGCCGTTGAGCAGGTGATGGCGGAGCTGGAAGTGACCCTGCCGGACGCGGTCAAGGTGCGAATTGACAGTAACCGGGCCGAGCATTTCGAAGACCGAATGGACATGCTGCTTGAAAACGGTGTCATGGCCATGGTGATCGTGCTGGTTATTCTGAGCCTGTTCCTCGAGTACCGTCTTGCGTTCTGGATCATGATGGGGATGACCATCTCGTTCGTGGGCAGCGTTCTGTTTCTCCCGGCCATGGATGTCAGCATCAACATGATCTCGATGTTCGGGTTCCTTATGGTGCTGGGAATCGTGGTGGACGATGCCATTGTGGTGGGGGAAAACATCTACGAATACCGGGAACAGGGCATGAGTTTCATGGATGCCGCTATCCAGGGTGCAAAAGACATTGCCGGCCCGGTTACCTTCAGCATTCTCACCAATATTGTGGCTTTTCTGCCGCTACTGTTCATTCCTGGTGTGACCGGCAAGTTCTGGTGGCCGCTCGGTGTCGTGGTGATTCTCGTGCTCGCCATTTCCCTGATCGAAGCCCTGTTCATTCTGCCGGCTCATCTGGCCCACAGCGGGCGCGGCAGCGTCACTGTTTATGGCCACTGGATGCACGGCGTACAGCGGGTATTTTCGAGAGGATTGGAGGCCGTGATTAACCGGGTTTACCGCCCGTTGCTGGATCTGGCCCTGCGCTTTCGTTATGTCACGCTTTCTGCCGCGTTCACCGTCATGGTGGTATCGGGCGCCTACGCCATGAGTGATCACATGGGCATGATCATGATGCCGGAGGCGCCCGCCGATGAGATTGAAGCTGCCGTTCGTCTGCCTGTTGGCACCACTGCGCGACGGGCGGGAGAACTCGCCTTGGCCATTACCGCCGACACCCAGAGATTGTTCGAGGAGCACAACCTGGCCCGCAACGTGGAGGGTATAAAGACCAACGTGAGGGGGCAGCAGTTTATTGATGTTGAGCTTGTGCTCCTGCCGGGCGACGAGCGGGATATGACCGTTGACGAGCTGATAGATCTCTGGCGCAGCGAACTCGGAGACTTCAAGGGTGTCGACCAGATTACGTTTGAGTCCGAACAGGGGCCCGGGAGTTGGCGCGACGATATCAGTGTCGACCTGAGCCACACCGATATTGACGTTCTGGCCCGCGCCAGCCAGCGATTCGTGGAAGAACTGGAGCAAATCAGCCAGACCCGCAACGTCAATGACAATTACTCGACCGGAAAGCCCCAGTTCGACATCAGTCTTACTGATGAGGGCCGGGCGCTCGGCCTGACTGGCGCGGATGTCGGCAGGCAGTTGCGGGATGCTTTCTACGGCAGCATTGCCCTGCGACAGCTACGTGGCATCAACGAGAACGAGATTCGGGTTCGCTTGCCCGAGTACCAGAGGCAGGATCTTCATTACCTGGACAACTTTGTCATTCGGACCCCGGCTGGCCAGGAAGTGCCGCTGATGGACGTTGCCGAGGTGGCGATTACGGAATCCTTCCGTTCAATCGACCGTCGTGACGGGCGGCGGGTCATTACCGTGGGCACCGATGTACAACCAAAATCCGCTACCCGTCAGGTGCTGGACGTCGTTCAGGCCGAGATACTGCCACAATTGCGGGCCGATTTTCCGGGCCTGACCTGGAGCTTCCAGGGCAGCCAGGCGGATCTCCGCGATTCCACCGCCGCCCTGTGGGGCGGTTTCGGCTTGGCCATGGGCGCTATTTTTGCGTTGCTGGCGGTGGCGTTCGGCAGTTACCTGCAACCGCTGGTGGTCATGCTCGCCATACCCTTCGGTGCGGTGGGTGCCATCATCGGACACATGATCCTTGGGATGGAACTGTCACTGGTGAGTATCATGGGTATCGTTGCCCTGTCGGGGGTGGTTGTAAACGATTCGCTGATCATGGTGTCCTATGCCAACCGGCAGCGTGATCGGGTAGGGCCTGCCCAGGCGATCTACGAAGCCGGTCTGCGGCGTTTCCGCCCCATTGCCCTGACCACACTGACCACGTTTGGTGGCTTGACTCCGATTATCACCGAGACTTCCCTCCAGGCCATTTATCTGATTCCCATGGCGGTTTCCCTGGGATTTGGTATCGTATTTGCCACGGCACTGATTCTGTTTCTGGTGCCCTGTCTTTATCTGGTACTGGAAGACATGAAGGGGTTTTTCGGCGCACGGAGAGCAAGCGGAGCGTTGTCATGAGTAACGTGTTGAAGTCGGCAGAACAGGGTTGCGATGTTATCGATTCACCTTGCAGTGCCATCGAAACCATTCTGAGCCCCCGGGTTGCCGATCTGGGCGGATTTTCTGTCAGACGCCTCTTGCCAACCGCGAAGCGCAAAATGGTAGGCCCCTGGATCTTCTTTGATGAAATGGGGCCGGCGGATTTCCCGGCAGGCGAGGGCATCAATGTTTTGCCGCACCCCCATATCGGCATTGCCACCGTAACCTACCTGTTCGAAGGCGAAATACTGCACCGGGATTCCGTGGGCAGCTATCAGCCTATCCGACCCGGCGATATCAACCTGATGGTAGCGGGCAGCGGTATCGCCCATTCCGAGCGGGAGCGCCCGGAGATCACTGCAACCGATCACCGGCTGCATGGGCTCCAGCTCTGGTTGGCTTTGCCGGAGGAGCACGAAGAAACCGGGCCGGCGTTCCATCACTACCCTGACGATGACATCCCGGCGGTTGAGATTGAGGGCGTAGCAGTTCGAGTAATGATCGGCTGCGCTTACGGTATAACGTCACCGGTGCGCCAATTCAGCGAAACCCTGTATCTGGAAGCCAACCTGGAGGCCGGTCAGACCCTGGAATTACCGGAGGCGCCGGAACGTGCCGTTTACGTTGCCAGCGGAGTGCTGCGAGCCCATGGCTCCGAACTACCTACCCACAGCATGACGGTCTTTTCGCCAGAGCCCGGTGTTGCGGTTACTGCCACGGAAGACACCCGCATAGTTGTAATTGGCGGCGAACCACTGGGCAAACGCTTTATTGAATGGAACTTTGTGTCCTCCAGCAAAGCCCGCATTGATAAAGCCAGAGAAGACTGGCGCGCAGGGCGGTTTGCAAAAGTCGTGGGTGATGAGGAAGCGTTTATTCCGTACTAACGACCTGTCTCGGTTTTCCACGGGCTCCGCGCCTTGTATCCGGGGGCTGCAGTCCTCAGAGTTAAAGTAGGCCATTCTTCAAAACGAGGGAAAACCAGAGTCTATGGAGCCCGTCACCAAGAAGCCCTGCATTGATGTCTGCGAGTTCAACAAGAAAGCCATCTGCAAAGCCTGTGGCCGAACCAGAGAGGAGAAAAAGGAATGGAAACAGCTCTCGCCCGATGAAAAGCAGGCCATCTGGACACGTATTCTGGAGTCCCACGGCTCCGGTAAGGGGAAGAATCCGAAAGCGTTGCGGGAACTCTACGAGAAGGCAAAAAAGAAGAAAAGTAAGAAAAGTAAGAAATGCTGATTGCCGCTACCGAAGACAGTCCGCGGCAATCAGGTTGTTCAGAATGAAGATCTAGAAACGATACTTCGCGTTGGCATTCACGGTGCGCCGCTCGCCGTAGCCGCAGTCTGCACCATCGGAGCGACACCAGGTAATGTACTCTTCATCGGCCAGGTTCTTGGCATCCACGCTGAAGTCCCAGTTATGCCAGGTGTATCCAATCATGGCGTCGTAGAGGGTAACCGACGGAACAACGGGCCCGCCGCCTGAGCCAACGTTATCACCCACGTAGCGAACACCGGCACCGACCCGCCAGTTGTTGGCGATATAGAGCTGGTTCCACCAGGAAGCCTGACGCTCGGCTACGTAGGGTAGCCGGTTGCCGGAGGCATCGTCTTTGGCGCTGAGGTCGGTATAGGCCAGTTGGGTTTCAAAACGCTGCCAGCGCTTGTTCACCTGCAGCTCCCAGCCATCAATCACCGCGCCAGTCTGTTCCACGCCTCCGGGCGTGCTGCCATCACTGATCCGGTTCTTCTGCGTGATGTCGAAGTAGGCGGCGGTCATGCCCAGGGACTGGTCTGGAGATACATACTTCACACCCGCTTCCCGCTGGTCGCCAGTGGTGGGCTCCAGGGTATTGGCTGCGGCAGTGCCATCGGTACCCAGGTTCATGCTGAAGGCTTCGGCGTAGCTGATGTAAGGGGAGATCCCGTTTTCGAATCGGTACATCAAACCCGCACGACCGGTGGTCTCCTGTTCATCACTAGCGGTGTCTGATCCGGTGACGGCAAGGCTGCGGTTCTCTGCCCAATCGTGACGAAGGCCGGCGGAAATGACGACGGGTCCGATCTCGATGTGGTCGGCAACGTAGAGGCC
>CAZFQI010000001.1:0-5298 GCA_964520755.1 uncultured Marinobacter sp. | reverse complement strand
TCAGCTGATGATCAACAAACAGGGTAGCCTCGGTCTTCTCACGATCATAGCGATCCCAGCCCGGCTCGCCAACGAACCGCTCGGAACCAATAAAGCCCTGGGAACCCGGCTCAAGGGTGCCGGCCTGTGGCAGGAACTGGGCCGAAACCTGCCCTTTGTTCTCCTGACGGTTCAGAAGCAGGGTGACGCTTGTGTCATCTGTGGCGCGCCAGGTCAGGGAAGGGGAGAGCACATAGCCATCGTCTTCCACATAATCCACCTGGGTATCACTGTCGCGTCCAAGTGCAATCAGACGGTACAGCAGATCACCGCTCTCGTTTGCCGGACCGGTCACGTCCACCGCCAGCTGCTTGCGATTAAACGTGCCGTATTGGGCCCAGATCTCGCCGCCCTGTTGTTCCTCAGGTAGCTTGGACACGGCATTGATGATGCCGCCCAGATCGCTCTGACCATAAAGCATGGAAGAGGGGCCTTTCAGCACTTCGATGCTCTCCAGGGCGTACACATCGGTGCGAACGGTGTTGTAGGAACCGTAGATCTGCCGCAGGCCATCCAGATAGCGCCCGGCGTCCACACCACGAACTTTTGCAGAGTCGATGCGGGTATCAAAACCAAAGTTGCCTGCATGAACCCCCGGGGTATAGAGCAGGGCATCCTGAATGTTCTTGGCGCCGGAATCCTCAATGAATCCGCGATCGACAATCGAGACCGAGTAGGGCTGTTCTTCAACCGGAACGTTGAGCTTTCCGACTTCCGGAGTTTTTTCCAGAGGCATGTAATCCGGAGCGGAAATGGCATCTGATACCACCTCGAGGGCCTCGAGTGTGGTGGCATCATCGGTCTGGGATTGTGCGGTGGCCAGGGAATTGGCACCGATCAGGGAAACGAGCGCGACGAAACTGCGGCGTCGGGAGCTTGGGGCTTTCATAGGTGTTTTACGCCTCGGTTATGAATACGGAGGCGAATGATAACAATTATTATTAAAGTTACAAGAACTGACGCGAGAATCGCCAGAGAGGTTCAGTCCACAGTAAACGAAAGAATTCTTGAGAGGTGGCTGTAGGGCAGGCCGCTCTCCTTATGCCAGCGGTTGAAGGCTTCCTGGGCCTGGATGAGCCCCTTCTTGCTGGTGGGAGAGGCGTCGAGTAGCTCCTCACGGTGCAGCGCAGCAATCACATCGCGGGAGAGGATAAAGCCATCCCAGCCCACACGGCGCAGAAAATACTGGGCACTGTTGCCGCCGAGCCGGGCACCGTTGCGTTTGAGCCACAGCAGTAAACCGGCCTGGTCACTACTCGGCCAATGAGCCAGAAACTTGCCGAAGCTGCCGTGTTCCCGGGCGGCGTCCACAATCATCCGGGCATTCTCGGGCACGGTCTGAATCTTCTGGGCGTTCCGAACGATGCGTTCATCGCTTGCCAACTTTTCAAGCACTTCCGGCGAAACCTGTTGCCAGTAAAGCGGCACGAAGCCCTCAAAAGCCTCTTCAAACTTCGGCCATTTGTTTTCGATCACCCGCCAGACGAACCCGGCCTTGAAGATGCACCGGGTGATTTCCGAGAGATAGCGATCATCACCGAGTGCTTCCAGCTCAGCTGGTTTGGCGACTGCCGGCAACCGTGCGCGAACCTCATTCTCGCCGCCTTTCTGGAGGACGGCCTGTTCGTAAATGCGGGAAAAGGACATAGTACTCTCTGAATCAGTCGAGTCTGTTAAGCGATTTCCGCCGGCCTATGCGCGACAGGCCGGCGATCGAGGCACCCAGCAATGCAAGAGCAGGCCGCAGGATAAATCGGAATACCCAGCTGCCGATGTACAACACGGGCAGCAGTATCAGCATCCATCCGAGAAACTGCACCAGTTTTGCCGGGTAACCCAGGATTTCGGACACCTCGGCCAGAACGTCGTTGATGATACCCGGGTGCGTGACCACCAGGTACCCGACGCCAACCACGGCGGGCCACTTTGCGTACCGGGCTGTCGTCATCAACATGCGCCCGCTATTGGCCAGGCGAGCGCCAAGCGCTGCAGACCGGGTACCCGCAGCGGCACTTCGTGAAGAAACCGCAACTGCCCGTCCGGCCCGAAGCACCTTCAGTGCGCTGGCAAAAACCAGTACATCCACCGATGCCCAGCCAACGTCAGCGGCGGACACGTCCTCACCCGTGCGGTGCTGAATCTCCAGGTTGCGGATGCCACTGGCGAAAAACTGATTGATATTCTCCAGTACACGTTCCGTTCGAACCCAGATAATGTCGCCCTGATCGTTCACCACAAACTGGCCCAGGAAATCATGACCCTCTTCCTGGATGAAGCGTACCGCGTACCACCCGCGCTCTTCCCGAGTCAGCTTCTCCTTGCTGGGCGTGCTTTTCTGGGTGGCTGCATCGGTGTCTGTTTTTCCGCTCCCGGTAAAGAACTCCACGGCCGCCTGGTATTGAGTGGCCAGATCGTTCATCAGTTCGATAGAGTCAACGGGATTGCTCAGGAAATAGTGAATGGGCGGAAGAATGTTTTCGCCATACAGCCGGAGAATTTCCCGGAACTCGGGTTCAGGCCCGTAAACCGGAAAGATTTCACGGGTCATTGTTGGGTATCGCAAATAGGCCGCACGGGCCTTCAGGAGGAGAAGCTCGTCGTCCGCCATATCGAGCAATGCGGCCTGAACTTCCAGTGGCTCCGATTCAATGCGAGGGAACTCCCGGAGAGTCTCCTCCGCCTGAATCCGGATCAGCCGTTCCTCAATCAGCATTGGCTGAGACGTGACCGTCGATAACAATGCAATGATCGTCGCGAGCCCAAGAATCAGGAGTAGCTTCCTCATCGTCGAGCGCCTTTGAGTTCGCAGCAGTGCGAAGAACTGGGCCTCAACACTAATGTGAGTCCTTGCGGTGTGCGTGGCTCATCAAATAAAGCGCGCCGGCCAACGCCAGAACCGATACCGCAAGATAGATGGCATCCAGTGGTGTCTGGAACCGGATATCCACCACAGCCCGGAAGAATTCGATAATGACCGCGAGGATGACCACTCGGGCGATTTTGTCTTTCAGTTGATCGAAGGAGCTTACGTTAAACGGATGGCTTGGTGACTTTTCCTCGGCCTGGTCAATCGGGGAGACAAACAGTCGATATACGCCAGAGCCAAAAATCAGCAAAACAATGGCAATCAGGTAGATATCGACAGCAATAATGATTTTGGGAACCACGGTGTCGTGTATGTCTTCGGTACCCCCGCCAAAATAGTAAACCGCGGCATCCGCCGCGACGCGAATCATATCTGCGGTGCCAATCAAAAAGAGGACCGTAGCGCCCAGCAGGCTAGGCACGACGGCAAGCATGACCAGCAATCGTGAGTTCCAAAGGACGAGTTCGAAACGCTTTTCGGTGTTGTTTCCCTCTGATTGCTGAGGATTCTTTTCCTTGCTCATATAACTCTCTTCGAAAAGTGAAACCTGAGTGCAACATCGAAATTATCCCCTGGCAAAGATAATTCCAAGAACAGTTTCAAGGACTTTGCTTTTGTAGCGGGATCAACCAGCGACTAAGCTTTAAAGGTTAGCTCATATGTATACGACCCGAAAATGCAGATCACTCCTGGTTTTGCCCGGTTTGCTCTACACGGCGGTCCAACGGGAGTTGCACTTGGCTGGAAAGCACACGAAGCGTGGATTCGTTATTCGAGAGGCCCGAGAAGAGGATCTGCCCGAATTGGTGGGATTCCTTGCCAAACTGGCTCTGCATGTTTCGGGCGCACCTCCCCATGATTTGAAGGAAAGCGAATACAAGCGGCTGCTCCGCACGTTGCACGCATCGCTGGATGATCCCAATAAGCGCCTGGTTGTGGCTCAAAGCAAAAATGGGGAGCTTGTGGGCATGGGTTATGTCTACATCTGGCGAAGCCAGGGCATCTGGGAGCAGTCGGAGTCCACAGAGTTCAAGTCTGGTGTTATTGATGATATCTGGGTAGAGCCGGAATTTCGGGGGCTCGGAATCCTCAAGGCGTTGTTGCGGGACCTGGTGACCTTCGCGGAGGAGCATCACGCCTCGGAGCTGATCCTCGAATATTCCGCTTCAAACAAGGAAGCCAAGGCCGCCTGGACCAAACTGGGTTTCAAACCGACCGGTGTGCGGGCAGCAGCGTTCACCTCCGTAGTGAAGCAGGCGCTGACAGAATCACAAGGATAAGAAAAGGAAACAGGTCATGATGGGCGATCGCAGTGTGAATGTGTTTTACGATGAAATCATGCTGGGACATAACCCGGAGGTCGATCTTCCGTTCATGCCCAGCCGGGTGGAAAAGCGTGTTCGATCCATTCTTCAGGGGCTGGATTTCAAATGGAGCTATCCGGAGCATCCGGGGCGGATTAGCGCCATCAAGGAGTATCTGGATGAAAACCCGGTGGCGGGTATTCAGTTCAAATCCGGCGCTGCTGCCGCGACATACGATCAGTTGGCACGGGTACACACCACATCCTATCTTGACCACATCTTTTCACTGGACGGGAAGCGGGCCTGGCTCGATAAAGACACAACCGCGGTGTCGCCAGACAGCATTAAAGCGGCCACCGCTGCGGCCGGCAATGCGATTGCCGCCGTGGAAAGTGTTGTTAAAGGGGAATGTGAAAGCGCGTTCGCCCTGATCCGTCCCCCCGGCCATCATGCCGAACCGGTCCGGGCCCGAGGGTTCTGCCTGCTCAACAACGTTGCCATCGCAGCGGCCCACGCCCAGGCCAAACTCGGGTGTGAAAAGATCCTGATCATTGACTGGGACGCACACCACGGCAACGGAACCCAGGACATCTTCTGGGCAGACCCGGACGTGTTGTTCTTTGATACCCACTGCGCAGCTCCCTTTTATCCCGGTTCCGGCCATCTTGAGGAGGTCGGAGACGGGCTTGGAGAAGGCTACACCATCAACGTACCGCTGCCGGAGACCGCCGGCGACGTTGCCTTCGAAAAGGTCTTTCGTGAGATCCTGATGCCGGCGGCCGATTACTTCAAACCGGATCTGGTGCTGGTCTCGGCCGGTTTTGATCCGCACCGGAACGATATGGCTATGAACCTGACCTACGATGGCTTCAAAGTGATCACCAGCATTGTCCAGGCTATTGCCGACAAACACTGTGAGGGCAGGTTAGCGCTCGTTCTGGAGGGTGGTTACAGCCTGACTTCTTTATCCAAGGGGGTGCACGCCGTGCTTGAAGTGCTGGCAGGAGGTGAAGTGCCCGAGGTTCATGAGGTCGGTGTCCAGGAGGCCGAGGAGGCGGCGGAGTTCCATCGGTCAGCTTTTAGTGATGA